>JACRGH010000038.1 GCA_016212375.1 Microcaldota archaeon
GCCCAGGCGTTTCAGCGGAAGATGCCGCCGGAAACGCTGGTCGGTTTGTTTTTGAAGCAAATTGACGGACTCGGAGGGTGAAATTTTTATGGAAACCTTTAAGGCAAACCAACCGCGAAATAATAACCGGGCTCAACAAATGGCTTAACCGCCCAATCGTTTAAAATGCGCCGGGCAATAAAAAGCTTATGGCGAAAATCCCTTCAGTTGTTGACTCATTGTCCGGCGCGTTGTCGCCGCGCGTGGTTTTGGCTTTGTTGGCGTTGCTTGCGGTTGCGTTCATTGGCGCTTCCCAAGTGCAAGCCACTAAACAATCCGCCGCACCTTGGCTCAATCCCGTGGTGACGCCGGATGAAGTCAATGGTATGGTTTGGGTCCGTGCCAACCTGGCTCCCCGCACCGTCTTTGCCACTGGCATATTCGAGGGAGAACTTCTGATGGGCAAAGCCCGGATGGAAGGCACCCTTGGTGGGGATTGGGCCATCGTGCCGGACGTCATCACGCGGATGTCGGATGTGCAGTACCGCATTTTCGGGGCCAAAGATTCCAAGGAAGCTTGGACTACCGCGCATACGTACAACGCGTCGTACGTGTGGGTGCCGAACCGGCAGACCTTTGAAGGCTACGAATGGAAGGTGCCGGCGGCCGTGTTCGACAACGCGACGTATTTCCAAAAGGTGTACGATCGGGGAATTCTAAGGATTTACCGGGTCAATGAAAAAGCGGCCTAAGCGGCGGATGATGTTGAACCGTGATTTGGATTATTGAGTAACCGGTTTTTTAATAGGAATTTGGAGTTTGATTTTTTTTATGGCGTTTGATGTTTTAGGTTCGATTCTTTTTTTGGCAACCGGACAGGCGTTAGCGTGGGCGTTTTTGCCCAAATTCGGCCCGCCTGAGAAAATCGGTGCCGGCATCTTGGCGTCCTTGACAGTTCCGGCCTTGGTTTCCGCTGTCCTGAATTATTTCGGCGTACCCTTCAATCCGGTTTCCGCGTACTTGGTTTTCCTGTTGTTGTTGGGCGTGGGGGCGTACCGGCTTTGGTCCATGCGGTTAGCGTCCTCTACTCTTTCAATTAAAGATGTCCGGCACCGAAAATGACGCTGTACCTCTGTTTTCGGCCGTTTTGTTCGGCATTTTTTTCTCAACGTCCTTATCGCAATTGCAGGCGAAGTTTCACCGAATCCCGGAAAATGCCCCAGACGCTTTTGAGGGTGTTCCGTGCCAAATCCCCGCCGCCTTTTTCACTCCATCGGATAGGCACTTCTTTGACGGTGTAGCCGGCTTTTTTTGCCAAAACGAGCATCTCGACGTCCCAGACGAATCCGGTCTGTCTTGTTTTTTGGGCCAAGCGTCTGGCGACGTCCGCTCGGAATGCCTTGTAGCCGCATTGGGTGTCCGAGATTTTGAGGCCGAACAACCACCGTATCCATCGGTTGAACAGCCATGCGGTGAGCTTGCGTGCGCCGGACAGGCTTGCGTGTGAGCGGTCCGCGTAGCGCGTGCCGATGGCGATGTCCGCTCCGACGGTGAGCGCAAAAAGCAATCGGGGCAATTCGGTGGCGGCCATGGCGTTGTCCGCATCAAAGATGACGATGTGCGAGCCTTGGGCGGCCTCGATTCCCGCCCGGAGCGCGCCGCCTTTTCCCATGCGGTCGCGGAAAGGAAGGATGCGTGTGCCGGGGATTTTTAACGACTTTACGACTTGGGGTGTTCTGTCCTGCCCGTCGGCCACGATGATGATTTCATGCGGTTTGCCTCTGAGGACTCTGTTCAAATCCACCAAGGTGGGCCCGATTCGGTCCTGTTCGTTGTATGCCGGTATGACGATGGATAGCATGTGCATTCCATTTTTGAACGCGCGGATTGATTTAAAGACCTTGGACGCCTTATTTTTTCTCCAAGGTACGGCATCCATTTTTCGTGTTATTTGCGTTTTTGGGGTAATCGGGGTTTTTGGATCCATGCATCGCGACGGTTTTTCCTTGACGGCGGTCCAGTCCGCTTTATTGGTTTTGGCAATCTGCGTCAGCGTCTACGCCCATATCGGGGTGTTCGACGCGTTTTTGGCACCCACTTATGGCAACACCGGGATTCATCAGGCCAATGCGCGTGAGTTGGTGGAAACGGGCCAGTATCCGTTCCAAAACGATTTTTCCTACGGCGGGGGCATTCCTAATTTGTATGTGCCGATTTACCGATTTGCCTTGGCCCAACTCGTGGTGATGGCCGGTTTGGATTTTGACTCAGGCCAACGCTGGATGGTGATGCTGTTCGCGTTGGCGCTTCCGTTGGCCTTTTTTGCTTTCGGCTCAAGTTTCGGTTCAAGTTTTGGGGCATGGGTTGGAATCGCGGCGGCGTTTTTGGCATCATTTCCGTCCGAACTGCTTATTTACACCATCCGCCCGTTACCGCAAGGCCTTGGACTGGTGTTGTTGGCACTGGCCTTTGCTTTGGTGCTCCGCAAAAGCCGCGCGGCTATTTTGGCCGGTGTCCTGTTGGCGCTGGTGCACCAGGAAGCCGCGGTATTTTTTGCGGTGGCCGTTTTTGCGGTCGGCGTGGTGGGCAAAGTTTATGATTACCTTGGCAAAACCGATACGCCGATGGCCATGACGGCATTGTGGGCTTGGGCCGCTACGACTGCGACCTATTTTGCTTGGAACTTTTTGATCCTGGGCCACTTCAACGTCTTTGAGCTGGCGCAATTCAAGCACCATGAAGGCGGTCCGGTCAGTATGACGTTGCTGTTGGACAAGACGGGGTATCTATTGCTGGTCCTGGCCGCCTTAGGTTCGGTCCTTGCGTTGTGGGGCGCATTCCAACTGTGGACCCGGAAAAAACCGTTCGGCCCTGAGGCGTTCGGCCTGGTGGTTTTGGGCGTAGGCCTTGTGGCTGTAAAGAACGACGTCTTGGGTCTTTCCGTGTTCATGGACCGCTTCATCGTGTACTGGCAATTCGCGTTCATTTTCCTTGCCGCCTTCGGTTTGGTCTTTGCCCTCCAATGGATTGCGGGCCAAAAACCGGATGCCGAGGCAATGGCGTCCTCGCCGGCCGGGTGCGTGCAAGCGGCGGAGCTTGCCTGACATGTGGTCCTTACTGTTTCCGTTGGTGTGGGCCGCCGGTTTCTTTGGCTTTTTCAAAAAATGGTTTGACGCGCGTTTGGACGACTTGTCCGCCTTGGGCATTTCGGCGGCAGCCGGTTTTTTGGCGTTTTCCTGGGTTTCACTTGCCGGGTTTTGGTTCTTTGGCTTGAATGAGGGTTTTTGGATTTCGGCCGTTTTTGGCATTGTCTTTTTGGTATTTTCGGTCAAGCGATTCGGCGGGGTTGTTCCTGACTTTCGGCTGATTTGGCGTGACCACAAATTGTTTTGCATTTTTTTAGTCTTGGCCGGCCTTGGTTTTTTGTATCTTTCGTGGACCCATTTCGCTCAAGTCCAACCCGACGGATGGTACTCCTCCGGCAACACCTGGGGTGATTTGCCGTTCCATCTGGGCGTGGTGGATTATTTTTTGCACGGCCAATCGTTTCCTCCCCGCTACGTTGTTTTTGACAGCGTGTTGGGGTATCCGTTTTTGGCGGACTTTTCTTCCGCGGCTTTGGCATCCGGAACCGTTCTTGCATCCGGCACTTTTTCGGCATCCGGCACGGCAGTGGGTTTTGGCGCGTCCTTGCAAGCGGTTTTGGTGTTTTCCGCTCTTTGGTGGTTCCTTTCGTTTTTGGTTTTGAGCTACGCCGTTGGTCTCAAGTTGGGTGTGTCCAAGGGCTCCGCGGTATTGGCGTTGGTCTTGTTGCTTCTCAGCGGCGGTTTGGGTTTCGTTGATTTTTTTGGAAACGCGGCAAATGGTGGTGCCGGTATCTTCGGTGGCATTGCTTCCGCGCTGATGGCCCAGGATTACACGATTTTGCAGCCCACCGGTTGGACCAATGTTTTGACTTCGCTCTTTTTGCCGCAACGCACGCTATTGATGGGCGCAATGGTCATCGCCTCGGTTTTCCTGTTGCTTTTGTCGGCCACGCGTCGTAACGACTTGCTTTTGGCCGGCGTTTTAGCCGGGTTGATGCCCTTGGTGCATTGGCATTCGTACTTGGTCGTCATGGGCGTGGCGGCGGTTTATGCCGTACTGGCGTGGAAGAACGGAACGCGTGCCGAATCCGTCTTCGAAAAAGAAAAATTGGAAAAAACCGTTGCATCGCGCCCGTCCGGTTGGTCGATTTGGCTTTGGTTTTTCGTTCCCGCCGTTTTGTTGGCCCTACCGCAAGTGGCATGGAGTTTGCAACAACTGTCTCCCGCGTCCTTAATTCATTTCCAACCCAACTGGGTGGCCAACTCGTTGGACCCGTTTAATGCGGCAAGCTTTTGGCTTAGCCAGACCGGCATCTGGCTTTTGGCCGTTGTGTTCGCGCTTTGGGCCGCAACGTCGGAACAGCGTCGCCGTTTCCTCCCGTTCGGGCTTCTGTTCATGTTCGCCGCTTTTGTTAACGTCCAACCGTACGCCTATGACAATCTGAAGTTTTTCTTTTTCGTCCAATGGGCGGCGTCCTTCCTGTTAGCGGCGGCGCTTGTGGCCCTTTGGAAAAACGGTTTTCATTTTATTTTGCACGAAAAAGGCGACCGTCACGCCAACGGTTCTTTTGGTGGCGTTTGGAGCAAAGTGTTTGTCGGACTTATCGTGGTGCTTTTAGTGTTTTCCGGAGCCTTGAGCATAGGTCGCGAGGCGAATCTGCACTGGCGGTTGTATGACGTGAATGATTTGCAGTTGGCGGATTGGACGGGGGCCAACACCTCGGCATTCTCCGTTTTCTTGACGTCCACCGCGCACAACCATCCGGTTTCATCGCTTGCCGGCCGGTCCGTTGTAATGGGCTATCCGGGCTGGCTGTGGTCGCATGGGTTCAATTACGGCAGCGTGCAGTCGGATGCGCGGAGTATGTTTGGTGGCAATGCGGCCGCCGCGATGCTGATGGCACGTTATCATGTGGCCTATGTCGTCGTGGATGCCAAAGCGCGGCAGGATTACGCGGTGAATGATTCTTTCTTGTCCAAGTTTCCGGTGGCGTTTGAAAATGCGGCGTATCGCGTGTATGCGGTTCCATAGCCGGACGCCTGGATAACAAAAGACGTAAAAATTCCGCTCTCAAGCATTCCACCTATGGTCGTTTTCCGCGGTTTCTGCTGGTACGACATCAAGACCTGGCTTTGGCTTGCTTTTTTGGTCGCGTTGGTCATGACGCTGTTCCATTAAGCTAGCTAAATCTTTTTTTTAGAAAAAGAAAACGGGCCCGACGGGATTTGCAACCGGAACCGCAGGGGGAAGCGTCCGCACACAATTCCTTCAGGGAATTGTGGCCTTCGCAAAGCTTGGATGCTTTGCGTCGTCCTTCAGTTTTCCGGCAATCCGGATTCCCCCTCGATTAAGTTATGCGAATTTTACAGGAAGGGGTAAAGTCCCACACAAATTCGCCGAACGAATTTGTGGGAGTGCCGCAATTTCCGGAAAATTGCGTCAGACCAGAATAGGGGAAACCTGGGTTTCCCCTTTGATGGTCAACGGGCCCGACGGGATTTGAACCCGCAGCCTGCTGGTTTCTCCCACGAGGAAAGAAAGCCAAACGCGTTTCTCTCCCAAGACCGAAGCCTCGGCTTCCGAAAGCCGTAAAATCTTGAAAGCCGGTATTCGGAACCAGCCGCTCTGTCCAGGTTGAGCCACGAGCCCTTGCGAATTCTAATTCATGGCGGAAGACGTTAAAAAAGCCGCACTTGCGGAAATCGATGGTTTTACAAATGGGGTGGGTATGATCACCGGGCTGCTGTCTTTCGTTTAGGGATTCGCCGTGGCCGTTTCCCACTCGCCGTGCAACTTCTCATGGATGAGCAATGCCGCATGAGCGTCTACCGCCGCATCGTGGGCTTTTCCATCGGGCCAGGGGATTTGGAATGCGGTGGCCGCTTTTTGCAATTTGAGCCAGCGAGCATTGAGTTTGGCCGCGGCGTCCAGCATGATGCAATCGCCCCAGCGCTCGTCCGGGATGTTCCAAGGGTCGGATTCCAAAAATGGCTTGTCGAATTTGCGGTTGTAGGATTTGAAGCAGGCGTTACTTCCGGTGGGGTCGATTTGCGCCACTTTGTCCCAAAATGCCTTGGCAACATGGTGCGCGGGTTTGGCCTTTTGGACGTGCTCGACACTCAAACCGTTGATGCGGAACGCCTCATCCGCCCGGCCGCCGATGAAATATTCCTCTCCCGGATTGCAATACGACGACCAGCGCTGGATGCCTTTTGGGTCGCGCCAGGCCATACCCATCTGAACCACGCCGTCGGTGCGTTTGGGGTAGCCGCAGTGGCCCAATCCGGTGGTTTCAACGTCAAGAACAATCAGGGTCATGGAAAACAAGACTCACAATCCCGTTATTTTCGGGTTTTCGATTTAGGGTGCGTGAATTATTATGGCTTGCGACGCCAAATCCAATAATGGCCCAAAAATTGCCACTTCATCCGTCCAAAAAATCGTCTTCAGGCGTGCCCAAAAAACTAAACGCCCCGCTTCCGAAATCGGGCGAGTCCCTTTGGGATTCCGCCTACCGTTTGCCGCTTTCCGAAATCCCTTGGGAAATCGAAAATCCGCCCAAGGAATTGCTCGCGTTTTTGGCATCGGGTCGGCTCAAACCCGTCAAGACTTCTGGAGCCACTGGCACTTTATTGGCCCGGATTCGTGCATTGGACGTGGCCTGCGGTTCCGGTAACTATTCCATTTTCCTGGCCAAAAATGGTTTTGACGTGACGGGCGTGGATTTTTCAAAAAACGCCTTGGAAATCGCAAGGAACAAGGCGAAGGCGGCAAACGTTTCCATTGGGTTTGTCCACGCTGACGTGCGCCACTTGGTCATTCCCGGTTCGGCATCCGCTTTGGAAGGCAAGCGTTTCGATTTCATCCTGGATTGGAGTCTGTTGCACCACATCGCGCCGGCGGATTTGACGGATTATGCGGCTCAATTCGGCAGGCTCTTGGCACCGGGTGGCGTGCTGTTGCTGTCATGTTTTTCGGACCGCGACGCGCCCAAATCCGGTCTGACCGAAGCGACCGGAAAAATGGGCAACGTCCTGTTCTACCGCACGCGGGAAGAGATTGAGGCGGCGTACCGGCCGTTAATGGTCTTACAATACGGGGGGTGCCGATTGGGGAAAAGTGGGACGCATGCGGGCCATTATTTTTTGTTAGGAATTCAGCCTTGATTTTCCGCGGAAATGCTTGTTTTTACGACCAAAATTGAGTGGAATTGGTGGGGGTTCAGATTCTCATGGTCGCTTCGGGGCCAAAAGTGGCTTTGGATTTTTATCGACTCGATATTGACGCCTGAGCGTATTGATTCCGAAATTCGTTCCAACGCGTCCCTGTCAATCAGAGCCAAATCCGTTTTCCGCGAGGTCTTTACGTAATTATTCCGATGGCTCAAATATGCAATCAATCGGATTTTTCCGTTAGAGGATTCTTCGTCAATGAACGCCACCGGGATTTTTTCCCTGGTTGCCACGTCGTGAATGACTTTTCGGATTGCGTCCAATGGCCGGGGTTGTTCCATGGTCGTATTCCGTTTTACGAAAACGCCAGTTTTCCAAGACTCCAAGTCAGAATCGTGGCCAAAAGCTTGATGACGAAGTTCACGACGCTCAGTATGCTGAGGACCAAAAAGGCCATGATGAGGGCGAAGTTGTCCGTCATTTGTTTCATGGCGGGCAGTTTTTTCACGGATTGTAAAGCGGCTGCCGCCTGGGTGCCGGCGCTTGCTTTAAAGGATTCGGCGATCTGTCCTTGCGCCTTTTGCAACGAAGCCGTGCCCAATGTGATGAATTGGTTATAGGCCGCGTCGGACGTCAGACTGGCTTTGACCGTTTCGGCCCATTTCTGGCGCACCGATTGGTTGAACGACGACAATCCGGGAATGGTCTCAATCGATTGCCGCACCGAGTCCGTGGAAATGGAACTGGCAAATGTTTCCTTGGAGATGGCGCCTCGGAGGAACGATTCGTCCAACGTCGTGTTGGAAACCGCATCGGCCACCTGCGCGCCCACGTCGGGCACCAAGGCCACGGCCGAGTTGAAGAAGCGGTCGGAATAGTAATTCGGGTTGGCGTTGACTTTCATGAACGTGACGGCAAATGCCAGGATGGCCAGGATCAACAATGCCCGCCCGGCGGTCTGGGACGCGCCGGACCAGTTCAGCTTCTCGGCGCGCGACGCAAAGAACGATGCGGCGCCGACCGTGACTGCAAATGCCAGGAAGGCGCCCATGTAGTTGGAAAACATGAGTCCCAGCACGATGGCGCCCAAAAGGGCCGGGATGAATGCCAATAGGGAAATGAGCCAATTCTGGCCGTGCCCAAAATGCATGGCCAATGCCAAGACCAAGCTGAACAGGACGACGAACAGGATGAATGCGAGGCTGTACGCTTTGGCGGCGCTGTACTGCATGCGTGAAATATCGACCAAATCGGTGGTGTGGATGGATGCGGTTTGGAACAGGTATGCTGCAAATACGAACAGCAACAGGATGAGCACCAACAGGGGCGCTTTGAGCTTGAATTGCTGGTCAAAGGCGATGGTGGGAATCGATATGGTCAATCCGGGTTTGGTCTCGGTTTTTTTGTCGGCCGGCTTATCCGTTTTGGTTTCGGCGCTCTTTGGATTGGTCTCTTCCGTTTTTTCATCTTTTTTCTTTGCAGTTGCCATAGGTGGGCTTACGAATCCCGGCTATAAAAAGTTGCGCTAGGGCCCGACGTTGAGTCTGCTTGTTTTTTCCGGTTTTTTTTTGTAACGCATATTCTTTCGTTATTATTAGGCGAGGACTTTGACGTCGTCATTTTTACTATGACTGGCGTCTCGGCTTGTGCCACCCGTCTATTTTTGAGTTCTACGAACTTTTTCTATTCGAAAGAAAAGCTCCACCAAAAGAAAACTGGACGTTGGATTTCAGACCAAAATCTTGGCAGAATCTTTTTCAACGATGACCGTCGTTTCGGCTTGTGCCACGAGGCCCTTATTGATTTCCACCAAAACCGGGTAATCATGGAGGATGCCTTGGCGCGTCAAGTCGCGGATGGCAAGTTCCACCGAGGCGGCCGAGCCCAAGACGGGCAATAAGTGGCGTTTGGCAAACGGGAGGGTCTGGCGGTTGTCCATGATCCATTCCGCGGCTTTGCGGCTCTGGGGCAGGCGCACGGGCCTTGGCTGGACCATGGAGAAAATCTCATCCAGATTGCCGTCGGTGACCTTGCCGCCGCCGTTGGTCGCAAAAGGCTCGATGGCAAACACGTCGCCTTCCTGGAAGACGTAGTCGCCGCGGGGCACGTTCGGTACGCTCACGCCGGCATGCACGATGTACGGCGACATGGAGTGGCCGCAGAGATTTTCCACGGGTTTGAATCCCCGCTTGACGATGGCATCCTGGATGACCTGGCCCACGTCGCGCACGTTGGCTCCCACGCGCACCACCGATAACGCGTCGGCAAGGGCGGATTCCGCCGCTTCAATCAATTTAATGTGTTCATTATTGGGATTGAGCGTGAAGGCCTGGTCCACGATGCAACCTTCCGCGTGCACGCCGAAGTCCACTTTGAGCACGTCGGCTTCTGTAAAGATCCGCTCATCCGCCATTTTGGGCGTGTCGTGCGCCGCCGCCTCGTTGAGCGACAGGGTGGCCTGGAACGCCATTCCGGCTCCTTGGTCCACGATTTCCTTTTCAATGCGTTCCGCGATGTCCAATAATTTCATGCCGGGCTTGACGAAATCCTCGGCAAAACTGCGCACGGAAACCGCGACGCGTGCGGCTTCAAGGTAATGTTTGTGGTTGTCTCCATGGTGGCTCGGATGGGCGTGTCCGTGTCCGGTATGCGCGTCATGGTCATGCTCGTCTTCATCTTGGTTGTGGCCTTCTTCATCGTGGCCCTTGTCGTCATGCTCCGTATCGTGGTCGTGAATGCCTTCCTTTTTTCCGTCGTGAATTTGGTCTTCTTTTTGGGCGTCCGTGTCGGAGCCGTGTGCGTGGTCAGGTGTCATAGGTTGAATTGGTGTGGATGAAGGGTTTTAACGGTTTTGAAAAAGGAAACGGAAGGCGCGGTTTGGATAACGGTTTGACGTTCCTCCCGGTGTTGAGCAAAGGATTTTAACCGTTATCCGACCTATTGGTGCTTTATGTTTTCCAAAACCGGCTTAGTCTTCGTCTTGTTTGCCGCCTTGTTGGTCATGGGTTGCACCGATGCGGGCAATTCAAGCGCCAACGGATCGACTCGGACGGCGCCGGTCTTGATTTCAACTCAAAACTCAGTTCAAGTCTCAATCAACGCAACGAATGGTGGTATTGGTATGGCAGGCGTCGTAAAGAATGGGGATAATGTGACCGTCGATTACCTCGGTACGACTGAAGGCAAGGTCTTTGACACCTCCATCGAGGCGGAAGCCAAAAAAGCCGGTTTGCCGCCCCGTCCGACGTACGAGCCGTTGCCTTTTACCGTTGGCGCGCACCAGGTCGTCCCCGGATTTGAGAATGCCGTTCTGGGGATGAAATTGGGTGAGGAAAAAACCGCCGTGCTGCCACCCAAGGACGCATACGGCGAGAAAGATCCGCGTGCTATCGTTCAGGTCCCACGGTCCATGTTTTCCAACGAATCCGAGCCGCAAGTGGGTTTGGAAGTCCAGTCGCCCCAAGGCTATCCGGGCGTCATCACCAACGTATCGAAGGACAACGTGACGGTTGATTTCAATTCACCGATGGCGGGCAAGACCTTGACGTTCAAGATTATCGTGCGCTCCATTAACAAATAATTTCCAGTTCCGGATTGCGTGCCGGGTTCTTTCTTTTTTTCTTTCTTGCATTGCGGCCGTACGGCCTGACGTGATGCGTTTGCTACTTTTGGGTCGAGTGGGGTATCGTTTTTTTTTCTTCCTTGCGCGTTTCGGTATGGCGACGCCAGCACTTATGTTTTCGATTAAGCTGGCTTTGCCAGACCACACGACCGGCCTATTTCATTATTTGATTTTGCTGGTCTTGTTGTAGTTTTTTTTTCCGATTGAACCCGCTCAAGGAAACTGCGGCCTAGTCCGAATTGGTTTATTGCACTTTTTATCAATCGGTTTTATTCCGGACCAGCATTGCAGCAACAAGGCCCACGGCTACGATGAAAATCGGGCCCAATTCCGGCGTGGCCTGCGGCGGCGTGCCCGCGATGGCAAACAAGCACCGGTCGTAGCTGCCGTTGTAGGAGGCGTTGGCGGAATAGGTTCCGTCCATGGTGGTGTTCATGTCAAATGCACTTTGGCCGTTGATGCAACCTAGGTTGGACACGTCCACCGGTTGGTTCTTGGGGTTGGTGACGTCCAGTCGGACGGCCGGGTTGCACGAGGGTTGGCCGAATGACAGGCTCAAGGTGCCCAAGGTGATGTTGGATGCGACGACCAAGTTGCTTGGACAGGTCAGTTTGACAAATGCGGCCGGGCGGTTGGGGGCCGGCGGGGGTGTGATTGTGATTATGTTTCCCACGGTGATGGCCAAATCCGGACTGAATTCGCCAAAACCGCCGACATTTTGTTGCGCCATCTGCCATTGGAAGTGGTATACTCCGTTACTAGTTGGTGCGGTGATTGGAAATGCAAACGTTTTGGATGCGCCGGGTGGGATTGTTTCGCCGGCGGACAAAAAGAGCGGGTTGGCTCTCCAGATGGTATAGGTGGGGTCAGCGGGGTTGACTTGTTGGTTTTGCCGCGTCAATGCCATGCGGTAAACGCCGCTGGTCGTGCCATCGTTGTCCACCCATGTGCTGCTGCCGTTGTTTTTGAACGTGAGGGATACGCTGACGGTTTGTCCGGGATTCATGGTTGCGGGCGGGGGGGTTTGAGTGATGAATTGCGCGTCGTTACCCGTGGTGGGGGTGCTGGAATCCTGCGTTGCGTAGCTTGAGAATCCCGCCGTTTGGAACGTGAGCGTGTGGGTGGTGAAGTCGTAGGCCAAGTTGGTGCATCGGTTCAATGTGACGCAGTCGCTACCTTGGTTTCGTACTTGGGCTGTATCGTTGGCGTAGCCGTCGAACACCAACAGCTTGGGCATCTGGGCGTAGGGCAGATTTTTCATTGTGATGGTGAGTGGCAAAACCGGGTGGGTAATGGTTTCGTTGAATCGGCTCGAATCAACCGCAATAAATCCCGGTGCCGTGCGCATGGCGCCATCAAAATCCTGGCCGCACGCGCGTACGGGTGAAACATATGTCAACTTGACTTGGGCGTTGTCCAGGACCATGTTCGGCACCGCTTCCAAATGGCCCAGGCTTTGCAAAACGGCGGCAAAGTCGGTCGTCTGACCGGGGAAGTTGGCGTGGGTGGGCAAGGTGTTGCAACGTACTCCGTTGGTAACCGTCAATGGAATGGAGCAGGAAAACGTTGGTGCGGGCGGGACGGCTTGCGTTTGGGCTTGGATTGTTCCGGTGCCCGCGGTCAACGTGTTGATTTGAGTCCCGATGATTGAACCCAATGCGGGTTGATTTACCGCCCATTTCATCACCGGACAGTTTGCTGCCAGTGCGTTTATGTCCTTGCATTGGAGTGCAAGGTTCGCCGATGCGCCGACGTTGAGATTGAGTGAGGGTGGGGAAATCGTGCAGGAGACCGCCGGGTTGGTGTTTATCGGGTTGACCATAAGCGGAACTGAGCAGGAAAACGGGGTGGGTACGGTTCCGGGTTGCGTTTGGGCTTGAAGGGTTCCCGTACCGGTGCTGGCCGCGCTGAACAAATTGCCCGCCATCGATCCCAATGACGCCGGGTTGGCCATCCAGTTCATCGGCGGGCAATTCGCGGGCTGTCCATTGGAGCTGGTGCATTGGAAATTGACATTTGTCGTTCCGCCGACCAAAAGGTTGATGGGTGACGGTGAAATGGTGCAGGCGGTGGCTGGGCTGGTTTGGCCGTTGGTGACCGTCACCGGAATCGCGCATTGGAACGGTTGTGTTCCGGGCGGGCTTTGCGCTTGAAGCTGGGTTGAGCCTAAGAATTGGGCCGTGAATACGCCGTTGTTTACCGGGCCCAAAAACGGTCCGCTGAACCAATTCATGTTCGGGCAGTTGGCCGGTTGCCCGTTTTGGCCGGTGCATTGGACGTTGATGTTGGCGTTTGCACCCACTGCGAGATTCAGTGATGCCGGGGAAATGGTGCAGGCGATGGCGGGGTTGCCGACCGTTACGGGTGCTTCGCAGGAAAACGTGGGCCCGCCTGCGGTGATTTTGCCCGCGACGTCAAATGCGGTGGTGGTCAGCGTGGATTGGGTAGTCGACGTATCGATTTGGTCGGGTAGGAGCGTACCTAATATTGGGCTCGGGCCAACTTGTGGTTCAGCTCGAAGACCTAGCCTATACTGGCAGGGTGCGGCGCCGCCTGTTTCATCCTTGCAGGCAATTGAGAACGTCTGAGTGGATTGCGTTGGCACTTGGGCGGATGACGGCGAAATCGCGCAGGCATTGATGATGTGTTCATAAAAATTGGAGATGGCGGAGGGAACGGCGCAACCGGCCACGGTGGCGGATATGCCGACCGAACCTGCCGTGTTATCGGACTTCCAGAATTGGTTCGTGGGCAATTGGGAAACGGGGTCCATCTGTAATGAGCCTTTGTTGACGGTCCAGGTGGGAGTTCCCGGGCATTGGATGTATAACGCCGTGCCCTGTTCGACGCATAGGGCGGCAACGAACATACTAGGCACCATGCCGCATGGCTGGCCGGTTGTCTGACACTGGTCAATCCATCCTTGTGTCCAGTTGTAGCCGTAAAAAACGCCGCCCGGAAGTGCATTGGGTCCGTTCAGCTGGACTTGGACTGAGCCGCATGTCGGCGTCGGACCAGGTCCTCCTCCCCCTCCGTTTTGATTGCAGAATATTTGGATGCCCGGTACGTTGGTGCCCGTTACGGTCCGGTAAAGGCCTTGGACATACGCGCTGGTTAGCGTCGGCCGCGATGCGGTTGAAGTCCAGGTCATGTATCCTTGGTTTGACAATATGCACGATGCCATGGACGAATCGCACAGGTATGTCATGGATCCGGCAGTGGCAAATGCCGATGGGTGGTCAAACACATTGTTGTTGCATGTCGGGTCCATGGTCCAGCTGACCAATATGTTTCCGCCGGTCGGATAATACGTGCAGGTTCCGCCGCATCCCGCCGGGGGCAGGCCTCCACCACCCCCACTTCCGCCGATTCCGGTGCATGCAATTTGGGTTCCAGTGACAATCGTGCCGGTCGCGTCGCGGTAATTACCTTGGGCGTATGCGCCGGTCAAGGGAGATGCCGGTTGGGTTGATGTCCAAGTCATTGATCCCGTAGCCGATGTGGGTGGATTGCAGGACACCAAGCCGGAGCCGCATGGCCAAGATAGGGCGCCCGCTTGGGCCACGGCGGTGGGGTGGTCAAAATTATTGCCGTTGCATTGGGGGTCCAATGTCCAGCTCACCAACGGGTTGCCGCCGCCTATATTATATGTGCAGGTGCCTCCGCATCCGGTTGCGCCCAGGGCCGCGGAGAACATAAGCAGTCCGATGATCGGTAAAAATCGAAGCGCATCGATGGAGCTGAAGGGGGGGTTGTTTTTTTTCATCCGTTCCCCCCCGATAGGTTTTGGCAACCGGATTGCAAATCTTGCCGCAATATCCGTCCGCACAAGGATGCGTCATCCAACCTCAATGCGTATTCGAAGAAACACTGGTCTTGCCGATAATCTGGCCGTAAGGAGGGGCACGCGGTTTCGGCGAAGTCCTTTGTTGCCGTGCCGTCCTGCAACGGAGAAATGGCAGCAAAATAGGCGCATGCCTGCGGGTCCGACCAGCTTATACAGGTCGCATTGTCGCCAAGGCGGTGTGCAATGGAGCCGGCGCATTCGTCGGGACCTGCCGAGTCCAGGCAGATTGAGGCGTTTTTTGCGGAAAATGCCAATTGGGCGAAACACGCGGCATTACCGTGGGTGGTGTTCGCGGATGCGCAGGGTCCTTGGGCGTAGCGGGCCGGAATCGACGGGGTTGAGTTGTTGGATGGAACTGCGCCGTTGAAAAAGAACACGTACGCGCCGATAACCAAAAGCAAAAGAACGGCCAAAGCGGCTACATCCAACCGGTCGACGTGCATGGATGGAAAATGGCGGCGTGGCTCTTAATGACTTCGTTTTTCGCAATTTTTTCCAACCGTTCTGGCGGGTGGTTTCAGTCCGGGTGGTTTTTCGGACTCCTATGTTTTAGGCATTTGGCGCTTTGGCTGGATGGGAACCGATCCCGATGTCGGTGTTGGCAGTTCGATTAGTACTGGCGCATTACGGGTCATTCGCCGATTTGAATAAAAGCAAGCCGACCCCTATTGTTTTCATGGCGGAAGAATTTGTGCGGGAGGTAGCCAAAATCATCCGGGCCTGTAAAAGACCTCACGCCGTGATTCCGCGCATAGTACAATCCGTTTCGAATGTTTCTGACGTTAAGACGCAGGAAGGCGTCCATTCTTTCGGGGTTTTTATCCGCGGAATAAAAAAGTTGCCGGACGAAGAAAAAGATTCTCTTTTAGCCGTTCACAAAGCCTACGAAAATCGATTTTCCGAGCGCCGGAATTGGAAGGAAGCGGCTTTGTTCAATATTACCCACGATGCCCAAACCAATCGTGTATTCCTCGAGGTGTCTTCGCCCAACTTCAATGTCATCAATGATCTTTGGAAAAAGTTCAAGGACGCCGGAATTTGATGTGACGACGTCTAAAAATGATACTCCGAAATAGTTGCGCCTTGCAATCCTCCGGAAGGCGCAAACGTTTCAGATTTCTTTTGTGTTGGTAAACGGAAACGCTTTTTTATTTTCGGTTTTTTTTATTTCCCCACTTTTTCGGCATCGTACCTATTTCCATTTTTCCGCTTCTTTTATAGGCCCCGTCTGCCTTCTATTAGCCTATGAGCCGTACCGCCAGATGGGGGCGAAAATCCTCCGAAAAAAGCGAGATGGTCCGCGATTCCCGGGGTAAGATGATCGGCCTGAGCCACGCCTTGGTCGAGATGCCGTCCATCCGTACCCTGGCGGCCTATTTGCTCGTGGTGGCCTTTGTCGGCGGCTTTTTGGTCCGCTTTTTGCACAGCGGCAATTTGTTTGAGTCCGTTTTTTTCGGCGGTGGGGAAGGGTTTTGGTGGCTCTTTTTGCCCGCGGTGCTGACGGCCGGCCTTGCGTCTTCCATGCTCAAAAAACGCTTCTTTCCGTACAGCTTGGCCGCCTCATTGGCCGCCATGCTGGTCGTGGCAACCATGTATGTCATCGGCGCGGCCATTTTCCGCTCTTTCAACGTGGGCTTGTATTCGGCGGTGTTGGTGGCCAACGCCTTGGCCTTGGTGGTATGGTTCATGGTCTGCCGCACGGTCCTCTCGCTCAAAACCGCGAAGGCGTTGGCCCTGTCCGTGGTCCATCCGATATTTAATTTGGGTTTTTTGGTGGCGTGGAACGGTTTCGGCCTGGTTGAGGCCGGTCTTCCGGTTGATGTGTCTACCTTTACCTTGGTCAAATTCGTCCTGTCCGCCGGTATCCTGCTTTTAGCGCTGGCCTCTTTGTTGTACATCCTCAATGCCCCGTCCAAGCGCAATTTCGGCGTGACCACCACGGATGCTCTTGCCTTGTTTTTCGCCCAGTGGATACACGGTGAAAAAGGGCTGGAGGACTTTTTGGGCGGATTCGGCCAAACCGTGCAGACCTGGCTTGGAGCAGTGGTCTTTAAGCGCAAGAACGGGTCTCTGAAGGCCGCCTTTTTGGTCCCCTCCATCCATTACGGCCCGTTTGGCAACCTCGGTTCCAGCCGCTTGCCCGCGGTGTTGTCCGACCATTTCAAAAAAGAACTTCATGCCGAGGCTTTCGTTTTCCACGGCCTGGTCAACCACGACATGAACCTGGTGCATTCGGCGCAAGGCGAAAACGTGGCGCACGAATTCGAGCGCTTGGTCAAATCCGCTTCGAATTTTTCTGCAAGCGGCTTTTTGGATTCCAAGGCTGTTGGGGAAAATCAAGTGGCCGCATTGGGGTTTGGTCGAAATGCCATGCTGTGCATCACCCGCGCGCCCTATTCCACCGAAGATTTTGACCTTGCCACTGGTTTGGCACTTCGCAACCTGGCCTACCGGCAATTTGACGACGCATTGGTGGTGGACCGGCACAATGCTTTGACCAATGGCGAGATGTACGACGTGGGCTCCGATGTTTACAACCGGTACGTGGACGCGGTTGCCGCCCTTCGGCCGCATACGGGTCAGCCTCTGTCTTTGGGAGTTTGGTCCAATCCAATGAATGATTTTTCCATCAATGACGGCATCGGTGCCATGGGTCTGAAAGTGGCGATTATCGGTTACGGAAAAGCCACGGCGTGCGTCGTTTTGGTGGATGGTAATAACGCGCAACCGGCGTTCCGTGAAACCGTGTGCAAACGCTTGCAAGGGTATGGATTTGACTTCGTCGATTTTTTCACCTCGGATTCGCATTCGGTCAATTCCATCGGCGGCGTCCACAACCCCGTCGGCGCCCGCGTGGACCAGGCCAAATTGTTGGATGCGATTGAAGCCGCGGTTGTTAATGCCCTGGACGATTTAGAGCCCGTTTCGGCCGCCTTGGTGTCCAAGCGCGTGTCCGTGGCGGTCATGGGCATCCAGCGGCAGGCGGAATTGTTGTCCACCATCAACGCCATCGTATCGGTCGCAAAAGTGGCCGCGCCGTTGGTCTTTTTGGTATCTTTGGGCTTGGTGCTCTTGGCACTCAAGTGGGTCGGCGGTTGAACCATATGGCGTTTTCCTTGATGAAAAAAAATATGGAAAAAAGATTGGGCGGCCTGTTGCGCTCCTCAAATGTACGCCGAGGCGCCGTAAAAGCACGCGCCGACCCGGATAGTCTGGGGGTGGCTTTTTTCACCGATACCTATCTGCCCAACGTGGACGGCGTGGTCACCTCATTACTCAATACCCGCGCCTACTTGGAAGCGCACGGCCATGCGGTGTATGTTTTTTCCGCGGGTTCGCAAAGCGATGCGCGGCAGAACTTGGATCCCCATGTGACGTTTTTCCGCTCCCTCACGTTTCCACCGTACCCCCAATACAAACTGGCGCTATTTCCCTATTGGACTGCGACGCAGGCCGTCAAAAGACATCCGGTGGACCTGATTCACTCGCACGCCATCACGTCCATGGGATTGGCCGCCCGGCACGTCGCATCCCAACTCCATAAACCGTTGGTCGGCACCTTCCACACCATGGTCACGGACGGCGCACAATACTTGACCAAAAACGAGTGGCTCAAGAAACAATCCTCCCGCGTGCTCTGGCGGGCGATTGCATTGTATTACCGCGGTTTTGACGTAGTCACGGCTCCCTCTGAGGCAACTGCAGATTTATTGAAGCAAAACGGCGTTCCCGATGTGCGCGTGATGCCCAACGGCGTTGATTTGCAACGGTTCCGGCCTGATTTGGACCGCCAACTGGTGCGGCAGTTGCTGGGTATTGCGCCGGATGAGCAGATGATTTTGGTTGCCGGCCGTCTGGGTTATGAGAAGAACGTGGATGTGGTCATCAAGTCCGCAAAATCGGTGCTCAAGACGCATAAGGTGCGCTTCGTCATCACGGGCGACGGACCCGCCCGGCCCTTTTACGAGCAGTTGGCCGCGGCACAAGGCGTGCGCAAGGTGTTTGAATTCGAAGGTTTTGTCAACCGCAAAGCCCTGCCCTATTATTACGCGGCTGCCGACGGCGTGGTCTCGGCATCGGCATTTGAAACCCAAGGCCTCTCATTATTGGAAGCCATGGCCTGTGGGACGCCCTGCGTGGGGGCGGACGCGTTAGCCATTCCCGAGACCATTGACGACGGGAAGAACGGCTTTTTGTTCAAATCCTTTGACTCGCACGACTGTGCGGAAAAAATTGGGGACTTGCTGAACCAAGGCACCCGCGAAAAAAGCGCGTTCCGAAAGGCGGCCCGCTGCAAGGCCGAAGGCTATTCGTTGGAAAAGACGGGCCAAAAGACGCTGGAATTGTACGAAGAATTGGTTTGATTTTTTTGTTTTTGCGGCGATACGTTTTTACTTTTTTCCAAGGCGCGCTTGGGCTTGGACCTTTTTTTTTCCGACTTTCATTTTTGGTTTAACCCGTCAATTTGGAATCTATAGTTTCCAAGCTTTGGAATCCGCTCATCGTCTTTCCATCCAGCACCAAGCTGGGGTACGCCGTGATGCCATAAAACGTCTTGAACGCATTGACCACCGGCATAGCCAAGTCCGTGTCAAATGCGTATATCATCAAGGATGGATGCTTTTGCTTCAATTCCGGACCCAGCTTGCCCTGTTGTGTGCAAGTAGGGCAATTGTTGTTGGTGTAAAAGTAAAGCAGGGTGCTCGTGTGCGTGCCGCATAGGGCATCGGTCTTTTGCACTAACAAATAGTCGCGCAACTGCTTGAGCGTGTATTCCCGCTTTAAGTTCAGCACGTACGGGTCCAAGCGGCCGCGGGTGCCTTCCAGGGCGTCCAATTTTACGCCGAAATCCGTGGTTTCCTGGTCAAAAGATGCCAACGTGGATTTGTAGAATGGGCAGAGCGCGCGGGTCTGCGATTGGTTTTGGCCCCCTTGGCTTTGGTTGCCGTACGCATCCGGGTTGAACAACAACAGTACTTCCAATTCCGAAGTATGTCCTTGCAACCGGCTGATGTCGGCGTCCAACTGCATGTTCACCCCTTGCGTAATGAATATGCCGGCCAAAATGCCGAAGCCGAACAAAAAGGCCGAAATCAGGAATGCGGCGGCGTACGTCTTCCAGGAAATGGGGCGCATGGTAAGGTTCACGCGTTGGTGGTTTTAATCGCTTTGGACTTGTGGATTTTGTTTTCCGTGTTCTCGGTTTTACCTTTTGTTGCGTTACCACCGTAACTTTTCTCTCGTGATTTCCTTGAACAGTGTCACCAGCCAGAACAGCGTGATAAGCGGGGCGTACAGCAGGAGGTAAAGTGCCAAAAACGGTGCCGACAGGGTCTCACCTTGCAGTTGCCGGATGCCCACATAGCTCCAGACAATAGTGGAAATCAAAATGATGGCGGACAGCACGTGCAGTGGCGTCAGGCCGAAAATAAGGCCTTGCACGCCGTAACTCAAAAAGGCGTTGGGAGTGCCGGAGAACAGTGAAAATAAGGCAAGGCCAAAGACGACGAACAGCGCCAGTATACTGATTATAGCAAGCGGCATGACCAAAACGCCGAAATCGCCGTATTTGGGAGATACCAGATAATGATGTTTGAGAATGTTGCGGATTCCCCCGCGGTGCCATCGGACGCGTTGCTTGATGAGTTCGCGCAATGTACTGGGTACCGAGGTGTAGACCACGGCATCCATGGAGGATGCGATTTGGTACTGGTGCGCCTGAATGCGCATGGCCATTTCCTGGTCCTCCAGGATGTTCCGCTCGTCATAGCCGCCGACGTGGTCGAACACGGATTTTCGGAACATGGATAACGGCCCGGGAGTGACGTTGATGGAATTGATGAATGACAACAATTTTCGGGAAAAAACGGTGAGCAAATATTCAATCCTCTGGAATTTTTCCAACGTGTTTTTGGGCTGCCACACTTTCATCAACGGCGTGACCGCTCCGACTTTGGAATCGGCAAAATAGCCCACGAGTTTCAATAACGCGTGAGGGTCCATATACGAATCCGAATCCATGGTGGCGACCATCATGGTGTCGGCGTGTTTGAGGCCGTTGTTGAGTGCTTTGCCTTTGCCGCCGTTGGTCTGGTGAAGGACCAACACTCCTTTTTTGGCAAAACTTCGGGCGATTTTCAAGGTGTTGTCCTTGGAGCCATCATCGATGACCACGATTTGTTTGCGGGCGCCCGGCCATTTGGCGTTCAAGGCCGATTCGATGGTGGCGCCTATGGTAGCTTCTTCATTGTAGGCCGGAATCAGGATGGTCAGGGAGGGCAGTTTTTTGGGCGGTTTTGGTGATTCCTGGATCCGGCTTCTGTTTTCCAAAAAGACCAATAGGAAAAAGACGGTAGCAAAGAGCGTCAAGAAGGCCAAGGCGTATTCTAATGCCGTTTTGGTGTCGACCATGTTACGATAGATTAGGGCGGACTGCGATTAAAAGCCGTCACTTAACGATGCCGAAATGGCGGCGAAATAGCCGGCGCAATGTCTCGAGTTGGCGTTTTTCCCTCTGAAACTGGTGGATGAACGCGTCATTAAATTGGACTACCGTCGGTGTGGCCGGTTCCTTACCTTTGAGTTCGCGAATGGCGGTGCGTAATTCTGCAAGTTTCCCATTGATTTGGGTGTGGAATCCTTCGATGGTGCGGTCATGTTCTGCGAACTCACGCGCCCACACGACCAAGCTGGGCCTTCGTTCCATGTGCTTCAAGAAAGAATCCATGGTGATTTTCCATTTTCGTTTTTTTTCTATCGTATGGGTGCTTACCGACGCGGATGGGTCGTGTTTTTTGGTTGATGGTGCATTGGATGGTGTCTAATTGTTTGGAAAATAAAAAAAAGGAAAAAAGGATAGGGCCCGATTACCTGGGTTGTCCGGTGTTTATTCCGGCATGATGGGTGGCCTCTCGTCCGTGGCGAACATCATGTACGCCATGTATTTGGCCGAATAGCTCACATATTTTCCGATAAACGAACCACCGATCCGCTTACCGAGGATCAGGCATGTCAGGATGTTGATGTAGAACAGGATGACGGACACGACGGCCATGATGACCATGACAATCATCAACGGAATCCAATACAATAAGCGTACTAATACTTCCACTCGGGATGCTTTCGGGTCTGATTTGATGTCCACGCTTACGGTTTCCATTGAATCGCCTCCATTTGTATTGTTTGAATAGGCCCACGTTTGCGGTGTTTAAATCCCTACTCGAAACCGTGTTTGTCCGTTGTTGTCATTTTTCATTCCCGCACAATCGCATACCGTTTCGTTTTTTTGCCCATCAAGAAGTTGATGCTGGTGATTCCCCAGTCTTTCATAAGTCCCAAGAAACCCATTTGTGCAAGTCGGCGGTTGGAGGTGTAGGCGGTGTATTGGGGCAACAAGATGACGCGGCCTTCTTTTCGGATTCGAAGCGAGAGGTCTTGGTCTTCCGACGCATGCATGTCCTCGTCAAAGCCGTGTACCTTCCAAAAGGCGCTCGCGCGGTAGAAGACGCAGTTGCCGGCAATAACCGGTCGGCCGATTGCGGTGCTGAGGCGGACGATACCGTTCAAAATGGTGAAGAACAGTTGGGTGTTCCAATCCGAGACGTCCGGCCGGACTTCGCATCCTACACTGACCACGTCCGGTTGCGTCCGCAGGATTTGCAAGGCTTTTTCGACAAATTCTTTCTGGGGTAACGTATCGGCGTCGTTGAACAACAAGATATCGCCCGATGCTTTCTTGGCACCCGCATTCCGGCCGGCTGCGATGCTGGCGGCTTGCCAGTCTTTTCCCCGTTCGTACACGACGTTGGAGTGCTTGCGCGCGATTTTGACCGTGTCATCGGTGCTGTGGCCGTCCGCGACGATAATTTGGACGCCTTTGGTCGGAAGCCTTTTTTTCAGTTCGGTTAGGGTGTGGCCTATTATTTTTTCCTCGTTCAAGGCGGGGACGATGACGGAGATTTTCATGGTATGCTTACTTCGTCAGGGCTCTTAATATTGATGCGCCCTACCGGGATGTTGATTGGCAATCCGGAGATTTTCTGTCTGTACAAAAACCAAGCCCGGTTTCGTTGGCATTCCAATTTCTTAAAATCTTAAAAATACGAACTATTAAATATATTGTTTATAATATTCCTATTCGAGGCGATATCATGGTGAAACATCTGGCGCATATGTCGGGCAACGGTATGGTGACTATTCCCAAACATATTCGGGTTCGGTTGGGAATCGACCCGGAAACCCCCTTGCTATTCGAAGTAGAAGGCGATTATGTGGTGGTTCGCAAAGGCAAATGGGTTGAAGGCTCGGTCATTGACCGTCTTCGCAAAAAATACGGCATCGACAAGAGGCCCACGACGGAAATCCTTCAGGAAATCAGAAAAGTCCGTCGTGAACTCTACAAAGAGGAATACGGATGAGCCGTCTTTTTTTGGACACCAGCTTCCTGGTCCATCTTTTTACCGAGAAACACGCCGAAGCCAGATCCCTGTACGATTCGGCTGAGTCGAAACTGACGAACGAGTACGTGGTAAAGGAACTCCGGCGGGTACTTGCCGCCCGCGGCTATTCGGAATCGGAGGTGTCCGACGTTGTCTCCGAACTGCGTAAACGGTGCAAGGTCTTGCCGAGCCCTTCAAAGGACCGATTTAGAAGGATTGCCTTAAGGGACCGAAGCGACGTTCCAATCGTGTTGGGGGCCAAGGATTCTGGCGCAGTGTTGCTGACATTCGACCATGTTCTTGCGCAGGACGCCAAGAACTATGTGCATGCGGTTTGCTTGGAGTGAGGAAAACGATCATCTGATTCTGTCAATGGTCAATTCAGCGTGTCGTATCCCGGTGCGAATCGTTCAAGGCGGGGAGGATGACCGAGAGTTTCACAAAATAATTACGGTGCGGTCTCAAAACATTCAGGTTTTCGCCCCCGCTTCATCGTTTGAAGGTTCGGCCTGGTATCACCGGGAAGGAAATGCAGTGAAAGTTCTCCACCGGTCACCACTCACGCCTGCGGGCGTTCGTTATAGACCGGTGGCTTCGGAAGCGAAATAGCTCCCACCCGTCAACGCTTCGGCCTTGAGAGGCTTCCGCTAAAGACGGGTGGTTTTTAACTAACAATAAAAATTATGGCGATAGGAATAACAAGCGCCGCAAAAATGATTCCGTACAGTATCACATCTGTAAAGAACATTTTCATGCTACCCTGTGCGACGGTTTTAAGGGTGATGAGTGTTCGGGCGTCAAACCATCCCCCCGCGAATTCAAATTCCTCCCCGACGCGATCGAACGTGAAGCCGAGCTTTTCAAAAAACCGGATAGCTTTGTTTGCCAGGAAGCATACTGGCACGGCTATTGCGGTGCCCAACAATCCCATCGTCCATTGCCCTTGGAGCACGATTTCGGAAAATATGATTAAATTAAACCCGAAAAGAAAGAACGGTAGTGCGTCTGTAAACCATCCTGTGGGTTTGTAATCTTCAGGGTACTTGATTTGAAATACATAAAGAATCGGAAACAAAAGCGGGCCGCTGACAAGAACGATGATGCCTCCTATATAATTAATGGGGAAGATGAGTACTGCTAAGATAACGGACGTGAAAACACCCGCTACCAGTGCCCATTTCAGAAACGATAACCAATACGGCGTTGCGGTTTTGGTCTACGCTTCATTTGCGTCCACTTGGTTCAGTCCTCGTCCTCATCTTCATCCTTTTCCGCGACCTTGGTCAGCTTGTGCAGGCGCTCCAGCATGATTTTCTGCTCAGCCGACGCGACGGTCTTGCGCGTGACATCAATGACGTCCGGATTGACCGATACGGAGTCGATACCGAATCGTACGAGCGCTTCCGCGAATTCAGGATAGACTGACGGTGCTTGTCCGCAACAACTGACTTTGACGCCGTACTTGTGGCAGGCGGTGATGACCCGCTCGATGCTCTTGATGACTGCGGGGTCGCGTTCGTCGAAGTCTTCGGCAACCAAGCTTGAGTCTCGGTCCAGACCCAGCGTGAGTTGCGTGAGGTCGTTCGAGCCGATGGACATGAAGTCCACGCCCAATTGGCAGAACTCCTCGGCCAGGATGGCCGTTGAGGGCACTTCGCACATAATGCCCAATTTGAAGTCCTTGTTCTGGTGCAATCCGGAGGCTTTGACCAATTTCTTACAAAGCTTGTACTCGTGCAAGGTGCGCACAAATGGAATCATCAGCCACAAATTGGTCAATCCAAATTCTTCGCGGACTTTCTTGATTGCAGCCAATTCCATGTTGAATACTTCGGGATCCTTGATGTACCTAAAGCAGCCCCGGAAGCCAATCATCGGGTTTTCCTCTTTCGGCTCGAACTGTTCGCCGCCGTCCAAATTGCGGTATTCGTTGGTCTTGAAATCGGTGGCGCGGTAAATGACGGGGCGGGGGAAGAACGAGGAACATGCTTTCCGAAGGCCCGACGCCAAAGCATCGACGAATTCTTTTTGCCGGCCTTCCGCAATGAGTTTGCGTGGGTGCACGCCCAAACCTGCGACCATGAACTCGGCACGTAATAGGCCGATGCCGTCGACGTTCTTTCCAGCGACTCGGTCGGCCAATTCCGGCTCGGCCAAGTTGACGTAAATCTTGGTACCCGTGATAAGCGGAGCGCCTCCGGTCAAAGCCGGTGACGCGGTTTGTGCTTCCGCACCAAAGTCCACCTTGCCATCGTACAAAATGCCACGCTTGGCATCCACTGTGACGATTTGTCCGTCTTTGAGTATTTGGGTGCCGTTTGAGCTACCTACAATACAGGGCACGCCCAGTTCGCGTGAGACAATAGCGGCATGGCACGTCATGCCGCCTTCATCGGTGATGATGGCGACTGCTTTTTTCATGGCAGGGACATAGTCCGGTGACGTCATCTTGGCCACCAAGACATCTCCTTTTTGGATTTTGTCGATTTCTTTGGAGGAGCGGAGGATTTTGACCGGGCCGGTGGCAATGCCGGGTGCGGCGCCAAGACCTTTTAGCAAAACGGTTGCCTGACTTGCGTCCATACCTCCTCCCACCTCCGTTTGGCTGTTATTGTTGTTGGATTGCGATTCTGCTCCCGGTTCCTTATACGTCGTCACGGGCCGGCTCTGCACAATAAAGGCGTCTTTGCCTTCGATGGCCCATTCGATGTCCTGGGGGCGTCCGTAGTGGTCCTCGATGCGGCGGCCTAATGATGCGATGGTGGTGATTTCCTCATCCGACATTTTCTGGATTTCCTGCATCTCTTCAGGCACTTCTTCTTCGCGCGTAATCTTGCCGACGCGGACAATCATCATGGTCTGCTTGAACACTTTTTTTTCGATGATTTTATTGGAGTTTTTGTCCACGACGTAGTGGTCCGGGGAAATCGCGCCGGAAACAATGGCCTCGCCCAATCCGAATCCGCCTTCCACCACGATTTTGCCTTTGTCATTGGTCATGGGCTCCAACGTGAACATTACTCCGGATTTGTCCGATTGGACCATTTTTTGGACAACCGCAGAAAGGCCCACTTCGGTGTGGTCGAATCCTTTGTCCTGGCGGTAATAGATGGAGCGGGCGCCGAACAGGGAGGCCCAGCATTTCTTGACCGCTTGGACCACGTCGTCCGCGCCTTGGATGTTCAAATACGTCTCATTCTGTCCGGCAAAGGACGCCTCGGCCATGTCTTCAGCCGTTGCGGAGGAGCGCACTGCGACCAACACTTCGTCCTGTTCGCGCGGAATCATGGTGACTCCGCACAATTTGTTGTAGGCGCGCACGATTTCGGCCCGGATGTCGTTGGGCACTTGCTGTTCCATCATGGCTTTGCGGATGTCGTCGCTGACTTGTTGCAAACGGTCGGAGTCTTCCGTGTCCAGACCTTGGGTTTTTGCAGCAACGAGCGCATCCAAGCGGGTGGATTGCATGAAGGCGTGGTACGCTTGGGCGGATACGATGAATCCGGGCGGGACGGGGAAGTTGGCCTGCGTCATTTCACCTAGGTTGGCGCCTTTTCCGCCGGCAATAGCAACGGAGTCCTTGCTTAATTCGTTGAACCAGTAAACGACCTTGTCCATCCTGTAACCCACCCTTGCCGGATTGGAAAGCCCCACCTTCTCCGCTTTAATGGCCTCCGTTGCTCTCTAAGGGCCTTAGGAGCTTTCCTTGAAATCCGATTGAAAATCGACAGCTGTCGGTAGTAGGGTTGGAGGTTATAAAATGGTTTTGATGGGTTTGCGGTGGATGCTTTGTAAAACATGGACCGGAACGCTGCACACCGATTATTTCTCTGGACGACTCGGATTCATGGGTTCTTTTGTTTCTGGTCCTTTTTTGCTTTTTCGGCAAGTTCGCGGCGTTTTTTGATGATTCCAGCCACGACAAATGACCCTCTGATCTTTCGACGCGCTTTTATCAACATGATTCGGACTCCATCCCGTGTGATGGTTGGATGGGGGTGGTCTTGCTTTATTCTGATTTTTTTTATTTCATCCGCAATTTCTTGAAGTGTGAACCTTCTCTGTTTTTTTTCTGTTTTTGGGAACATGCCGTTTGAAAGTTTCAGTGCCAGTTCTTCCTCGGGATGCAGGTTTATTTCCAATTCCTTACTCGCTTCTCCCAATGCCCCTTTTGGATCAAGATAGTCTTCCCTAGTACTATGACAAGTTAGTTTTTTAGTAAAGTTTTTATTCTCCGGACGCCTAACCTTCAACAGGGCAAAACAAACGAGGAGGGCGTCCAATGAGAAAATTAAAACTCAAACCAAAAGAAGTCACTCGCCTTAAGGA
>JACRGH010000037.1 GCA_016212375.1 Microcaldota archaeon
ACGCCGAGTGCCAAAGCGGCTTTTTTCGCGGTTATGCGTCCGTAAGTCACGTTTCGTACAGCCCAACTGACTTGGGCGTTGGTTAATTTGGTCATAGCCAAATTAGCCGCCCAGGTGTGAAATAATTTCAGGGCTCTACATTTTCATTCAAATCAATACCCTTTAAAGCCCCCTTCGCCACGAGAATCTTATCAAAATCAAATCAATGCCCGAGCGCTGTTTTTTGCGAGTTTTTGGGCCTGAAGCACCATGCAGGTTTTGGTCCGGCCATCTTTTGTCGGACCCGAACCGTTTGATTCAACCGAATCGATTGGGTGCTGGGGGGCCTTTTGGGACTCAAGTGAAATGGTACCTCCCTCAACTTATTGTTGAGCGCCGCCTTGGTTTTTTAAAAGGAGTGAACTGAAAGTATGAGTATACGTTTTGAAGATCTGCGCCTTGCGCCCGAATTAATGAAAGCCATCAACGACGCCGGCTTTGAGCATCCGACCCCCATCCAAGAACACGCCATTCCCCTGTTGCTGCAAGGTTCCGACCTGATTGGTCAGGCCCAGACCGGCACCGGAAAGACGGCCGCATTTGCTTTAAGCATCTTGCAATCCTTGGTTCCGGAGCGCAAAATCCAGGCCCTTATTTTAGTGCCCACCCGCGAACTTGCGTTGCAAGTCGTGGCTGAGTTCCGCGAATTGGGCAAATACTGCCCCCACCGCGTTCTTGCTGTATACGGCGGCGAGGACATCCAGCGCCAAATCGGCCCCTTACGCGACGGCGTTGACATCGTTGTTGCCACGCCCGGACGCATCATGGACCATTTGGAGCGGCGCACCATCAAATTGGACCACGTCAAGATGGTCGTATTGGATGAGGCCGACCGCATGTTGGATATGGGCTTCATCGACGACGTCAAGGACATCTTGAAGCACACGCCGAAGAACAAGCAAACCGCCCTTTTCAGCGCCACCATGCCGTCGACCATCATTGACCTTGCGCGTACCAACATGGTCCAGCCGGAAGTGGTCAAAACGTCCGAAGACAAGACCACGGCCGAGAACATCCGCCAACACTACGTAGCGGTGGACGGCAAGGACAAATTGGCCGCCATCTGCACGATTTTGTCGGAGCGCAAACCGAGCTTGACCATCATTTTTGCCCGCACCAAACGCGGCGCGGACAACTTGCACTTTGCGTTACGCGACAAAGGTTTTGACAACGTCTGTTTGCATGGCGATTTGACGCAAAGCCGCCGCGAGCGTTCGATGGATGCGTTCCGTAGCGGGCATAAGGCCATTTTGGTGGCAACCGATATCGCGGCCCGCGGGTTGGACGTGGACGACATCGAATTGGTGGTCAATTACAACCTGCCGGACGAACCGGAAGTGTACGTGCACCGCATCGGCCGCACGGCACGCGCCGGAAAGAAAGGCGACGCCATTTCCTTTATCACCAACGTGATGGAAAAGCGCGAACTGATGCAGATGGTCACGCGCAGCCAATCCACGATTGAGGAACTGGTGTTGAAAATCGACCCCGAATTCCGCAAATTCACGCCCCGCCAACACCATGGTGAGGAAGGCGACCGTTTGGAGCGTCACGGAGGCCACGGCGGAAGTCGCGGTGGTCCAAGTGGGCACAGCCGCGGATACCGCGGATCGTCCGGTGGCGGATACGGCGGAGGCCGTAGCGGTGGCCGGCCTTCGTACGGCGCCCCTCGCTCCCATGGCGGAACCAGCCACGGCGGCGGGCGTCCGGGGTTTAGGCGCACCGGTTTCGGCCACGGACAGAGCACCCGCTAAGTTGCTTTGTTTGGCCCAAACTTTTTTTTATTTTTCTTTTTTTCATACGGCGGAACTTTCCGCCTTTTTTTTTCTTTTCAAACGGGATTTTTCATGGCGTCCAAGCGGGTGTTCGTTGTTTTGGTATTTCTTGCCGCGGCTTTAGGCCTGATATTAGGGAGCCGTCCGGCGCTCTTGGTGTTGGGCGAATTGCCGGAGTTGTCGTTTCCGGACACCGTGGCGGATTATCCGGTGCATTGGCATGCCCGCGTGCGTATCGTCGACGGTCCGGATGAAATCATCATCCCGGCCAACGTGGGCCTGCCTTCCGACGGGCCGGAGTCCCCGGTGCACACGCATGATGAATCCGGTGTCCTGCATGTCGAGGCGCACCGTCTGGCGGATTTGCCTCCTTCCACGCTTGCGTATTTCTTTTCACTTTGGCCCCAGCCTCTCAACGCCTCCTGCGTCACGGATGTCTGCACTGATTCGACGCGCCAGATGCGCTTTTTCGTCAACGGTGCCGAGCGTCTGGATTGGCTCACCTATGACTTGGCGGACGGCGATGACATCGAGTTTCTATTTGAACCAGCTTCCCGTCCGCGCCTTTGACGGTCCATCGGCGTCTTGGTTGTATCTTTGGTTGTGTCCTTCTCTTGGCCGGACCGCGCTTGCCGTTTCATTTGCATGGTTTAAGGGAATGCTGGAGGTTGGTTTTCGCTTCCCATAACTTCGAGGTTGCAAAAAGGGTTCTTGACTTCTATCCAATACCCGTATCCCGGTTTCAGCTGGGTGTCGCGTACGTATTGCTTCCTGTCGTTGTCATACCGCCAAGGCCCGCCGGTGATGGTGCACTCGTTTTTCACGCCGAAAGCCGTTCCGGTGCCGAATCCGTTGGTCTGCACGCTGATAAGATTCCATCCTCTCCATAATGTGAGGGTTTGGTCTTGCGTCAGCCGGGGTTGTCCGATGGAGTAATCACAGTCGACCGCCGCGTAGGCGATTAGTCCCGTACTACGCAAATTATTTTGGTTGAGGGAAGTGACGGCTTCGAAGGATTGGCTGGCTTTGTTGTACGAATAATACCGAATTTGACTGAATCCGTTGGAACATCCGTAGCTTCCATCGCCGTAGGCCCAAGGAAGCCCGAAGGTGTTCCATCCTTTTCGGAATTTGTAAACGTACCGTGCTTCATCCCCGTTGATGGGTGGTTGGCTTTGCGCTAAAACGCTTGGTTCGGGTGGTGTGGGGTTAGGCGTGATTACGGGGGCTATGGTTGGAGCGGGCGTTGCGGCCGCCGTGGGCCTGGCTGTCGGCGTCGGGCTTACCTTGTTCCCGTTGTCGATGACGCAGTAACCGCCGTCGTGCCGGGTGCCGGGCCTGCAGGCGACGCATCGGGCTTTCTCACGCGGGTACTCGCCGTTGTTGACATAGGGCGCGTTGCATACGTACGTCACGGGAAACATCCAGTTGTTGGTTTTCTTTTCGCACGGGATTTGTCCCAAGTCGCCGCATTTGGCCTTGTCCGGCATGACGGCGGTTTGGATGACGGCATCGGAGGATGTAATTTGGCCTATTGCGGTGTTCGTTGGTGCGGCGGGGTTTATTCCCGTGTTCGAGGCGGGTTCAATTTGGGCGTTGCGTGGCGCATTTTGCGTGCTTGAGGTCCCGGTTGCGAGGACCGTGACGGTGCCGCTGGTTGCGGGGGTGCAGACAATTCCTTGCGGCATCAGCTTGACTGAAATTTCGTATGCCGTGTCCTGGCTGACCGCCAAATAATTGCACCGGGCTCGGAACGGGTAATACGAGCTGGAATAGGCCGATGCAGTGGCTTTGACCGGGGCCAGACTCAAGTACGGTTGCACTTTTTGGGTGTTGCAATCCACTTCCACATTGGTGTCAGGACCAAAGCCGCTACCGGTGGCCTCGCCGCTGATGCCGAGGCCTTCATGGATGTTCAATGAATTGGCGCTAAGCTGGAAACTGCATTGGCTTTCCGCCGCCAATCCTTGGACCAAAATCGCGCTTACCAATAAAATCCATATCCGTTTCATGCCTTCCGCCCCCGTTTGCGTAAACGGTTCACTCACGGCCGCTTATTATAGCAATCCAAGAAAGTTTCCCGACTACTTTCTTGGTTTCTTGCAAATCACGGTGATTTGCAAGGCCACACGATTTTTAATGGAAATTTGTGATGCGCTAGACCACAAGACCGACCTATTTCGTTGTTTTATTTGCTGGTCTTGTTGTGTGCTTTATTTTTTTCCCGTTTCATGCGTTGCGGCGGGTCGTTTCCCCAATGCTTTTAGCACCGGCCGTTGTCAATAGTTTCGTATGATTTGGTTCGTTTCCTCTGCCGTTTTAGTCGTGCTTTTGGTCCTATTGGCTTTTTTTTCCGCGTCGGAAACGGCCTTTTTGTCCGTCACCCGGGTGCGGTTGCACCGGCTGGTTTCCAAAAAAGTATCCGGCTCGTCCAGCTTATCCCGTCTTAAGGCCCATCCCCAACGCACCATCATCACCATCTTGATTGGCAGCAACGTCATCACGGTCGCGGCATCGGTCCTGGCTGCGGATGCGGCCGTGCAGGCCTATGGTGATTCCGGATTGGGCATTGCCACCTTTATCATGACCTTGGTGCTTCTGACCTTTGGTGAAATCACGCCCAAATCATTGGCAAGTACGCACGCCGAGACGTTTGCGCTTCTGTCCAGCCCGGTATTGGAAGTGCTCCAAGTCCTGCTATCGCCCTTGGTCTTCGCTTTCGAGGCGTTCATCCGCCTCATTCCCGGCACGTATTCCAAAAAAGCGGTCCGGCTGACTGAGGACGAAATCCGCTCGACCGTCACGTTGGGCGCACAGGACCAGGCCATCACCCAAAAAGAAAAACAATACATCGAAAACGTGTTGCACTTCAACGACAAAAAAGTGGCCGATTGCATGACGGTCAAAACCCGAG
>JACRGH010000039.1 GCA_016212375.1 Microcaldota archaeon
GGGAGTCAGTCGGAGCACGGCGCGAACGATACAGCCGTGCTAATGAGTTTTTTCCAGACGGCGCGTTTGCAGAACGAAAACTTCATCGAGTTTGTCCATGATTTGGCGGAAAACCGCCTACGAAACTAAACGGTTACGCAAAAGTTAATATTCGGCACAATTGAAATAAGTGGATAATGCCCCGCATCGAGGTATCCCAAAATCCACAAGGCAAACATAGCATAACCATCGGAAAACCAGTACGCGTTCTTGATTTATGCGGAGGAAGTGGATTGATTGTATGGAATGTTTTCAATCGCTACCGAACCGACCCAGTGGAGGATCCAAAAAGTGGCTTGATCACGTTTAGGCATTTTAGACCCATACAATATGTAGGGATTGATGAGGACCATGATCCACAACCTGTGACTTTTTCATTAAATACCCGCAGAAAAACCTACATTCCGGAAGAATATCGACATCGGTGCCTGCCGGAACCGTCCGAAGTGCCCCAGCCAAGAATTACGCGCGTACAATCTGTTCTGGATTGGAAAAACGCCGAACAAATCGGGGAGCAGATTCGGAAGGCTAACGAAGCCGCGGGGGAAGATCCGAATACAGGCTTTGACGAAATCCATTTCCACATGCCTGACTCATTGCCCCGACATCAAACACCGGGTGAGAAACAGAGTCTATTGAACGTTTTAAGCATTTTTCTGATTCCCGGAGGGTACTTCCATCATACGTTTGAACGTACGCCCATATTTTCCGATTTGTATAGCCAAAGAACCAGCCCTTACACCGAACACACCCTGCTTCATCAAGACAGCATAGAACCGTGCACGGACAAACAAATTGACAACCGCTATCGGTCCAATGGAAAAAAAATCCGAAATGCGGCTGCAAGCGCGGGTTTAAGGCTCGAGAAATACGGCTTCAGATGCTGGCCCAAAAACGAGAAAGAATCGGAACCATACTGGATGACTCGGCCCGGACGCACCGAGAACTCACCCGAGCATAAGCTCATCAAAGCAACCCTAAAAGAGTACACGCAGTATGGCGCATTCATGAATCATTACGTGATTCTTGGAAAACCACGCAAACACCAGAAAAAACGACAGAACCAGTAGGGAGAAAGTATTCGTCCTAATCGATTCCACAAGATACCGCTTTGCAGCAGCCCTTGCAAACAAGACACCATAAATCTCGCCGATTGAAAACAAATGGTCCGACGCCACCAAACCCCATGATACCGTTGCCGAGAAGGCCCTATAGCCGCTCGAACGCTTTGCCCGATTCGACCACCGCGCTTAGACTTGCTCCGGCAACGACGCCCACCAAAACGTCAAAACCAACCGATTAAAGCCCCGCCTTGCCACCACCTTGGCATATGACTTTGTCCAATCTTGACGTCCATTACCTAATCCAGGAAGCGAAAAGCCTTGAGGGCGAGTTCCTTCAGAAAGCCTTTGGCCAGGAAGGCATCTTCCGCTTCAAATTCCGCCACACCGATTTCGTGGCCCACCTTCCGGAAGCCGCCTTTTTGACCCAAATGCCACCGCAATTCACGGCGCACCCAAGCTCATACGTAATGCTCTTGCGCAAGCGGTTGACCGGCCGGTTGGAAAAAATCAGCCAGGTGGGATTTGACCGCATCATCCAACTGCACTTTGCCGACGTGTCCGTGGTAATGGAATTATTTGGCGATGGGAACTTGTTACTGTTGGATGGCGTCGATTTCATCTTGAAGCCCTGGCGCGCCGAAGAATTCGCCTCGCGCAAACTGTACGCCGGACAAAAATATGTCGCCCCGCCGCAAGACAAAGCGCATCCCGACGCGTTCAAGCCCGGATTGTTGCATGACCTCACAGGACAGTTGATTTCGGCATTGACCAAAACGGTCAACCTCTCACCATTCTATCTGGAAGAGGCCTGCGCCCGAGCAGGACTTGACAAGATCATGCCGGTCCGAAGCCTCAACGCGGCGCAAAAAGACGCGCTTCAAGTGGCCTTAGCCAGCCTCCTGAAAGAACCCCTTGCCCCGCAGGTCTATTTGGAAGATGGAAAAGTCACGCATGCCGCGCCCTTTGCCCTCCAGAGCCTCAAACACCTCGAATCCAAGAGCACGGCCACGTTTTCCGAAGCGCTTGAAATGGAGTTCCAAACCAGCCACGCCCAACAAATCCAACAGGCCGAAAAAGTCGTCGAAGATGAGCCGGACGAGCGCAAAGCCGCGGTGATGGAAAAACAACGGTTTTTGTTGGAAACATTCCAAAGCCGGGCCCAGATTGCCCAGAGCAAAGCGGAATGGATTTACCTGCACTTTTCGATGATTGAAGCCTTGCGTGACCACAGCGATTCGGAAGAAGAAACCATCCGCAACCTCAAATTAGTGCCCGAAGGCATCCAATACCGCAAGAAGCGCCACCGGATTGAAGTGGAACTGCCGGATCCGGAAAATGGAAAAAATGACGAAATGAAAGAACGGAGTGAAGCGTCAGGGAAAAAGAAAAACGTCACCAGCACGTTTTCAAAATAAAAAAAACGCCAGCACCAATTTCAAAAACCGAGCGGACGCTGAAAGTCCAAAAAAAATGAAACGAGCCGGAATGTCCGGCCCAACTTTTTGAGAAAAAGAAATTGGGGCAATAGGTCCGATTTACATGCCCATGCCGTTGTCGGAATGTCCACCGGCCCCGGATTCGCTCAGGCCGCGGCGGTCCACGACCATGACGTCCTTGACGTCCAGAACAGCGCCATACGGCACGGTAATCAGACCGGAGGCGTCATGCGTGGCGCGGTTGGCGTATGCAGAATCCGGGTTGGGCTCCAGAAGGATGGTTTCCAATTTGCCGGTCACTTCATCCAAAAAGATGTCAATCACGCGGCCCAGATCCTCGCCGTCCGTGGTAATGATGCGCTTTCCAGCAAGTTGCTTTGCAATTGCGTACTTGACCATAATTCAAACACCTTCGTTGTTCTTCATTTTTTGAAATTGAAGACTCTTGACCAACTGGGCCGACCCGATTTAAATATGTTTCCGGAACCGGACTTCCGGTAATTCAGAGGTGAATGGAGCTAAACCATCGCAGAATATTCATCCAACGCCTGGGCCATCTGCATCAAGTCGAAAAGAATGCAGCCCGTTTTACGGGCATAATCCTCGCAATCGGAGGTAAACCCTGATTTTGAAAAGGCGACGAATTGGAACCGTCCGCGGAAAGGCAAGCGTTGCGATTTGGATTCGACCAAGGTTTTCAAAATCGATGCACCCATCGGCTCAGTGCGGTATTTGACCTCGCCCACGAGGAAATCCTCGCCGTTTTGCGCCACGATGTCGATTTCAACAGGGGCATCGGCCGGATTCTGGTTCTTCCGCGACCACCACGAACCCAACCGCGTCAGATTCAGGGGCAGGCCGGCCAAACTTCGATTATTGTGGATGGCTAAAAACTCCCGGCATATCCGTTCGAACACCATGCCTTCAAGGGCGGGCAACGACTGCAAAATCTTTTCCTCGACGAACGGATAATTGCCCAATTCCAATGCCTCCTGATTCGGGAAGACGAAACGGTACCAAAATTCGAAAAATGGGTCGCGGAACTTGTAGCGGCCGTGCTTTTCCTTTCCGCCCACCGGCTCATCCCGTTCCAGAATGTCAAGCTGTTCGCTCAAGACATCGATATACGAGGGCAACGACGTCGGCCGCGTCTTGCGTGCCGTGCGCGACGAGACATGGTTTGCGATTTCAGAACTGGTCCGGTGCCCTTCGGCAATCGCCTGCAAGATGGCGTGATACCGGGCCGAGCGGCGCACTTCACTGACGAACAGATGGCGGGGCTCTTCACGAAGAGGGGCGCCTACTTCCAATATCAGGCGGCGGATGGCGGGGATGAAATCGGGCGATTTGGATTCTTTAAGCTGGGTGAAAAAATGGGGGGTGCCGCCGAAAATGGCATACGCCCGGATGCGTTCCGCCTCGGTAAATCCGGGGAATGCCTGACGGAAGTCCACATACCGAAAAGGCGAAAGGTGCCGCTCGCCCGTGTTCCGGCCATACAGGGGCGCCCCTTGGACCGACGCCAGCTTTTGCATCAAGGAGACGCTGGAACCGCAAAGCACGAGCATCAGGTTCGGAAGATGCCGGAGCTTGGAATCCCAAGCCGCCTGGAGCGCGGTAATGAATCCACGCTCGACGTTGAAAAACCGCTGGAATTCATCAAAAACGACCAAAAGTTTTTGATCCGAACGCGAGGCAAGTTCGGCCAAATAGGCATAAAGTTGGCTCGGAGTATCAAAACGGACGGTTTCTTTGCGTTGCTGCAAGATAGCGGCCGCAAACTCATCCAAAATAAGTTTGGGCTCGGTGTCATTGACGAACAAGTACAACGCATTGGGGTTGGTTTCCATCAACCGTTTGACCAGTTCGGTCTTTCCGATACGTCGACGCCCCTCCAGGATAATCAATTGGGCCGATTCAGATTCCAGCCGGTTTTCAAAGAAGGCCAATTCGGATTTGCGATTGTAAAACACCATAAAACCAACAAATATTATCGTGAGAATAATTTAATTATTGTCGTGCCAATATATAAAAGGATTGCATTTGGCGCCGACATTACCGGAACCGCACGCCATTTAAACCTCAACCCAGTTACCCTTGCCGGTGGTACTTATGCAGATTAAAGACGAAGTCATGCAAATGCTTGAAACGCTCAAAAAAGCCGGATTCAACCCCGTGGATGCCGTGTTCGAGGGCGCCGTGGGCGTGAAAGAAGACACCACGCTTGCGTTCATGGACAAGCTGAACGAAAAACAACTCGTTTCCGGCGTCATCCGCATCATCTACACCGCAGACAAAGACCAAGTGCGCTTCATTGAAATCCCGGTCGGACAAGGCGGCGAACAACAATTGGAGCAGCAGATGGGCGCGGGAGCTGGCCAAACACAAGGCGGACAATAAGAGGAAAAAATCACATGCCCACCATTCGCGCGTGTCCATTATGCGGTTCCAATGAATTATCTTGGACAAGCGGCGGCTCAAACTCGTTTATGGATAGTTTCGGCGGCACTGGTATGGGCCTAGACCAGTGCAACAACTGCGGCAACCAAATAATGGCCATCGAGTTCGAGAACGAAAATGCACGACTGCAATACGCCAACTCCAAAAAACAGGAAAGCGACATGGAAAATAAACGGCCTCGGAGCACCATGACGCAGTCAACCGCGGTTTTCAGCTGGGAAATGGCTTTAGGCGGGATGCTATCTCTCATCATCGCAGCATATTTTGCAGTTGCACAAAAAGAGTATTTGCTCGCGGCAATACCATTCCTGACAAGCCTGGCGCTGTTCTATTTTGCCTGGAAAGCGTACATCGAACGGAAGAAACAAAACCGGGGACAAGCGAAGGAACGCATGACGAACGGATAAATTCAACCAAGTCAACTCAACAACAGCGGGAAACAAAAAAACGCCAAAGAATAGTTAAGCGCCACATGGATTTGGCCGGAAGCAAACGAGCCCGGATAATAGCGCTAGGTCGCCTCTTTTTTATTGCGCACCACCACCATTTGCCCCTAATGGCATTCACCCTGACTTTGGAACAAAAACGAGACCGCTCGCCCTACTATTACTTCGGCCCCTCGAAGCACGCTGCGGCGCAGACCTGCTTGTGGACCAAAAAAGCGCGCCTAGGTGAGGGGTTCTGTTACAAGATGACCTTTTACGGCATCCAGTCCCACCGGTGCATCCAATGGTCGCCCTGTCCCACGCATTGCAACTTCGCCTGCCGTTTTTGTTGGCGCGACACGGCCCTTCACAGTCCGAATTGGGACGGCCCGGTGGACGACGCGGAAATTTTGGTGGAAGAGTCGATCAAGGCGTTCAACTACCTGCTGAACGGTTACCCCGGCAATCCCCACACCATACCCAAACGCTACGCCCAAAGCACCGACCCCATCCACACCGCCATCTCGCTGGACGGAGAGCCCACGCTGTACCCGGAACTGCCCGCCCTGCTTCGGGCGTTCCACAAACGGCGCATCACCACGTTTTTGGTGACCAATGGCTCCAACCCAAAGATGTTGCGCTTGCTTGCCGAAGAAAAAAGCCTACCGACGCAAGTGTACATTTCGCTGTCGGCATGGGATGAAGCCTCCTTCAAAGCCATCCAACAGCCGCTCCAGCCGAACTTGTGGGACAACTACTTGGAATCGCTGGACGTGATGCGCGAACTACAACATGACCGCCGGGTCCTACGGATGACGTTGGCCAAAGGGCCGAACATCTCGGACGAATCACTGGACGGCTTTGCCGACATCGTCCATCGTAGCGGGGCCGAATACGTCGAAGTCAAATCCTACACCCCCGTCGGAAAAAGCCGCATCCGGCTTGGCCCCAACTATGCTCCGAACCATGAGGACATGCAGTCGGTTGCCAAGACATTGGCCGAAAAAACAGGCTACCAAGTCACGGCGGAGCACAAACCGAGCCAAGTGGTGTTGCTGTGTCGGGATGATACCGCGAGACAAAATCGGATGCTGAAATTGCGGGAGCTTTGTGGAGAAGAGAGGGCGTTTGGGTAAGACGGGGAAAAAACGGTGAAACACAATGCTCGAATGGTTCCAACACACCCGAAAAACCCACGTCCAGCCCCTGCAGGTAAACCATGTAGATATTCCCAAGGATCTGCTCAAACCAAAAGACAGTGCCGACGCGCCGCATGAACGTCTTTACGGAAAAATGTACGCCGCCCACAACCCATCGATTTTGCGGAGTCAGATTGAAACGACTATAAAGCACCAAAGCGGTGGCAAAAACGTACGCGTCAACCTGGACGATATGGGCCCGTTCGTTCGTTTCGACATCTGGGACCCGACGACCACGCAAAAAGAATTGAAAAAAATCGTGGCCGACTGGCACGCCCACACGATTAAAACCTGAATTCCGACTAAAAATTCCCACCGTATCTTTTTATACTCCCATAGGCAAATCCCCTTTAACCCATGGACGACTTTCCGTTCGATTCCACCGCATCCGTTCCTATTCCCAAGGACCCTCTCCGACAAATCATCGGCCAGACACACGCCGTAAAATTGGCCACCATCGCCGCCCGCCAACGCCGCAACTTATTACTCGTAGGCCCACCCGGCATCGGCAAAAGCTTGCTGGCCCAGGCACTATCTCATCACTTACCCGTGCCCACCGAAGAGGTCAGCGTCTTGCACAACCCGGAAACCCCGGAAAAGCCGCTCGTTGAAATCATCAACCAAGACCAATTGGCCAAAGAAAAACGAATGAACGCGCAAATCCAAGGCAAATTGGTCGGGCCCAAGGAAGTCCCCAGTTTTGTGGCCGAACGACTCGGATTCAGATGCCGCCGATGCACAAAGCTTTCCGATGCGAACGACCGCGCCTGCCCCGGCTGTGGCCTGGACAAATACACGGCCGCATTTGGAAACACCATCCTCTCCGAATACTTGCAGGAAGCCAAACCCCAGGCCCGCGTGCACACCACCCGCTTGATGGACGACGGCCGGGAAGAAGTCATCGTCTACGAGCGAAAAGCCGACAAAATCCGGGTGCTGGACCAAAAATCATTGGAAAAAATCGACCAACTCAAGAAGAAAAAACCACGCAAAGTCCTGATGCCGTTCGGCCGCAAATCGTTCGTCATCGCCACCGGCGCGTCCGAGACCGAACTTTTGGGGGATGTGCGCCACGACCCGTATGGGGGACATGCCGGCGTCGGGGTCCAACCGTATCTGCGGGTGGTTCCCGGCTCGGTCCACGATGCGCACCAAGGCGTCATGTTCATAGACGAGCTATCTTCCCTGGGACACGTGCAACGCTTTCTTTTAACGGCCATGCAGGAGCGCAAGTACACCATCGTGGGCCGCAACCCCCACAGCGCGGGCGCCTCTTGCAGGGTAGAAGACGTGCCCTGCGATTTCATCCTGGTTGCCGCGTCGAACATCAACGACTTGCAGAACATCCTACCCCCTTTGCGCTCCCGCATCGTGGGCAACGGCTATGAAGTGCTTCTGGACACGCACATGGAAGACACGTCCGAAAACCGGTTACAACTGGTGCAATTCATGGCCCAGGAAATCGCCAAAGACGGCCGCATCCCGCACGCCGACGACGGCGCCATGCAGGCGATATTGGACGAAGCCCGACGCCGCGCGCGCGTGGTGGACGACGCCGATAACGCCCTGACATTGCGATTACGCGAGTTGTCCGGCGTCATCCGCCTGGCCGGCGATTTTGCCGTGTCCGAGCAGAAAAACATCATCGGTGCGGACGACATCACGGTGGCCATCACCCGCTCACGCAACATCGAGGAACAACTGCGCGACCGCTACGGCTCGGTCTGGAAAGCGGGCGCCAAGGAATTCCAAACGCACCTGGACAAGCGGACGGATGCGGATTCACGGGAAGTCAGCTGAAGCGGTCAGTAAGACGGATTGGTTGAACAAAATGGGCATGGCAAAAAATCAAAAACAACTGGCGCGGACAAAACAAAAACCAGCCCTTACAGGCATGGGAAAAATAGGACCTGCGTTCCGCCGGTTCACATTCCCAAGCCGCTCTGAAAAATTGAACACCCACATCCGAAACGCGGGCGGTATTGACCAGGCGTCCTTTGTCCAATCCGGTCCGTCGTACGCCAGGCAATTGGCGGCTCATTTTTTCCGCTTCAACGCACAGCAGGCCGCCCTGCGAGAAAAAACGAGACCAAAGTCAAAAAGCGAGTAAAAAAGAAAAGCATCCGAAAAGACACATACCCGCATGGGCTGGACGTAAAAAAAAACAAGACCGCCATGGGGCGGCAAATGAAAAAAGGATAAAAATTAAAAGAAATTACTTTTTCTTGCGGTGGTGCTCGACCGCCTTTTGGATCAACGAGCGGTGGTGCTCGGCCACTTGTTCGTCATACTCTTCCAGTGGCACGACGACTTTGCCGGCGTTGTAAACCATCAACGCGACAACGGCCATGCCGAACCAAAAGAGGAAAATGGCAATCGGTCCCAACAAGACGCCCAGGAAATCCTCCTTGGAAAAACTGTACACCAAGGCGTTGGAATCGATGCTCCAGCCGAAAAGCTGCGGCACCAGTTCGGGACGCAACAAGGCGGCGCGGGCCTTTTCCACGGTCAGGAAAACCTGGTACAGCGACTGGGCAAGTTGCAAGACGGCGGCAAAGGTGAAAAAGGAGCCTGCGACTTTCAACAGATGCAGGCGTTTTCCGCCGACTTTCAACCAAACGACCTTGTGCAACATGAAACAACCACCCGGATAATTCCCGAAAAACGCCGTCACACGGGAGGCGGTTTTGGGCGCATTCATAACTTTGCGGCGCTATTAAATCCTTCCGAGGGCACGATTTTTGTTCTTGAAGCCCAAAGGCAAGCCGATAAGCAGGTACGCCAAAAGCCAACAGAAAGGGCCCGTAGTCGAATGGTAAGATACCGCTTTTACAAGTGAAGCTGCCTTTGGCGTCTTTGCGAAAAGCAGCGGGGACCGCCGGTTCGATTCCGGCCGGGCCCATCACCGCAACCGAATTAAAAACAGTTGACATAACCGAATCATGTCCGACCACGCCAACGCATACCGCATGGCCGCCGCACTGATCCTAACCGCCGGCGTAATCTATTTCGGCATTCCGACTTTCATGGGAATCCCGCCGTTCGCGGACTTTGCCGACTTGTTCATACTCCACACCACGCAACCCCTCGTCACCGGCCTGACGCTCGGGGCCAGTTTCGGCATCATCGCGGCCATCGCGTATTCGTTCTTTTCAATCATCAAACAAATCGCGTGAACCATTCTAAAGCACACCCAATACCAATCGTGACTCGTTCCAATGGCCAAACCACCCTTCCGCCCAACACCGTCCGCCTTGGCCTGCGGCATCTTGCAGGACGGCGAGCGCGTGTTGTTTTTGAAGCAAAAAGACCACCAAGGCAACGAGCGCACCGGATTGCCGTTCGTCATGCTGTTCGGCAGCCAGGACCCGGTAAAAAAAATGACGGAATTTTTCTTGGAGCAAACGGGCATCGATGGCCATGTGCAGGAGGTGCGGTACCAAGCCCGCTACAATGCCGGTTCCCGAAAAGGCAAAAAAGTCATCCCCGTTTTGGCCTTCCGGGTGGATGCCAAAGCCGCGCAGGCCCGCCCCTCATCCGAGTTTTCCGGATTTTGTTGGCTGACACTGGACGACGCAAAAAGCAAGAAACTATTCCGGACGTCCGAGTGGATTTTACAGATGACCGGATGACATGCGACTCTGAAACCGGGAAGACTCCAAAAAAAGAACGGAATGCCACCATGAAAAAAACGGAGACAACAACGGAAAAGGCAACCAATTTCACCTGCAACGAATGCGGACTTACGTACGCGAATAAGGAATGGGCGGAAAAATGCGAGACATGGTGCCGCGAACACCACACCTGCAATTTGGATATCATCCGCCACGCCATCGCGCCCAAATGAGTGAATGGAATAAAACGCAAAAGCGGATAGACCCGAACGCGGGTCGCTCAACTTTATAGACCTCGGTTGCGTGCTTTTTGCATGCCCTTTTTGTTGGCCACCGTCTGTTCCGACGTCGAACACGCGAAAAGCCAAGTCCGCAAAGCCCAAGGAGCGGCCTACAAAAACGACGCGGCCTGGTCCGTTTATTCAGAGTCTCCCGCGGTGCATGCTTGGATCAAGGCGTACGCGCAAAACATCGAATACCCCATCTTCTTATCCTGCCCCGAAAACGTGCCGAACGCACCGGCCTTTACGGGCCCGAATGGCGGGTACAACGTCGCGCTTGCAATCGCCTACCAATACGAACAAAACGTCATCCTGTTGGACGACGCGGAATTGACGCCGGATGCCGTGGAGAAACTGGCGGGTGTAGATGCCGAAGCGTTGCAAGGCGCGTGCACAGGAGCGGTCGACGACCCGCTGTTTTGGCAACTCGCCGTGCAACAGGTGCTCAAGAGTCTTGCAGCCGGAGTGGTCAGCCCCGCGTTTGCCGCCAAGCAACTGCAAGCCGCGCTGGAAGGGACCTTGCAATCGGATAAACCTTGGACTTGCCACCATGCGTTGAGCATCAGCGCCAACAGCATTGACAACGCCGCCTTATCCCCATATGGCACACGCCCCTTGGACCTCTACGCCAACACCGCGTATTTTTTCAAGGTGCGCGTGTTGGAGCCGCACTTCGCTTGGACGCGCCACGAACCCGCCGCCACCTCCAACGCCGAACGATTTTTGCAAGAATGGGACCAATACCAAAAAACCGAAATCCGATTGCGCGTTTTGGATTACATCATCGAAAAGACGCGCATGCGAACGGTATCCGACTTTTTGATTGACGAAGCGCTCAGCAATGCCTATTACGCACCAAAAAGTGCCATCAGCCAAGAGCAGTACGAACAAATCCTTTCATTGAAGCACCCCTCCCTCAGCTTGGCCTACGCCAAACTCACCCGCCCGCCGGAGTTGCCGGAAAAGCAAGCCATGCGGCGCATCATCAAGACGTTCTTGGCGGCACAGACGGATTGGAAGGACTGCCTACGTTCGTTTGGGGAGCAGGGAATCGATGAGAAATTAAGGGTCAACAAGGCGAAACTTTGATAAACGATGCCGGAATTGATACAAAAAACCAGGTAAACCCATGACCGAGATATTGCCACTTGAATTGATGACACAAGGACTACGGTTGAACAATCGGTGGAAAACACACATCCGAAGTGATTGGAAACCCCAACCGGGCGTGGGTATCATCGTAGAAGACTTTGGCGAGGAGCCCGACGGGCTGAAGCCTTTGCAAAAACAACTCAAAGGCCATGAAATCACACATTCGTTCATTCGGGGGCCGTTACCGGAAGATGAAATCGCAAAATTACCTTTTTGGAAACGCGCAAAGGCCAGAAGGCGTAAGGGAGCCGTCATCATCCGAAGTGAACAAAACCCCGACCCCGAAGCCATGCTCAAAGTCTACCGGATGCATCACCTACTCCGTGGACTCCGAGCACCCGAAATCCAAAGCCACTAGAAATACGGAAGGTAAGCCGGCCGTCGTCAAGCAAAAGCCCTTTAAAGCTCATTTCCAACGATTTACTTCCAATCCGCCGCAGTAGCTCAGCCTGATTGCTGTATCTTTTACGGTTCAGCAAGGCTAAGGAGAGCGTTCGAAGATGTCGTGCTTGCGCGACGTCTGACGAAGCTGAAGACCTGTCCTAGGCAGAAACCGAACGGCCGAGAGTTCAAATCTCTCCTGCGGCATCTCTCTTTCTTCCACATCTACGTCTAGATATCCTGCGTCAAATCAAGAGGGAAGGAGTCGGGGTAACGTAGGACTGGAGGAAACCGTAGGTTTCCTGCGGTCCCGGTTGCAACTCTCTCCTGCGGCATTTTCATTTGCCCAGCTTGCGCTTTGAAAAAAAGATACGCTAGAAAAAAGCCGAAACTGATTTGGCCCTAATCCGTGAAGTCTTCCTTCCGGTCGTCGTGGAACCAAAGCTTGACCTGCTTGTGCAGGGGGTCCAACATCGGCGCGCAGAAAATGGCCACCACGATGGCGCCAATCAACAACAAGACATCGGATACGTCTGACATTTTCGTTTCGCCTGCTTTTCCTCGGACGCACGCGGCGCATTTTTTGCCGTACGGGCCCTAGTAGTATGACAAATTAATTTTTACTTATAATATTTTCCTAGTTTTTCATCCGCTTTCTGTTTGGTAAAAGTCCATTCAATCCTCTTTTGCTGCTGATTCCTCCGCATCGTCCACGCTTTTACCTCGCGCACAA
>JACRGH010000040.1 GCA_016212375.1 Microcaldota archaeon
AGTCAGTCGGAGCACGGCGCGAACGATACAGCCGTGCTAATGAGTTTTTTCCAGACGGCGCGTTTGCAGAACGAAAACTTCATCGAGTTTGTCCATGATTTGGCGGAAAACCGCCTACGAAACTAAACGGTTACAAAAAAAGCAGACGGCCAAATAGACGTAAACGGCCCGGAGAAAAGTGAAGCTCAACCCGTATTCTTGTAGTACTCGCCCAAAAAGGTGGCGAATTGTTCATGGTCCGTCAGGCCTTGTTCGAGCAAATAATCGAGCATTTTCTTGCGCGAGGCCACTTCATCCATGATGTCCCGCGGCGACTTTCCGGTGCCCCGCGCCAATTTTTCGATGGTTCCAGCGGGGTTGGGCGAGCGCTCGACGTAATCATTCTCGGAATTCCACTGGTAGACTTCGTTCAAGGCGGGGCCGTTTTCGCCTTGCGAGACTTCCGTGACCTGCACGATGCGGCGGACCAAACCGCGCCGCCGGTCGTAGAAGCGCTGTTGCACCACGATGAGGTCGGCCAAGGGCAGCAGGCTTTTGGGCACGTTCATCGGGTTGTTTTCCAAACGCGTGATGGCGTCGCGCGCGTTGTTGGAATGGAACGTACCGGAAGCGCCACGCAAGCCGGTGTTCATCGCCGTAAAAAGCGTCTCGGCTTCCGAAGAGCGGATTTCCCCGAGAATCAGGCGGTCCGGCCGCATGCGGAGCGAGTTGGTCAAAAGTTCCTGCGACGTACTGTGGGTGCCGGACGTCAATGGTACCCAGTTTTCGCGGCCCACCAAGTTCAACTCCGGCGTGTCCTCGATGGAAATGATGCGCTCGTTCGGCGGAATGAGGCTGGCCAACGCATTCAACGTCGTCGTCTTACCGGCCGCGGCACTGCCCACGATGAGCACGTTGAGCGGGTACAGGCGCAGACCCTCAAAGGCGACCCATAAAAAGGCCGCCAATTCGGCGGAAAGCGTGTTTTCCTTGATTAACCCCAACAAGGAAAACGGGCGTTGGTGGAACAGGCGGACGGTGATGGTGGGAAACGGGGCGGCCGGAGCCTTGATGATGTTGGCGCGTGAGCCGTCCACCAACCGCACGTCATCATAGACGTTTTTGGAGCCGAACTGCGACAGAAGGACGTTCATATTTTTCTCGTCAAACTGCAGATTGGTCTTGCAGACGCCTTCGCGCCGGTGGTAGACCAGCACCGGTTCATCCATGCCGTTGATGAAAACCTCTTCCAGTTCAGGGTCCTCAAAAAGCGGGTGGATGAGTTGGTAGCCATAAAACCGTCGGAGAACACTTTTAGCAATCGCACTTGGGTCCTTACAGCCAGTCAGCATCATGGACAAAGCGGAGACCAATGCTTCGGATTTTTTCTTAGGCAAAGGAAGGCCGAATTCCAGCACGTCCAAGGAGTTCATGAATTCCTGCCAGTCCATCGGACGGAAGTGATGCGTCTGGCAGAACGTTTGCAGCAAGAGCCGCCGCTCCATCAGGGCCACGACGTCGTTGAACACGGCCACGTCGGCCGCAGCCATTGGGTCGGGTTGGACCACATAAGAGGCAAAGGGGAAGCCTTTGGTGATTTTGGCGGGCATGGCACTACTGCCAACGCACCGAAGCTATAAGAACATTTCAGCGAAGCGATGCACGTTTCGTTTTAATACGTCGGCACCGTAACGTTTCCGCCATGGAAACCGCTAATGCGCTTGAAAAAATCGCCCAAGCCGTAGCCAAAAAAGTCTCCCCAACCCCTCAGCAGGCCGCGGCCGAAAAGATATTCGCCCAAAAATTGATGGCTACGCTTTCCAAAGCCCTTCCACAAGCCAAGCTCCATCTGGTCGGCTCCACCGCCCGCGATACGGGACTTCAAGGCGACAAGGATTTGGACGTCTTTGCCGCGTTTCCAAGAGAGCTTGAGGAAGAGGTCATCGTCCAAAAAACGGTGGCTGCTTGCAAGAAGACCCTTCCAAAAGCCGGTTGGGTTATGCACTACGCGGAACACCCGTACCTCCAAGGCCGGATTGACGGCTACAGCGTGGAAGTCATCCCCTGCTTCAAAACGGATAAAGGACAGAAAATCAAATCCGCCGTGGACCGCACTCCGCTTCACATGGACTTCCTCCAAAAACAACTCACCCAAGCGCAGCGCCAAGACGTCCGGGCCTTAAAACGCCTGCTCAAAACCCACCACAGCTACGGCGCGGAACTGCGCATCCGTGGCTTTTCCGGCCTGCTTTGCGAATATCTCATCCTGAACTACCGATCATTTTCCGGCCTGATTGACGCGGCACGCCTTTGGCGGCCGCCGGTGCGAATCGATATGACCAAAGCAACGGACCAAGGCCAAACCGCCGTCGCCACATTTGACACGCCCCTGGTCCTCATTGATGCCGTGGATGAAAGCCGCAACGTCGCGGCCGTCGTCTCCTCCACCCAGGTACACCGCTTCATCAGCCTGTGCCAAATACTGTGGCGTCAACCGGGTGAAAAACTATTTTTCCCTCAAAAACAAAAGACCACAAGCGCCGCCCAATTGCAAAAAATCCTAAAAACCCGTGGCACCGACTGGCTGGTTCTGCAAATGAAAAAACCCGACGTGGTCGAAGATATCTTGTGGCCCCAGTTGGAACGCAGTGCGCACAGTTTGGAAAAACAACTGAAGATGCGCGAGTTCACCGTTTTGAACGCGCATGCTTTTGATGACGGCGATAATGGACCGGCTGGAAAAGCGATGGGAAACAACGGAATCAGCGGAAGCAAAAGAAAAAATGGCCAAGGAAAAAACGCATTCATATTCCTGGAACTCCAAAGCGCCCGCCTGCCCCCCATCCGCAAGACCCAAGGCCCCTCCATCACCCACGAGGCGCAGGTACGCCAATTCGTGGCCGGCAAAAAGCCTCTCCGCGGGCCCTTTGTGGAAGGCGAGCGCGTGTGGGTGGAGGAAAAACGGGTCATAACCGACGCCTTCGCCCTAATCAAGCAATTCCAAAAACAACCGGAGCGTTACGGCATTGGATCGTACCTGATCAAGCCGTTCAAAAGTGCCAGACGCTTTGACAGAGTTGAAAAACTGAAAAAATACGCCGTGCAGGCATTGGCGCGGTTTTTACGTGGAAAGGAAAGATGGCTTTGAAGCGACGGCCCGCTGTGCCAAACAACGACTCGGATCTATACTCCGGAAAGCAAACAGTATTAAACAAAAATAATTTGATTAGTTTTGGTGATTGAATGGCTAAAGAACGAAAATTAGTAAGGGTTTAGTTTTGTAGGTCGACCGAAAGGCGTAAGTTCTACTTTTTCGTACCTCTTTTGCTTGGGCGTCCCGACCAGGACGCCCCGCGCAAAAAAAGGCCCACCCGCCATGACAGACGAAAAATACGTACGCGAGC
>JACRGH010000041.1 GCA_016212375.1 Microcaldota archaeon
AATTCCTTAAGGCGAGTGACTTCTTTTGGTTTGAGTTTTAATTTTCTCATTGGACGCCCTCCTCGTTTGTTTTGCCCTGTTGAAGGTTAGGCGTCCGGAGAATAAAAACTTTACTAAAAAACTAACTTGTCATAGTACTAGCAAACGGCGTCATCCGTTTTTGAACCTTACGCGTTGCCTTCTTTTTCTTTCCTTACGCTTCCGGTTTTCTTTTCAAACACCACCATACGACCCGGCTTTCCCAAATCCGGGCAGGGGCCCAAATCCATTGGCTCACCCAGGTTTTCCTCCAACGTGCGGACGAACACGGTCTGGCTTTCCGTTTTGTTCGTCAGAAGGATTCCGCCTTCTTGCAGCGCGTCCGCCAACTTCCGAGCCAGTTGCGCCTGGTGCCGCCGTTGGTAGGAGCGGGCGACGTTGAAGACGGTGATGATGTCCGGCTTTTGCGGCGGCTGGTTGAGGAAGATATCGCCTGCGTCGCCAGGTCCCAGCAATGTGATTTTTTCCGCCACGACTTTGGGCACGGCAAAATCAACGCCTTGGGCCGTTTTCGGCAAGGAAGGATGGCCTTTCCGTGCCGCCCTGACTGTGTTCGAATTCAGCTGTTCGCGGGCCATGGCGATGCTTTGAACCGAAATGTCCATGGCGTAAACGCGGAAGTCTGAAATGCCGGATTTTTCCAGCGCCTGCGCCACTTCGATGTGTTCGGTCGGTGTAAATGCAGGCGGATTCACGCCTGCGTCCTTGCCGCCGATTCCGATGGTCCAGGCCACGATGCGGCCCGGATGTGCGGTGGCTGATTTGGAGAAGCGTTCCGTGATGAACACCATTGCGGCCAGGTGTCGGCCCAACCAGGTGTCGCAGTTCGGCGATTGGCGCGGTTTGAGCCGTTTGGAAGCAACAGTTGGAGCCATGGCCGTGTGCTTCCGTGACTTACTTTTTCTTGAACTCCAAACAAACGGAGTTGATGCAATAGCGCTTGCCGTCCGGTCCTGGTCCGTCGTCAAAGACATGGCCCAAATGGCCGCCGCATTTTCGGCAGACTACTTCGACCCGGGTCATGCCGTGCGAGGTATCGGGTTTGGCCAAGATGGTGTCTTTGTTGGCGGCATAGAAGCTGGGCCAGCCGGAACCGGAGTCAAATTTAGCCTCGGAGGAAAACAAAACGGTTCCGCATCCGGCGCAGATGTATTTTCCGGATTCTTTGTTGTTCAGCAGTTTTCCGGTGAAGGGCAGTTCCGTTCCTTTCTGGCGCATCACCCTGTACTTTTCGGGCGTGAGTTTTTCCTGCCATTGCGAATCGGTCTTGGGCATGGCGTCGGCGTTGGAACTGGTTTTGGCAAAATCACTCGGTTTGTTCGTCATCCGCGGGTGTCCTCCGTTTTCCTCTATAATATTAATGGTACCGTTCTTTTTTACTCTGTTCCACCATGCGCCATGACTCCGGATTCCAACACACGATAAAAAAACCGTTCGAAATTACGGGTCAGCCGTACCAGCCCAGCCGTCCGGTCACGCTTTCATTCTATCCCGCTCCGGCCGATACGGGTATCGTTTTCCGCCGAAGCGGCGTGGAAATCCCGGTAAATCTTAAAAATCTCCATTCCGGCGGCGTTGGCGCCAACTCCTTTTTGGGTTGGAACAATACGGAAATCCGCAACGGCCGCCATGTGGTTTCCACTCCTGAGCACTTGTTGGCCGCGTTGCGTGCGGCAGGGGTTGACAACGTGTACGTTGACATTTCCGGCAAACACGTACCCCAGTTTGACTGGTCGGCCGGGCGCGTCATGATGGCGTTGAAGAATAATTTGGCCTCACAACAGATTCCGCGTTCCACGTTGCATATTGATTATGCGGTGGCTTCGTCGCGGGTCATGCGTACGCCGGAACAGTTAGCCCAGTTGCAGGCCGAGTTGGAAAACCGGGGCATTCCCCCGGACGTCTTCAGGGTGGAACCGGTCTTGCCGCACATCGTTTTTGATGCAGGCCATCCTGGAAAACCGGATTTGATTGTCGTCCGACCGGCCAAGGGCGCCCATATTGGTTCCGGTTTCGGCTACTCCAGCCACCGTGCGTTCCAGCCAGACCAATTCCATTTCATGCCCTTGGACCGAAAGCACTTCAAAGATGAAGTCATGGATGCCCGCTCGCCCGGTTTCGTCGGTTTTTGGAAAGGACATGGTGCCCAGTTGTTGTTGGCCATTGGTCGTATTCCCTTTCCCGGCGGTTTTCGGATTCACGGCATGACGGAGCGCAACTTGGTCATATCCGGCCATTCCTCAAGTCCCCGCGTGCTGAACAATCCGAACAATCCCGAGACGACTCTTCGTTACGGCGGCCAGGAAATGGCCCGCCACAAGACGATGGACACGTTGGGTGCCATAGCGGCAATGCCCGGTTATCTTCAAGAGGTGGAATTATTTGTTTTCAAGGCCAGCCACGCCCACGTGATAACCGCGCTGAAGGAACTTCAAAATACGTTCATCCTGTCCGACAAACCGGTCTGACTTTTCAGATTCATTATTTTTTTTGAACAATGCCTTGGGTCGCATCCACCTCCACCCAATCGCCGTCCTTGAGACGTTTGGTCGCGTCTTGCGTGCCGATGATGCAGGGCTTTTTCAATTCGCGGGCAACGATGGCCGCATGCGAGAGGATTCCGCCTGCATCGGTGACCACGGCGGCCGCCTTTTTGAACAGATGAAGGTATTCCGGCCGGGTCATGCCCGTGACCAGGATGTCGCCGTTCTTGAAAGCGGTTGCCTCGTCGGGCTTCCACACGATGTGAACGCGCCCGCTTGCATGTCCGGGATGCGCACATTGGCCTCGGATGACGTCTTCTCGTTGAGGCTGTTCCAGCGTCTTTCCGACTTTTTCCGCCTCTTTTCCGGTGCGGATTTCAAAATGACCGTTGTGGAAGACCAACGCCGTTTGCTTGAACCGCTCAGTCAAGGTTTTGGTTGAAGGCAACTTTTTGTTTTTTAAATATGCGTGCAATTCAGCCCCGCTTAAGCATTCGATTTGTCGTTCCGGCCGGCGCGTGTTTTTGGCAATCGATTGGATGACGGACTTGATGTAGCGTTCCGTTTCCGCGTACACGGGCTCCGAATACAGGCGAGCGTCTTGCAGTTGGGCCATGTGTTTCTTGAGAGTCGGAGCATCGAGGTAATCGACGACTTTTTTCACGGCGATGTGGGGTGCCGTGTAATCGCGCAAGGCATTTTCAAAGCGCAAGAGGTTGGCTGCGCTTGGTTTTTGGTTTTTGATTTTTTCAAGCAGGCGCAAAATCCGGTCCGTTTGGTGCTTCAACGACTTACACCAGACGCTCACGGCTTTTGGATTTGTTTTGGCTTGCCGTCCGAGTTCCGTCCCAAATGCATCCAGCTCGTATTTTGGAAAACGGCAGGCGCTCATGCCGTTATGCGATGTGAGGGTGGCGTGGGGAATGCGGGTTTTGAGCGTGGCCGCGATGTCGTGGGTGTAGTATCGGCCGAAAAACGAGCACGACAGTAAGCTCCAAGCGCCAGCCCAGTGTTGGACCCATGGTCCGGTAGGAAGCAACGTGGTGGCTTTTGGTTTGGCGGTTTTTTTCACGAACAAATCAAGCGCCCGACGTTTTTGAACGTGCGGTTTTCGTTGTGGTCTTTGCAATCCGGTTTCCCGCCGTCGGATGCGCCCATCCTTAGCGCTTGGCCGTGGCGTCTTCCTTCATGACAAACTTTACGACGAGGAAAACGACCAATGCGATGATGAGAAAATCAATCAGTGCACCGACAAAATCGCCGAGTAAAAAGCGTAACGGTCCGATGTCCATTGTGGCGGTCCGCCAGTTGCCGCCCGGAATCAAAACGGCGACGACCGGCATGATGATATCATTGACAAATGCCGTCACCAGTTTGGTTGCCGCGGTGCCGATGATGAACGCCACGGCAAGGGCCAAGACCTGGTATTTTTTGATGAATTCGCGGAATTCGGTTGCAAATCCCATGATGTTCCATTCACCTTAGCGGGTAAAAACGTCGTAAAAGACCTTACAGAACGCACAGGCCGCGGCGTCCGATTGCTCTTTGCCCATAGGGGTCAGCGCGTAAATCTTTTCCTTGCCTTTTTGGGCGTGGACTTTGACGGCTTTTTTGCGCAGCAGTTCCTTGAGCGCCGGATAAATCGTGCCCGGATTCGGCTTGCAGCCTTTGCGTGCCTCCATTTCCTTGGCCAATTCCGCGCCGGACATGGGTTTCTTCCGTAGCAACCAGAGAATCAGGAACGACAAAAATCCGCGCATATCGCACACGGAACCGTTTTTTGCCATGTGCATATTGGGCGTGCGATATATTTATATTCATATATTGGATATACAATACATCGGAATTTGAACGAGTCCTCGATTTTTGCTCCGAATGTGGTGTGGGGGCTTTTTTTCAATCGGATTTCGAAAAATTAGAGGTGGATGAAGAATGTACGGTACACAACAACAAACACAATGCGGCAATTCTTGCAGCAGCACGGATTACGCCCGGATGCTCGCCCACTGGGCCAAGATGGAACTTCTTAAGGAGAAAGTCAAAGCCCGGATGGACGAAAAGTACGGCAAACAGCTCGATGCCTTGGCGGACCTCATCGCGGAAGTCGTGATGGATGACGCGAAGACGCAAGACGAGGCGGAAAGCCGGGACGAAAAGCTGGAAACCGCATTCGATCAGCTGGACGGCGAGTAAGCCGCTCCGGCTTTTTTTTATTTTATATTCCCTAAGGTAGCTTTGGACGCAGCGGGATCCGTAACCAAAATGTTGCGCCGTGGCCCAATTCGCTTCGAACTCCCATTTTCCCTTGGTGAATCTGGGCAATTTGGCGGACTCCCTCAAGGCCGCGATATCGCCTGCTGCAGTTTGTCATTAACGCCCGTGCCCTTTCAGGTGAAATTCCAGGTCCCGAATCTTGAACTTTCACGAAGAGATGCCTCCGGCCCGTTCGCTTGGAGCGATTGACCGAAAGCTCGACTTGGATAGGTTCGTCCATTTTCCCGGACATCCGCTGAGCCTTAGAAGCGTTGAAGCCCAATTCCGCTACGGCTTCGAACAGTTTCGAATCGTGAATCAGTCCCACTTGTCCGGAAATGCCTTTGGATGTGATGCATACCTGGTCTTGATGGAGCATCACGCGGTCCGCCAACTCGTTACGCATTTTTTTAACCACTGCTGGTATCGAGATGGCCCGTGGATGCGTCTGAGACATGGCGCCAGTAATTTTCTCCAAGTGGACTTGGCGATTTAGGGCCACATTGAAAAGTTCCCTTGATTGGCCCGGCCGCTCACGCGCCAATTGCAAATTACCTTTTACGGCCGTTGCAACGTTTCCCCAATTATGGCATAAAAGTCGAACCGCTTTGGATTTGCGTGTTTCAAAAATTCGCTCACAATTTGCATATCGGGCTTCCAATCGATCCAATTCCGTTGGATGCACTGCTTCAACCGCACTTGCGGCATTCCGTGGGAATAATCTTCTGAGAATTCGGCCCATGGTTTGTAAATGTGTGGAATGAATAAATGGGCTTTCGTAACCGTTTAGTTTCGTAGGCGGTTTTCCGCCAAATCATGGACAAACTCGATGAAGTTTTCGTTCTGCAAACGCGCCGTCTGGAAAAAACTCATTAGCACGGCTGTATCGTTCGCGCCGTGCTCCGACTGACTCCC
>JACRGH010000042.1 GCA_016212375.1 Microcaldota archaeon
CGCCCAGGCGTTTCAGCGGAAGATGCCGCCGGAAACGCTGGTCGGTTTGTTTTTGAAGCAAATTGACGGACTCGGAGGGTGAAATTTTTATGGAAACCTTTAAGGCAAACCAACCGCGAAATAATAACCGGGCTCAACACGACGATTTTCGCCCCGCCTTTCATAAACCGCACCACCCGCTCATCCACCATCGCATGTCTCTTTTCCACCGGTTTGGTCAACGTCAAGCCTTCCAGCGAGCGGCACCGGCTCAACGCCACGTACAACTGTCCCGGTGCAAACGTGCCTTGGGTCAAATCCAATCGGACGCGGTCAAACGTCTTGCCTTGGCTTTTGTGAATCGTGACGGCCCAGGCTAAACGCATCGGGAACTGCATGCAGGAGCCGATGGATTTGGCTTTGAGCGTATTCGATTTGGGATCTAACACTTGTTGTGACACGTCCCAACGGAATGGGCTTACGTCTACCTCAGAGCCGTCTTCCAACCTGACCTCGACCACATTCTTGCCCTCATCGTAAAATCCGAAATCCTCGACAATGCCCATGCTTCCGTTGACCCACCGGCCTCTTGGATCGTTGTTCAGCATCATCACTTGTGCACCAATCTTGAGACGCAACATTTCCGGTGCCGGCTGCTGGTCCCGATTGATGCGCCCCTGCACGCGTGCCGAAAACTGGATGGGACTGCCGGGCAATGCGTCCAAATTCTTCTGATTAATCTCATCGGCAATCCGGTTTACGGTGGTCAGCGTGACGTCCATGGGCTTTTCCGTTTGGTTTCCCATCCGGGCGTTAAAGCGCGTGTTTGGTGCCATAGAACCAAAACCGGCTTCACCATACGCTGCTCCATAGCTGCGTCCATTGCCGCCGCCACTTGTGGAGGGCCCCCTATATTGCCGATTCAGCAATTCCAACTGGTCGTCGCTTACGGCATTGTGCCTGATGGCGTTGAGGATGTCCAAGAACACGGCGTCCTTTTGGCGGTATACCGTCTGCAACTCCATGCGCTCAAAGTTGGCGTTCCTAAACGCAGCTGAATCAAAGAAATACTCGCTGGCATACCGCGTGCGAAACACCTCTCTTTCCGAGGGCACCACCACGGGCGGCAACTGGTAAAGGTCTCCGACCAGAATCATCTGCACCCCGCCAAAGGGCTGTAAAGGATCGCGTCCATTCAACCGCAAGAAGCGTTCCACGCAATCGAACAAATCCGCTCGGACCATGGACGCCTCGTCAATCACAATGGCATCCAAAACCGAATACTCTTTGCGCCGTTTGGCTGAAACCCGTTTGATCCGTTCCAGCGACACGTCGGGTTTGAACTTAAAAAACGAATGGATCGTCTCGCCTCTCACATTGAGCGCGGCAATGCCGGTGGGCGCCAAGACGGCGACTTTCTTCTTGGTCGTCTGACGAAACCGCCCTAAGAGCGTCGACTTGCCGGTGCCCGCTTTGCCCGTCAGAAGAACGTTCCCATTACCGGACTCCATTTTGGCCAATGCGGAGACGAATTCGGGCGTGAGGAAAAGGCCGTCGGAAGAAACGACTGAATTGGAAGGGTTGTATGGGGTTGTGGTTGCTTCCATGGATGTCAAAGGAGCGGTTGTGGCCATATTCGGGCTGGAATTGATGGGAGTTGGATTGGACGGAAGAGAAGAGGCGGGGACAAAGAGAGATTCGGAGGCGATTTGGCTCAACTTGACTGGATTTGGATTGGAAAGAAGCGCAGATGCCGGGACAAACAAGATTTCCGATTCGCTTGGAGTTCCGGCTGACGCTTCGCGTACTGGAAGGGGCAGATTGGATGGCATAGGTCACTATTGGCGCTGGCGCGAATAAAAGCAAAAGGGCGAGGTGGCCGGTGACGATACGATTTACGGTCAGTCGCTCGGTAAGGTTGAGCAACAGCGGGAAAATTCAGTTTCACCGGCCAGCAACCCGGATCAAGTTTTTAAGTCAGTAGGCGAACAGCCATGTATGTCGGTTTTTCCGGAATTATTGGCAGACTACCTGTCCTTTTGCAAGAGTCGCCATGAGGTTGAAAAATCAGGCGTTTTGGATCTACGCGATTTCAAGGTCTTGACACCTTCGGTCTTATTGTTCGGCGAATTCATCCGGAATCACCCCGACTCAGTCCGCCCTACGTTTCCACCGAGTGATGATGTGGAGCGAGCCATTTCGTCCATGATTGGTCATGGGAACTCGTTGACTACCGCCGGTTCGCTGGTCAAATTGCCTGAAGCGAAAATTGAAGCCGATCATTTGCTCGAAAACAACCCGGCCTTCGTCGGATTTGAAAACGTCTGCGGAGGCAAGACGGCTTTCCGCTACTTGGTTTACGAATTGGTGGATAATGCATACCAGCACTCTAACTTTTCCAATGCGGCCGTCATGGTATATCCTTCTTCGAAAAAAACGACGACCATCTGTATTTTTGACAATGGCGTCTCCATTCCAGGCAGTTTCAGGCAAAACGGCCTTGATTGCACCGATGACGGGGCGGTATTGCGGGCCGTGAACGGCACCTCGACCAAGAAAGGGCGGGAGCGCGGTTATGGCCTAGGGTCCAGCCTGAAAATTACGACGAAGCCTTTTGGTGGGAAGGCACTCATCGTTTCCGGCGCGGGCGCGTTCTATGCGGATCCAGCGGCACAGGGCGCATATCGGTTGGCGGACTCGGATTCGTTGCATGGGACGTTGATTGTATTGTCGATACCGGAAACGCTCCAAACCGTGGACATCTACGCGTATCTGGGTAGTGGTCCCCTGCCGTGTTGGTGGGGGCAGGCCACTGCCTTCTTGAAAATTGCTCATCCGCTCACGATTGCTCCATCAATACTTCCCGCAGGCTTAACGGCCTGCGGCAAAGGCCAGCCCTAACCGCCGGCGTAGTTTTCAATTCGCGATGCGTCAGACAAAAATTGTAGTACGCCTGAAACAACAGCAACAACGCTTCCAAGTGTCCC
>JACRGH010000043.1 GCA_016212375.1 Microcaldota archaeon
GGGAGTCAGTCGGAGCACGGCGCGAACGATACAGCCGTGCTAATGAGTTTTTTCCAGACGGCGCGTTTGCAGAACGAAAACTTCATCGAGTTTGTCCATGATTTGGCGGAAAACCGCCTACGAAACTAAACGGTTACCTTTGAGTAAGTAATACAACACGGCAATCAGCAAGAACGGAAATAGCCGCCAGAACACCTGCTCCTGCTCCTTGCTGAGGACATGCGCGACTTTTGCCACCAACGTGCCCGCCATGTGGGTCCAACGTTAACCGGGTATAAAAACACAATTATAGCAGAGCGCAAAAAAATACGACGGAAGAGTTGCGCTCTGCTATCTAGTTGACCGCTCCGGTTTTCGGGAAACTTTCGCGGTCAACTATAACGGCGGCCGGTTTTCTTCTTGGCCACCGATGCACCAGGACCAATCGGTTTGCGAAGGGGGTGAGTCGTAGGTGATGCGGAAAACTTGTCCGGATGCGTGGCTTTGGACGGGTGTAACAACTGCAACGTCTGCATCTCAAAATGCTTGACCAATCGGCGGACACTAAACATAAACTCGCCCTCGTACATGGCCGCCAACGCGACGACTCCGAACATGACGCCGATGCTGAACCACTCGAAGATGCGCTCGGAAAGCATGAACTTGACGCCCTTGATGGGGTCGAATACGCCATAGGGGTAGCGCCCTTGCAGGTATTCATATACCAAAATCATGGCCGCGGCGACCAGCAGGATGAAAAAAAGCCGCCATTTCCAGTGGTACAACTGGACGCGCTTATGGTGCGCGATGCGGTAAAAGGACGCGTATTTTTTCAATCGTTTCAACATCAAGACCAACTCCTGAACTTCAAATTTACTTCAACGGCTATCCTTGTCGATTCACCAAATTGTCGAATTCCGCCGTACCCGGTTTGGGCGGCATGGGTCTAGGCAAAATCGTGTTGAAGACCAAGCTGAACGTGGGCAACATGAACAGGATGCCGGACGTCATCAAAATCCAGCCGAATGCGCCGATTCCGCCGATGATGGGGTGCTCGATGACCAGATAATAGACCACCAAACCGGCCACGACCAAGGTCAACAGGGGGGAAAAAGCCAATTTTTCGCGGACCCAGTTGTACCACCACCATGCGATGAAAAACAAAATCAGCCACTTGATGATTTCGAGCCAAAAACCGATGTCTTCAAAAGCCATTTTAAATCAACCCTTGGGCCTGCATGCGGCGCATCTGGTCGAATTGGCCTTGTTGCTGCTGGCCGCCACCCATCTGTTGGGACGCGCCATGCCGTTCCAGATATTCCAATTCGGCAGCGCTTGCAGAGCCTTGTTCGGCACGGGCGTTGAGCATCGCCAATTTTGCCTGCATGCGCGGCTGATCCATCTCTTCCGAGGTCATCAAATGGTCTCCCGCCACGTGGAGTCCCAATAGCGGGAACAAGCCGAACCAGAGCATCTGTTGCAATTGCATGCCGAACATGACCAAAAAGACGAATGCGGCTACCAATATCGTGACGGAAACGCCGTGGATGAAAATCAAGAAGCCGACGGCCATGGACGCCACGCCAAAAAGCAGGGGCAAATCGCGGAAGGTCATATACAACCAGAACAATGAATAGGTGAAGACCAGCAGTTGGACGACGAAGCCCAATTCGTTGAGCGTCTCGAAGATTTCCAGGACCATACCGATTACGTCAACGGGGAAAGAATATTTAAACGTGACCGAGTTTCCTAAGTCGATGGACCCCATCCAATTGCGCCTCCGGTGCAACACTCAGCTACAACGGTACAGCGTAAGTCTTAGCATTCCATCCGATTACCTAACCCGCGACCGCCCCGAATCGCATTGGAAATGCATCTTGCTCGACGCCATCGTCCACACCAAATTAGACCGAAAGGCGTTTGACACGCTCGACCCGATAAGACAAAAACAAACATTGGATCTGCTGAAAGAACAGCTAGCGGAAACGACCTCATCCGGCCGATTTGGCGGTACCGCCCACGGCTGCCGAATCCTTGTTGAGTTGCAAGAACACCAAATGCAACTGGATAAACCCACTGAAACAGTTCTTGACGAAATCGTCCATCATCTTCAGACCAAATCCCGTCCAGGAGACTCAATCCGGACTCAAATATTGCCAAGCTGAACGTCCGAAGTGGATAAATGGGCGGTTTTCCTGATGCACCCATATGACCCGCTGGCACCTTCTCGTCACACGCCGCATCGGCATCCAGGTGGCCCAACAATGGAATCACGCGTTTTGGAAGATGGAAAAGCCATACGGCATTGGCATCCTGCGCATCCGTATTGAATCCGACGGGAAAAAGGCCGATTATTTCGTGGACGACGCCCAATGGCGCCGCTTTGATGCGGGCATGCGCAAAAAATTAGGGCAAAAAACGTTCACCCGCCGATTTGCACGCGATGCCAAATCGTTCCTGGAACGAAAAAGCCACCAGATACGGGAATTGAGCCAGGCGGATTTTTCAAAGGTCTCGGACAACGGGTTGTGCAAGCGTTTTGGGCGAATCAGTGCCTTGGCGGATGACTATTACACCCGGATGTGGATGGTTTTTTTGATCAATGAGCCACTGGCCGATGCGGTTTTCAGCACACTCAAAACCCATACTCCGGATGTTGCTGAGGAGTTGCTCTTGGGAGTTTCATCCCCACTGAAACCGAATGATGCCATCCGTGAGCGGCAAGGCTTGTTGCGGATTGCATTGGAAAAAAAAACCGAACGTCGTCAAAACTTGCTTGAACACCACGCCCGCGCATTTGCCCACATCCCGGTTTTTGATTTCAACCACTCGCCTTACCCTTTGGAGCATTTCCAGAAGGAACTTGCTGAAATCAAACACCCGCAACTGGAATTTGACCAAATCCAAAAAGCGTTTCGAAGACGCCGACGGGTGTTTCCAAGGCGTTTGTCAAAGCTAAACCTGCCCAAAAATGGTCTTAAAATAGCCCAAATCCGGATGTTGTCCGATTTGGCATACCTGCGCGACTACCGTGACCGCCTGAGGCAGAAGATGAACCTGGACTTGCGCAACATGTACGGTGAAATCGCACGGCGCACTCGGATGACCATTACCGAAGTATCGTTTTTGTCCAACGATGAAATCCGGATCCTGCTAGCCCATCCAAAAATCCGGCCCCGACTCCGGACGCTTGCCAAACAACGCCAAACCGGTTTTTCCTTGGAAGAAACGCCGGAAGAAATCAAAATCAAAAACGGAGCGCCAAAAACCAAGCAAAAAAGTCGGACACGCAAAACCGGTTTGCAACCGATTCAGGGGATTGCGGCAAGCCCCGGCACCGCATCAGGTCCCGTCCGCATCATCCTGACCAACCTGGATTTGCACAAAATCAAATTCGGTGATGTGATGATTGCCACAATGACGCGGCAGGATTTCGTGCCGTACATCCGCAGGTGTACCGCATTGGTGACCGACGAGGGCGGCGTCACGTCGCACGCAGCCATTATTTGCCGCGAATTGGGCATTCCGTGCGTCGTTGGGACAAAAAAGGCCACGAAATGGCTTAAAGACGGGCAAAGCGTTCGGGCGGATGGAAACCGGGGCGTCGTTACTACCCAATGAACGTCAAACTGCCGTCTTCGAAAAAATGAACTGGAAGCGGCCATTAAAAATCCGCAAAACCATCAAAACACGATGAGCCTCCAAACCATCTTTCCCGGCGTTTATTCCATCCACGGCCAACCCTACACCCGGTCCTTGACGCCCGGATTCAAGGTCCACGGGGAAAAAACCGTCAAAAACGGCGGCCATGAATATCGCAACTGGGCGCCGCAACACAGCAAATTGTCGGCAGCCATCGTCCAGGGCCTCAAGGATTTTCCATACCAACCCGGCTCCAAGATTCTTTACCTCGGCGCCGCCCAAGGCGTGACCTGTTCGTTTTTGTCCGATGTCATCGGCCCAACCGGGGAAATTTTCGGAGTCGAAATTTCAAAACGTGCCCTTCGCGACCTGATTTTCGTCTGTGAAAAGCGTACCAACATCTACCCCATATTGGCGGATGCGAGCCAGCCGCAGGAATACGCCGCCGATGTGGGACAAGTCGACGTGGTCTTCGAGGACGTCGCCGCCCGCGAACAGGACGCCATTTTGGCCCGTAACGCCGCCGCTTGCCTCAAAGTGGGCGGTTTTGCCATGTTAGCCATCAAGGCCCGCTCCATTGACTCTGCGGCCGACCCCAACAAAATCTACGAAAAAGTAATTACCAACATCCAGGCCGACCCCGATGCACATCTGGAATTGGTCCAGCAAGTGCGATTGGATCCGTATGAGACGGACCACATGTTCGCGGTTTTCGTGAAGAAAAAATAGGATCCAGACGCGCAAACGAAGAAAAAACGAAAAAGAAGAAGACGCAACAAATAATCGAAATTACCGTAACATCTCGCTTCTGGCGTACTCCACTTGGCTCCGAATCATATCTTGTTTCCGCTTCAGTGGACCGACCAATGACGAGCTGTACTTCAGAATCATCAGATTGTCGTAGATGTAATTCATCTTTTCAAACAGGTATTCCGCGTCCTTCTTTTTGCCGTCATTGAGGGCCAGTTGCAACGACCGTCTTAGCTCTCCGACACAGTCCGCAAGGCCCGCCAAATAGGACAACGGGTCGATGCCCAAATCCGAAGGAGTAGGTAATTCGTCCTTTTCCAACAACGCCATCAGGCACTTGATTTCGGCGTATTCTTGGTATGCAGAATTAGCGATGTGCTGGAAGTCATCTCCGGCGGCCTTTTGGAGCTTTTTGACGTCAGCATCCAGTGTCTTGACTACGGCGTGCGCATCGTCTTTGTGGCCGGTGTGCAAGTGGCGGATGGCTTTGGCACAATCCCGGATTACAAGTCGGCTCTGTTGAAGGGCCGCATCCTGGGCCAATTCCTGTTGCGCGAACTTTTTGTCCAACGCGTCAATGGTTTTTTCCAACGTCATGTGAAGCAACTCCAAAAATAGGCCCAACCCACCCCACTCTTTTGATTCGCGAACAAAGATGAGGGGGTTCCGGAGGACCATGAAACCGAGGGGGACGCTCCCCCGCGGTTCTGAGGGCGAAGGGGGGATTTGGAACGGTCGCCCCAGGGGAAGCGTTCCCCTTGGCGCGGCCTCCGCCTCGACCCCTTCAAATTTGATTCGCAAACTAAATCCTTTTCTTTTTGCTCGACCGGTTTTTCTTTTTGGAAAAGAAAAACGGGTCAGGGCGAAGGGGGGGATTTGAACCCCCGTCAGGGGATGTCTGTATTCCGACGACCACTAAGCCGTTGGAAAACCACAGTCCCCTATCCTAACCAAGCTAGACGACCATCGCCACTAGGGATTTAACAAATCATTTGGGTTGAAGCGGCTTTTTAGAGGTTTGCAAGACGGCCGAACGTGGGAACGAAAAAAAAAGGAAAAGAAAAAAAGTGCGGCTCGGACCTACTCGACCTCGCGATTAAGCACCTACCGGATGTTCAACTTGCCATCCAACGGCGCGTATTGGTTCCACTGATCCGGCGTGAGTTGTTGCAGGTTCTGCTGCTCAAACGACTGCCGATTGAGGTCGTAATTGGCGTAAAAGTCGTTCGGCACCTGATACACTTGGTCGCTGTCCGGATTATAGACTCGGTCCACGCCCAAGGTGGTGTCGGACCATTTCTGCGCCACGCGGTCCTGCACGGCAGAACGTTCGTTGTACCCGGACGTGATGATATCCGACGTGTCCGATAATGTCTTTGAAATGTCACCGGTTCGGCGGGAGATGTCGGCTTGGTTCGAGGCGCTACAGGCGTTGGCGTATTGTTGATCAATCTCGAAACCTGAGATGGATTGGTCCAACGCCGGCCGGAGGGCGTCAAAATCCGCGGCATCGGCAATCTCGCCGGAAAAGATGATGTACGCAAAGCCCGGTATGGCGGCAAGCGCTGGGTTGTATAGGATGACGCCAAATCGGCCTTTTGCCGGCTTTCCATCGATGGTCATAGTAGCCATGAAAATACCGGAATCAACCAAACCGGACATTCCTTGGGCCGAAGGATATGGTTCTTTTCCGCCGACAATCTGGACATTGCCCACCGAACCGTATGCAGGCTCATATTGGCTCAAACGCGACGTGATTTCAAGTACCGCTGCATCCGAGGTCAATTGTGATAACGGCAACGCCAATGTGTTGGAATCGATGACGAATTCGCGGCGGACCGGGTTGTTCGGATCGTATGCCGCCATGGACCGCGTACTGCATTGGCCTAAACCTGAAATCTTCCAACCGGACGGTGCCTGGAAGTGGAACGAGCCGTCGCTAGCGGTAAAAGGCGTCAATTGGATGGACGAACCTATGCCGGTCGTTCCGCCGATTTGCGCACCCACGCTGGTTACTGGGCCCACCGCGGCTTTTGTCTTCTCCGTCACGATGGGCGCGTACGATGCCACGATTTTACGCAAAAGCGCCTCGGTTGCATCAAATTGGTCCACCGGTGCTTCATATCCGGACAAAATGCCATTGCCGTTCGCATCCACGAAAGAAGTGAAGACGATTTTGAGTTTGACGCTCGCATCATCCGGATTCGACACCGTTGCGACGACTTCCATGCTGGACTTATCGGGTGCCAAGAGGATACTCTCGGTCTTAAAATCAGGATAGGCGTCTTTGGACAAGCCGATGATATAATTGCCCAAATCCACGCCGGTCATAGCCGCATACTTGCCTTGGAGTTTGATGGGCCAGATAAGCGCGTCCGTGTTTTCATCCTTTCGGACCAACAGATACGAATCATCCAACACGTCGGCATCCCAATCCGCCGGTTTGAGCACCCGGAATCCCTGTTCTTCAGCGTTATACTCGATAAGGTCCTGACCAGAGACGGACGCGCTGGTTTCAGCCAACACATTGGCGCGCGAACCGGATGTACTGGAACCGTTTGCACCAACGGACACGCGTGATGTTGCCGACGCTTGGGCCGAAGTTGAACCGGTAACAATTGCGCTTGAGTTGTTTGCCGAATTGACCACTGCACAAAGCACTTGGCCATTGTCGGGATTGACAAACGAAACCGCCGTTGTGGACGTCTTTGCCCCGGTGTCCGAATCGGTGAACGTGACTTGGTATGCGGATTTGGCGGTGATGGACGCGCATTCCGGCACTTGTTTGAGGGACGCGGCAAGTTGTGCATTCGATTGCAACAGGACGACAATCTTGGCGTTCGGATGCGCCTGCAAATACGCCTGGATCTGGCTGGACGTCTTGGCGGCGGTCACGGCATCGACGTTGCCGGAGCCAACGCAGCCGAACAATAGCAATGCGGCAAAAACAAAGAATACAAAAACGGAAATTGGACGCAACATCATGGAAAACACAACCCCAAGTCAACCGGTCCAAAGACCGAATCGGTTTAAAGGATTATATCCACCGGGTATAAAGGTTTTTTCATGAAGTTGCTTGTTCTTGGTTTCGGCCATGTGGGCCGTGCCTTTTTGCAGATACTTCCGGAAGCGAATGGGCCATTTTCAGCCTCCGTGTGTTCCAGTCACGGCGGCATCCGGAATATTTCCGTTGAATCTGAAACAACTATCCAAACCGTGCGTCAGGCCGCAAATGAGGGCAAAAAACTGGACCAAATCTCAGGCTTTGAGTTGTTTGACCCGCTGGCATTAGTCCAAAACGGCGACTACGACGTTCTGGTCGACCTCACCCCCACCGTGCTTCCCGCCGCCGAGCCGTCCAAAACATATTGGACCGCCGCGCTCAAACGCGGAAAAAGTATTGTGACGGCCAACAAAGGCCCCCTTGCCACGGATTACGGCCGCATGCAAACGCTGGCCAATGAAAACGGTGCCTCCATTCTGATTGAAGCGACAGTGGCCGGAGGAACGCCCGTGTTCAATTTGGCCCGCCATTGCCTCCAAGGGCCCGGATTGCTGAAAGTGGAAGGTATTGTCAACGGATCAACCAATTACATCCTCACGCGCATGCAGGAAGGCATGGGATTTGAAGAAGCCAAAACTTTGGCCCGGCAAAAAGGGTATTTGGAAGCGGATGCATCCAGCGACATCGAAGGCCGCGATGCATTGGGAAAAGCAGTAATCCTCGCAAACGCCCTATTTGGACAAAACACGGCCTACGCCAACCATGCGGCCGAAGGCATCAGCCACATCACCTTGGACATGGTCCAGGACGCCAAACGCAAAGGGGAATGCTTCAAGCTGATAGCCACCGTGGACCAAAACACATTGTCGGTCAGACTCAAACGTATTTCCTTGCTACACCCGCTAGCCAGCATCGGCGATGCCTGGAATGCGCTGACGTTTTACACCAAAAACGCCGACGCCATCACCATTTCAGGCCGTGGTGCAGGCGGCCTTCCGACGGCGTCCGCCGTGCTGAATGACGTGCTGGAATTGAGCAAAAACGAAACGGCGACACGTCGGTAAAAAGCCGAAAAGTGAAAACGGAAAAAACCGGAAATTAATAAACCAAAGACACGTTTTGAAAATCACATGGTGACGGTGCATAAAATCGGTGGCGGGGTATTGCGTGACGCAAGCGGCTACCGAATGGCGGCCAAAATATTGAAAACGTACGGGCCCGACAACGTGGCGGTCGTTTCGGCGTTATACGGGGTTACTGACCGATTGGAACGATGCTTGTTGGACCTCCGACAACGCCGCTTGGAAGATGGCGCATTGGAGTCATTCACGCAGACGCTCCAAAAGGACCACCTGGACCTGCTGGAATCCATCCAAAAACCTGAAGCAAAACGCCACGCCCAACACGCATTGGGCACCGAAATGGCCCGGCTGAACCGTGTGCTTTATGGCGTATTCTTGTTACAGGAACTCACTCCCCGCACGCGCGATTTGGTCCACAGCGTCGGTGAGCGCCTGTCCCGACGGGTACTGGTTGCCTTTTTATCGGACGAATCCGTGCCGTCCGAAGGCATGGATGCCGATGTGGCGGGGCTTCTGACGGACTCACGCTTTGGAAATGCAGTTCCCGATTTGCAAGCCTGCGGCCAAAATCTTTCAAAAAGCATATTGCCTTTGGCGGAAAAGAACGTCGTCGTGTTCACAGGGTACTTCGGCCGCGACGCGGAGGGCCATGTGACCACGTTAGGCCGAGGGGGTTCGGATTATTCGGCTGGAATCGTGGCGCATGCGTTGGATGCGGAAAAACTCATCGTATGGAAGGACGTCGCCGGATTCATGTCCGCCGACCCCAAAGTCGTGCCCGGCGCCCGCCTGATCGGACTTCTCAGCTATGACGAAGCCGAACAATTGGGTGCGTTCGGGGCGAAAATCATCCACCCCAAAACCATTGCACCGTTGCGCCAAAAAAAAATACCGGTGGAAATCCGCAACACCTTACAACCCCAGGAGGTGGGAAGCCGGATTGCCGAAGAAGGTCGGACGACGCAAAGCGTGGCCAAATCCGTCGCGGTCCGAAAAAACGCGTGCATGCTGACCATCAAAGGCGGCTCCTTACAGGACGTATCCAGCGTGGCGTACCCGCTGTTCGACCAATTGCGCAGGCAAGACGTGCCCATCGACGCCATCAGCACCTCGCAATCGGATTTGTCATTGTGCTTTGACGCGGCACACCTGCCCGCCATCCAATACGCCCTCACGCACGCCCAAATCCCGTCCGCCGCCGTTTCCGTGGAAAACGACGCCGCCTTGCTGGCATTGGTCGGCGAGGGCATGAAACGCACGGTGGGCGTATCCGGACGGCTCTTTTCGGCCCTGGCAAATGCCGGGGTCAACATCCGCATGATATGCCAAGGCGCCTCCGAAATCAACATCACCGTTGGCGTCTCCCGCACCGATGCGGACAAAGCCTTAAAGGCGGCGCATGGGGAATTCATAGAATAGAACTGAATTAAAGCAAATCTCAGCCCATCGTTCAAATAACGCAATGAACCCAATAAGGAAAAAGATGACCGCCATGGTGGTTTTTCAGAGAAAGGCAAAACCAATTGCACCTCAAGAAAAATATGAACCAATCAAGGTCCGTACGACTATTTTTGAGACTATGGCGTTGCATCACGATTTGAAAAATATTTTGACGTATATCAAAGGGTATACGTTCATCGCCCGGAAAACCCACGAAACCGGGATTTCCCCGTTTGACCCGCATTTGTTACCACACCTTGCCGGAATTGATTCTCATGTGGAACAACTAGGCGAAAAATTGGAACAGATGAAAGGTCTTTACGAATTAACCCACCAACCACTGGATGATCGGAAATTGGACACCCGGGAAAAAAGGGGTTACGAACAGGTAATCAAGTCGATTCCCGAACTTCATGACATTGCAACGGAATTGCATGTCGCCGCGCAAACCATGCATGACTTAAGCGGATTTGCTGACCAAACAAACCGATCCCACCTTCCGGAAGTGGCCAGCCATCTGCACCAAATATACGAACATAGCCAGCACCTATTCGATTGTGTGACTGACCTAAAAGATGCGAAAGTAAAGAAATTTCAATTGAACGCGGTATTGGATCGTCTCAGGAAACGATATGCATCGGTTCGAATACACGCGCCAAAAAGCGAATTGTTCATGTTGGACCGGGAAAAACTAGTCGAACGAATGATTGAAAACGCCATAAAAAATGCGATTAAAGTCAAAGCAACGGTTATTCGCATCGATATCAGTACAAATATTGGAAAAGCCAAAGCGGCAAAAAAAGGCGTTTCGCCTGAAGTGGAAGTAAACGTATCCGATAACGGACCCGGAATTCCGGCCGAACGTCACGTGGCAATTTTTAACCCCGGAATAACCTACTCAACCGCGCCGGATGAAGAACCCGGAAAAGGAATGGGACTTGCTTTTGCTCGTAGCGTCGCACAAAACTCAGGCGGGGTCATCGAACTGAAATCCGATCCCAACCGCCTAGGAAAAAATACCATCCGTACCGAATTTACTTTTAAACTACCCCTAACTGGCCCATCCAGCAATAGGACTGGAAGGAATAAGCGAAGCTAACATGATTCAAACCGCCATCCTCGGCGCCACCGGATTCGTCGGCCAGCGTTTCATCCAGTTACTGGAAAACCACCCGTGGTTCGAAGCCACGGTGTTGGCCGCTTCTGAGCGCTCGGTCGGCAAGAGATATGGCGAGGCGAGCCATTGGTTATTGGACACACCCATGCCCGAAGGGTTCGCCGAAAAGACGGTCGTGGCGTGCACGCCGGAAGGGGTCTTGAAAGCCGCCGGTGGCCACTTGGATCTCATTTTTTCCTGTTTGCCCAACGAGCTTGCCGGGCCGACCGAAGAAGCCTTTGCAAAAGCCGGCATCCCCGTCATCTCCAAAGCCTCGGCGCACCGCATGGACCAAGACGTACCGTTGGTCATTCCGGAAGTCAACCCGGAACACGACGACTTGATTTCGGCACAGCAAAAGGCCCGTGGCTGGAAAGACGGTGGCTTCATTTCCTGCGACCCGAATTGCTCGACCACTCCGCTCGCGCTGACCTTGAAGCCTCTGATGATGATGGATAATGGCATCCGCATTAAGCACGTCCACGTCACCACGCTCCAAGCCCTCTCAGGGGCCGGCTATCCGGGCGTCGCGTCCTTGGATGCCCTTGGAAACGTCGTTCCCTACATCGGCCATGAAGAGGAGAAAATCGAGAGGGAAACGCTGAAAATCCTCGGCCAACTCAACAAAGGCAAAGACAAGATTACGCACGCAGCCCTCACAGTCAGCGCCTCGTGCAACCGCGTGCCGGTGGTGGAAGGCCATTTGGAAAATGTTTTCGTGGAATTTGACACGGACGGCGGAGGAAAAAGCGACAAAGTCGACTTGACCGAAATCCTAACCGCTTGGAAAAATTTCCACGGAGAGCCTGAAAAACAAAAACTTCCATCCGCCCAAAAACCAATCGTCTACCTCGAAGGCGAGAACCGGCCGCAACACCGCTTGGACGTCATGACGGGCAAAGGCATGACCACGACCGTGGGCCGACTCCGCTTGGACGGACCAAACCGGATCAAGTACTCGTGTCTTTCGCATAACACCATACAAGGTGCGGCCGGCGGCGCCATCTTGCACGCGGAATTGCTTAATGCCAAGGGCGTATTGGGGACCGAAGAAATGCTAGGAGAAAAAGGAGTGCGGGGCTGAATCGAATGGCTTCCTTTTTGGACCGCCATCTCTGGCTTTTCTTCATCCTCCCAGTCGTCTTGGGCTTGGCGCTCCCAAGTCTCGGCCTCATTTTTTCGCCCTATTCCATTCCGCTTCTGTTTTGCATCATGACATTGAGCCTGATGGACGTTCCCTTGAAGCAAAGCGTCCTATCGGCGGCGAACAAAAAAGGGGCCGCGCTGATTTTCATCCAGTACGTCGTATTCTCGGCCCTTGCAAGCGGGGTGGGCCACTTCCTGCCACGCGAGCTGTTCATTGGTTTCGTGGTCGTTGCGGCAACGCCTGCCGGGATTTCCGTGCCGGCCATCGTGGATTTGCACGGCGGGGACAAAACTAAAGCCGTTTCATTGACCCTGTTGGATACCTTGTTGGCACCCATCATGATGCCGGCGATGGTGTTGCTTTTTGCCGGCAAGAGCCTGGCCATCGATGCGGCCGCATTGTTCCTCAACGTCGCATTATTGGTCGTCGTGCCAATGGGTTTGGCCCTGTTTCTGCGAAAAGCACAAATCGCAGACAAACTGAACCACGTCCGTCACCCCCTGAACCTGCTTTTGCTGACCGCATTAGTTTGGGGCATCACCGCCCAGAGCGCGCCGTTTTTCTACCAGCACCCCGGTGAAGCCGTGGTCGTGGGCATCGCCCTGATTGGCATCTCTTCAGTCGTATTCGCCTTGGGCTGGCTACTTGGCAAAACCCGTGAGGAAAAAATCACCTACGCCACGTTCTGCTACTACAAGAACAACACGTTTTCCGTGACGCTTATCACCTCCTTTTTCGGCGCGGTTGCAGCAGCCGTAGGCGTCATCCACATCATCGTCATCCGCATCGTATTAGCGGCAAGCTCGTTTTTGTTCAGGGAAAAACAAGGTACGTCTAAATCTTGCTGATACGTTGAACCCAGCGCCATGTTCGTATTCCAAACAAGGCCAAGATTGGTTTTTTTCCATACGTGCAAATGCTTATAGGAGAATTGGGCCGAATAAAGTCATGACAGAAAAATGGGTCGCAGTTCTTGCGGATGATGAGCCAATGCCACGGGTATTGGTAAAAAGATATCTGGCAATGTGTGGCTTCAAAGTTCACGAGGCAAAAGATGGTAAAGAGGCCGCATCATTAGTAACCGAACATAAACCCCAGTTACTTGTGACCGATTTTCACATGCCTGAACTGACTGGTGCGGAACTGGTAAAACAGTTACGGGAAGGAGGAAACCACCAGGTCCATGTCTTGGGAATCAGCGGCATGGCAGGTACTCGGGACGATCCCGCGTCAATGCTGTCCTTTGTTGAGACACATAATCGGCAGTATACCTCCGCTCCGACCATGCACTTTCTTGAAAAACCATTTAAGCTGGCGGAGTTCACGAACAAAATCCACGAGATGGGTTTCCGCGCCTGAAGATAATTTTGCCAGTTTTCCTCGTAAAAATGCCCGGAAGACCCACCGAAACCCACAATAACGTTTTTTAACACAACGCCGTTACAAAGAATACCAGTAAGACCATTCACAAACAAATCCGCTTCGACCACAGTTAAAAATAAGTCGGAGGATTCCCACCCATGCGCTTCATCCCATTGCCCCAAAAAACGCTCAACGCCCTGCAGAAAAATGACAGCCGTATGCTCCAGGACATTTCAACCCGAGGAAAAGTCGAATTGAAACTGGAAAAAGACGGCGTGGAAATCGAAGGTGACGGGGGTAACGAGTGGGTCGCCGAACAGGTCATCAAGGCGCTGGGGTTCGGATTTTTGGCCAAACAGGCGTACAAGTTGTTTTCCGACGATTATTTCCTTGACGTACTCAGCCTGCACGACGCGTTCCGGGGAAACGAGAAAAAAATCATCCGATATAAAGCCCGCGTCATCGGAGTCCATGGAACCGCCAAAAAGAAACTCCAGGACTTATCGGGCGCCTATTTATCCATCACCTCGGAACAAATCGCCATTTTGGGTGAGTTCGAAGACATCAAATCCGCAAAAGAAGCCGTCCTGCGTTTGTTGGAAGGGTGCGAACACAACGGCGTGTATGCGTACCTTGAAAAAGAGAACCACCGTAAGAAACGCTTCATGTAAGCGTACGGCACGTAAAAATCCAACAATTGAACCCATCAACCGCCAGAACCACACCACCCAAACAACGGGCGAACAATTGAAAATACCGGCAAACCGCCAACAATATCCGCCAAAAAAGCGCGAAAAGAAATAAAAGCAACAAAAATTCAAACTGAAAAACCAAATTGAAAAAAAAATACGAAAACCGTTTTTCACCCAAATCATTGAAACGATTCGAAAAATCCATTCCAAGACAGGTTGATTCTTTATGGCCGAAAAAAAAGCAGCCCAGGAAAAAGAAACGGAAAAAGCACCCAGCCGCGATGAACTGGAAAAGTCGTTCAAGGAATACTCGGTTGCGGAATTTTTCAAGAAAAACCGCCAGATGCTTGGGTATTCCGGCAAAATCCGCTCTTTGACTACCTTGGTGCATGAATTCGTCACCAACAGCTTGGACTCCTGTGAAGATGCCAAAATCCTACCGGAAATCCGGGTTGAAATCTCTCAACTACCCGACGAGCACTATCGGCTGGTGGTGGAAGACAACGGCACGGGCATTCCCAAGAAAAATGTGGGACAGGCCCTTGGCAAGCTGTTGGCCGGAACTAAATTTTCCAACCGTGCCCAAAAAAGGGGCCAACAAGGCATCGGTGCCGCCTATGCCACTTTGTTCGCCCAAATCACCACTGGAAAACCGACCAAAGTCAAAACGGGCCTAGGCGATGGTAGAGTCTACGAATGCCAGGTCTCCGTGGACGTCAAAAGCAACGAGCCCAGCATTACCGACGAAAAGGAGTACGCCGGAAAATTCAAGGGCCTTCGCATCGAGGCGGAATATGCCGAAGTGGGCTACAACCGCTCCGAATACGGCTCCTACGAGTACCTCCGCCGCACCGCGCTTGCCAACCCACATGCCCAATTGAGCCTTGTTGAGCCGGACAACCAGATTACGGTATTTCCACGCGCCAGCAAGGACATCCCCAATAAACCCAAGAACGTGCAACCGCACCCGTTGGGCATCACCACATCGGATTTGATGGACATGGCGCAAGTCAGCTCCGCGCGCAAGATTTCATCGTTTTTGGTATCGGATTTCACCCGCGTGAGCGCCGACAAAGTCAAGGAATTGCAATCGTTGATGCCAGCCGTGGACTTGGAACGCGCGCCTAAGGCATTGGCGTGGTCGGAAGCGGAAGAATTGGTCAAGAATTTCCAGAAAGTCAAATGGATTGCACCGGAAACCGACGCCCTTATCCCGATTGGTGAGGACCAACTGGAAAAATCACTCAAAAACCTGTTGGAGCCGGAAAAGCTCAAAGTGGTCGAACGCAAACCCCGCGTGTTCCGTGGCGGTATCCCCTTCAGCGTGGAAGTGGCCATCGCGTATGGGGGCAAATCCGGACAGCATGTGGGCGATGCCCGTAAGGGCGAGCTGACCCGTTTTGCCAACCGAGTGCCCCTGTTGTTCGACGCGGGCAACTGCGCCATCACCGAGGCATTCAAGAGCCTGGACCTCAACCGGTATGACTTGAAAGAATTCGAAACCATGCCCGTCACCATCTTGGTCAACTTCGTCTCAGTCTACGTCCCCTATACGGGTGCCGGCAAATTGGCCATTTCCGCGGAAGAAGAAGTGGTCTCGGAAATCAAATTCGCCTTGATGGAAGCGGCTCGCGACATTTCCCAATACCTCCACGGTTTGGCCAAAGCGGAAGAACAGGAACGGCGAAGGCTCATCTTCTTCAAATACATCAAGGAAATCGCCCAAGCCCTCGAAGACGTCACTGGACGCAAAGCATCGGTATTGGAACCAAAACTGAAGAAAATCGCCGAAGAGCGCACGGCATTCTTGGAAGCGCAGGAAGAAGGCGATCCGGACGCGGAAAAGGAACTGGAAGACATCGAAGAGCAGTTCGAAGAAGAAGTCAAGAACGACGGTTGAGTTTTCAAACCCAAAAAAACCATTTGAACGCAGTCACACCGCAAAAAAAACCAATTTTTGTAAAGAGCAAGGGAAAAAAAAGGTCATCACAAAAATGGAAAAAAATCCAAAATAAAAAATGCAACGAATAAAAAAACCAAATAAAACTCCAACGTTTTAAAATCGGAGACGATTCACATGGCGGCCAAGAAAAACGAAAAGGACATGACGCAAAAGGAAAAAGCGGCGCTCATCGACATCAAGATTGACGAACTGGGCCAACAATTGGTCAAGGAAATCGAAGCCGGACAAAACCCACATTTGGACATTCCCATCCGCGGCTCCGGCAACGTGTTTTACGACGCCAAAGCCAAACAAATCATGTTGGGCGACAAGATTGCCAAGCGCTATCTGTTCAACGTGGCGCACTCCCGCCGCTTCATGCAGACGCTTTTGGTGGCGTCCTACGTCAAGAAAGATTTGCTAGCCAACAACTTGACGGCAACGCTTCGTGACCTTTACTATGCCAAAAAACACACCATCGCCGGCACCAAGGAAGATACGATTGACGAACAAAAAGAGTCCGATGGCGCCATCGTGGATTTGGAGGTGTCCTTGGATACGTTCCGTGAACGCCTGCACCTAAGGGCCGAACCAAAAGGCCGCATGGCCGGCACGTTGAAGGTCAAGGACCGCGTGCGGGACAAAGTGGACACGATTGACTTGGAACGCATGGGTTCCGGCGGATGGGCCGTTCCCTCGATTGTCGAGCAAATTGAATTCGTCGATTCCGAGATTGAGTACGTATTGGTGGCAGAGAAAAACGCCATTTTCGACCGCTTGAACGAAGACGACTACTGGAAAAAGAACAAGTGCCTATTGATGACCACCGCCGGACAGGCCGCCCGTGGCGCCCGACGGCTTTTGCAGCGCATCAGCGCCGAATTGAAGGTGCCCATCTACGCATTGACCGACTCGGACCCGTACGGTTGGTACATCTACTCCACCATGAAGTACGGCTCCATGGCTTTGGCGCATGAATCGGAACGGTTGGGCTGTCCGGAAATGAAGTTTTTGGGCATGTCCACGTCGGATATCGAGCATTACGACTTGTCCGCGGTAACGATTAAGGCCAAGGATATCGACATCAAGCGTGCACAGGAAATGAAGGCGTACGATTGGTTCAAGACCAAGGAATGGCAGGCCGAAATCAACCTCTTTTTGGAGAAAAAACTGAAAGCCGAAATCCAGGCCCTCAGTTCCAAGAACCTGCAGTACATCTCGAAGGAATACCTGCCGGATAAAATCAACGCCCAGGATTTCCTACCGTAATACCCGGGGGAAAGCATTCCCCCTGGAGATTACTCCTCCTCGCCCCCTTCCGGTTGAATTCGCAAAACAAAATAGGGGGTTCGGGGAAACGTTGGACTATAGGGGCTTAGCCCCGGTGGTCCCGGATCAAGATCAACGCCCAGGATTTCTTACCGTAGACAAAAAGCGTAAGAAATAAAAAAAGGAAGCCGGAAAAACCCGGCATTTGTTTTTTTGGCCTACCGGACGGTTGAATCGAATTTCCCCGTTATTCCGTGACCACAATCTGCCCGCGCATCTCTTTGTGCCCCGCACCGCATGGTACGAAACAACGGAAATCGAACGTACCTGCCTTGTCAGGAACGAACTCTGCAATCGCAGTATCCCCGCCTTCCACACGCACGTTGACCTTGAAATCCGGTGCGGCAAAACTGTGCGCGACATCCGGCGAGCTTAAGTTGATGCGCACTTTTTGGCCCTTTTTGACCGTAATCACGCTGGGTGAGAATTCGAATTGTTTGGCCGTCATATTGATTTCCAAGACGGAAGACTCGGAAATGGACGCTTGCGTCTTTCCAACGACCGCACCCGTGCCTGAGTCGGGGCCGGACGTAGCTAAGGCGGAACCCGAAATGGACGTGCCGGTTGCAGGGCTGGCCGACGGTCCGCTTCCGGGTTGGGTGCAGCCGAACAGCAATAAGCCGACGAATAAAATCGCGATTAATGGTTTCCAATCCACATTAACAACCTCCCTAGATGCGCCCCGATTGATTTTCATCTATTGGGCGTGCAACATTTTAAAGCGTTTCGAACAATTTGAAGCAAAGGTACCTCCAAAAACGGTCGAGGGCCGGAAACGTCGTCGCGGAAACGGCTTTAAATTCCCCCTTCCAAAAACACTTTCACCCGTTGCGCTGATTCTGAACGAAAACGGGCGCAAAACAAGGCTGAACAAACCATGGTGTACCGAATCGAGGTCGGACTCAAAAATGAGCCCGGTTTGGCCAAAAAATGCCAGGAATTGCTGGGCCTACCCGTTGCCGAAGCTTTCGCGTTGTCGGTTTATTCCCTTGATTTTCCGGTATCGTCGGACGAACTAAAAAACTTAGCCGAAAACGCCTTTTGCGATAAAATCGTGGAGAAAGCAGCGTTCCAAAAACCTTGGGTCTCCCAAAATCCTTTCCACTTTGACCTTTTGATTGAAAAGCGCTTCAAACCCGGCGTGACCGATGCCGTGGGAAAAACGGCAAAACAAGTCGCCTCGGCAGTCCTGCAACGCGCCCTCTCCGACGAGGAAAATGTCTATTGCGCCACGCAGTACTTATTCCGCACCGGAACGGCTGGAAAGGGGTTAACGCAGCAGGACGGTGAACGTATAGCCTCCCAACTCTTGGGCAACCCCCTGATTGAGCAATTCATCATCCTGACCAAGGACCAGTACAAGGACGGAGAGCGGGTCCCGGCGACCGTGCCGAAAGTCGTCGAAATGCACAAACCTATCGTGGAAGAAGTCGCCTTGGCGTCCTATTCGGACCAACAATTGCAAATCCTCAACCAGTACCGCCAGATGGGCCTCAATATGAACGAGCTCAAAGCCATCCAGAAGCACTTCAAAGATGCGGATTTCACCAAGGCACGCATTGCCGCTGGATTGTCGGAAAAAATCACCGATGCCGAATTGGAAGTGTTCGCCCAGACGTGGTCCGAGCATTGCAAACACAAGGAATTCGCCGCGCAGATCGAGTACAAAGACGCTAAAGCCGGTGGAAAGACCGAAATTATTGACGGCCTTTTCGGGACGTACATCGCTGGCGCCACCAAACAAGTCTCACACCGCAGTCCCTGGTTGGTATCGGTGTTCAAAGACAACGCGGGCGTGGTCCGCTTCAACGAGGATTATTACTTTTCATTCAAGGTCGAGACGCATAACAGCCCATCGGCATTGGATCCTTACGGCGGCGCTCTGACGGGCATCGTGGGCAACAACCGCGATGTGGCCGGCGTGGGAATGGGTGGCTCGGACTTGTGGTTCAACCAATTCTACTATTGCTTAGGCAATCCCCACTACGACGGCCCGCTGCCACCCAAGACGCTGCACCCGCGCCAGATTTTCGAAGGCGTGATCGCCGGCGTCAAGGACGGGGGCAACAAATGCGGCATCCCCACCCTGAACGGCGGATTGTCTTTCGATCCGCGCTTCATGGCCAAACCCTTGGTCTACTGCGGCACCGGCGGCCTGATGAAAGCCACCATTGCCGGCAAGGACTCCGCGGAAAAGCGCGCCGTACCCGGCGACTTAGCCGTGACGGTAGGCGGGCGCATTGGAAAGGACGGCATCCATGGCGCCACGATGTCCTCAGATAGCCGAAGCGAGACCACGCCGGTGACCGCCGTACAAATTGGCGACCCAATTGTGCAAAAAGTGATGTTGGACTTTTTGGCGGTTTGCCGCGACAACGGATGGATCCGAGGAATTACGGACAACGGTGCCGGCGGCTTGAGCTCCTCGTTCGGCGAAATGGCCCGGCTGTCCGATGGTGTGCGCATCGACATCGGCAAGGCCCCCTTGAAATACCATGGATTGCAACCGTGGGAAATCCTCATATCGGAGGCCCAGGAGCGCATGAGCGTCGTAATCCTCCCGGCCCACATTGATGCATTCCTCAAATTGGCCAAAGACCGCGGCGTGGAGGCCGACGTGTTGGGCGAGTTCACGGATTCCGGGTTCTTCGAAGTGCACTACAACGGAAAACCCATCGTGTACCTTGACCTTGAATTTTTGCACAAAGGCGTACCGAAAAAGAAATTGCAAGCAGAATGGCGCGGACCGACTCAATACCCCAACAAAGCCATTCCGGTGCACTCCGTGGCCGACACTACGCGCATCATCGCCTCCAGCCTCGATGCCTGCAGTAAGGAATGGATTTTCCGACAAAAAGACCACAACGTCAAAGGCGGAACACTATTGCCACCCATTGGCGGGGTCAAAGGCCAAGTCAACACCCCGGCTTCCTTAATCAAGCCGGTTTTCCTGGATTCCAAGGAAGCCGTTGCCACGAGCCAAGGGGCCTACCCCCAATATTCCGATTTTGACACGCGCCAGGCCGCATTGTGCGCATTCAATGAAGCGGTCGGAAAATTGGTCGCATTGGGCGCACACCTGCCGGATGAGGAGACGTTCTGGTCGGCATGCGACAACGTCTGCGTTCCCGATTCCGTGTACTCGGAGCGCAACCCGGACGGCAAGTACAAACTGGCGCAACTGGTGCGTCTGTGCCAGGGGATGTATGACTACGCCGTGGCGCTCGGAATTCCGTTTACCTCCGGCAAAGACAGCATGAAAAACGACTTAACATATGAAAAAGCGGGAAAGACCCATAAAATTTCCGTTCCCCCGACGCTCCTTATCTCGCTGGTGACTAAAATCAACGACTACACCCAAACCAAAAGTATCGACTTCAAAGCGGACGGCGATCTCATTTACGTCGTAGGAATGACGAAGAACGAGCTGGGCGGCTCCCAATACGCCGAACAACTGGGCATCAATACCGGCACCGTTCCATCGGTCAATCCGGCGGAAAGCAAGCAACTATTCAACGCTATCCACACCGCTTTGCCCCACTCCTCGTCCGCCTATTACGTCCAAAAAGGCGGCTTGGCGCTGGCCTTGGGCGAATGCGCGCTTGCGGGTGGCCTAGGCGCCGAAGTGGACCTTAATGGCGTGCCAAAAGAGTCGGTCGTGCGTAGCGACCTTTTGATGGCATCTGAGAGCCAGAATCGCTTCCTCATCACCATCCGACCGGAAAACAAGGCGGCGTTTGTTACGGTCCTTCAGCGGGCATCATTGGGACAAACATTCCGAATCGCCTACGCCCACATCGGCACCGTCAGCAACCAAAAGCGGTTGCAGTACAAGACGCTGGAAGGAAAGACCGAAAGCATGAGCCTCCAGGAGTTTTCCGACGCATATACCGCGCCGTTGCGGGAAGATTTGCCGGAAGTCAGGACGTAAACCAGAAAAAAAGGAAACCATTTCGAAAAAACGGGAGAAAAAAAAGCAAACGTGAAATCGCGAAAAAAAAAGAAAAACGCAATCGCAATTAAAACTCAACAAAAAAATTAATTGAAAAACATACCAAGTGAAACCATGTCCACCAAACCGCGCGCCATCGTCCTGACCGGAGAAGGGCTGAACTGTGAAGCGGAAGCAAACGTCGGTTTCTTGCGGGCAGGCTTTGAATCCAAGATCGTCCACGTCCGCGACCTTCTTTCAGGAAAGCAAAAACTGGATGCGCACGTGTTGCATTTTCCCGGCGGCTTCCTTCACGGCGACGATTTGGGCTCGGCCAAAGCCCTTGCGGATTTGATCCAGGCCACCCGATTGGACGGCAAACCGTTCGTGGACCAGCTCACGCAATTCGTCCAGGACGGCGGCATGGTCTACGGCGCGTGCAACGGCTTCCAATGCCTGGTGAAGCTGGGAATGCTGCCCGCATTTGACGGCCGCTATGGAGAACAAACGGCCACGCTGACGTTCAACGATTCGCGCAAGTTCGAAATGCGCTGGGTCAAACTCAAGGTTCTACAATCCAAGTGCCCGGCGTTCCAAGGATTGGAACAATTGGAACTGCCCGTTCGGCATGGCGAAGGCCGCTTTTCGGTGTACGATGCGTTCGGATCCGTCCTTCCGAGCGTCGGCGAAGCTACCCTGCTCCGACTTTTCAAGGACGGCCAAGTGTTGGCACAGTACGCGCAAAAATCCGGGCCCTCGGCCACCAGTTCACCCACTCAAGTTTATCCCGACAATCCCAACGGCTCGATCCAGGCCATTGCGGGCATCTGCGATCCGACCGGTCGTGTCTTTGGACTGATGCCCCATCCGGAAGGCTACCTCAACTTCGAGAATCACCCGCTGTGGCACCGCAAAGCCGATGAGCTCAAACGCAAAGGCGAGCCGGTGCCGAACGAAGGCCAGGGCATGGCCGTGTTTGACAACTTATTCCGGTACGTCCAGGAAAATAATCCGTAACGGGCCAAATTCAGCACACTCTCTTGATGACCGGCCGTATCGCACATTTATTATAGGTCCGAAGTGTTCCCGAATCATGATCCTTCGCAACCTTTCTTTCCTCTTGCTTGTCATGATTTTGCTGGCCGGCTGCGTCAGCACGCCTTCCAATCCGCCGTCTGCCCCGGCATCCGCAACTTCCACCGCCCCCCAGGCCGCATCCATAACGGCCACTCCGCAGGCCGGCGCTGCGCCAATAGTGTCGGCCAACTTCAAGACGTATTCGGGCGACACGTTCGAAATGCGATATCCGGCCGACTGGACCGTGCGCGAAGAACAACAATTCGTCCTATTCACTTCCCCGTTGGCCGGGGCGCAGGATTCCTTTCAGGAAAGCCTCAACGTCGTGCTCGCCCCCACGGACTTGACCTTGGAAGCATTTGTCCAGAACGCTTTGGGCGACACGTTTGAATCCGATAGCGCGCAACTTGCCGACTCACGCGAAACCACTCTTTCCGACCTGCCGGCACGCCAAGTAACGTACACTGAGAAATCGGCGGATGCAACCCTGGCCTATTTGCAAATATTCACGGTTTCCGACGGAAACGCCGCCATCGTCACGTTGACATCCACGCCGGATGCCATCGCGGCATACCAATCGGCGGCCGTGCAGATAATCACCTCATTCAAACTCAAGGCGAAATCCTCCGTTTCGGTACCGGCCGAATCATCCATGGAACCGGAAATCGTACGCAAATGGCGCGTTTATTCGCAATCCATCTATTACGATGACGGCGGTTCCAACTTCCTTGAAACACCCGCAACCACCTTGCTTCAATTGAATGCCGATCAGACGTGGAGTTTCGGCTCCTCCAGCGGAACGTGGAGCATCCAGCCGATTGCCGAAACGGACTGGCAAAAGTGGGGCGTGAGTTCGTACGGCCCGACGCGTAAATTGGTGCTCAATGGGTGGAACGGCGGGACGAACGACGGTCCGATCGAGGAGTCAGGCTCGCGCGTGGACTTCATGTGGGTCATCTACCGCGTCGTACCGCCGACGGTATCCGCTCCCGGCCAGGTCCAGATGAAGTTCGGACAGACTTACGGCGGTTAAGAGGGCAGGGGGCAATGCGATACGGATTTTGGCTCGTCTTGGTTGCCTTGAGTCCGTTGGTTTTCGCCGGATACACGCTTAACGTCATCACCCAAGGAGGAGGTTTCGTTTCTTCCGTGCCGTCCGGCATCCTTTGCGGCGCCGCCTGCATGGAAACGTACGATGCGGGTACGTTGATCATCCTGACGGCCATGTCGCAGTCCGGCGCGTTCCAAGGCTGGTCCGGCGCCTGTTCCGGCACCCAGACAGTCTGTACCGTGAATATGGATGGTCCGAAATTGCTCACCGCCACATTTGCCGGCCAAACCTACGCCGAATACGAACTGACCGTCGTCAAGTCCGGCGACGGCGCAGGAACCGTTTCTTCCGACCCGTTCGGCATCACCCTTGGCCAAATCGCGCCGTACGACTCGGCTAAGTTCACGGCCGCATCCCAAATCACGCTCACCGCTTCGCCGCAATCCGGCTCGCGTTTTGACGGATGGAGTGGCGCTTGTTCCGGTACGCAACCCACCTGCATCGTGAAGATGGATGCGGCCCAATCCGTCACGGCCACGTTTTCCAATAGCGGCAGCCCCACCCCCGCCTCCACTCCCCCTGCAACGGCAACCATTGCACCATCGACATCGCCAATCCCGTCAAATTCACCCGTTGCGACCCTCTTACCATCACCAAAACCCACGGCCGGGGCCGCACCTACGCCTTTGCCTCAATTCGAACTTTCCATCGCTAAAACTGGAGCCGGTCGTGGAGCGGCCTACGTCTGGCCGTCCGGGCGTCTGCAGCAACTCTGTGGATCTTCCGAAGCAAAATGCTCCTGGACATACCCCGCCGGCACGACGTTTTCGTTCCAAGTGATTCCCCGGCCGGATTCTCAATTCCAAGGATGGACCGGCAATTGCCAAGGAATGGCGTGCGAAATCACACTGGATGGTCCGAAGAAACTCACCGCGTCATTCGGCCTGATTGAAACAAAAAGCCAAAATCCGCAAATCGTGCCGATTCCGCCTTCCGGAGAACCGCCGGTGCCTACTCCACCATACATACCTCGGGCAACACCCCGGCCCGCTCAAGATGGCGAATACCCCCTTTACGTCCAAATCAACGGCAAAGGGACCGTCGCATTTCCGGAGAACAAAGTCGTCTGCAGTGGTTACTGCGGCCGCAATTACGCCCGATCAAGTGTCGTCACCCTGACGGCAAGACCGGAGACGGGTTGGAAATTCGTCGGTTGGGGCGGCAGTTGCATCAACGCGCAAGGGCCCGAATGTACGGTTACCATTGATGGATCGTCATTGTTCATCTCTTCCACCACCGTCCGGGCCGTATTCGAGCCCACACTCAAGACGCTGGCAGTCAGCATGACGGGGGACGGTTCGGTCCGCTCATCGGATAACCGGATTTTCTGCTCAACCAGCGGACGGATCGCCTACATTTGCGCCGGCGGGTATCCATTCCAGACAACCGTTGAATTAACCGCCCAAGCGTCCGGCGAATCGACGTTTGATCGTTGGGAAGGAGCATGCACGAACGCGCAACCGCATTGTTCAGTCTCCATGGACGGGGACAAAACCGCACGCGCCGTGTTCCGCGGACCTCCGATCGACAAGACGCTTACGTTGAGCATGCCTAAGGAAAAAGGAGGCGCCATATACGTCATGACCGCAGGTCCGGGCGTCCGCATCCCCTTGAAGGAATGCGATTCCGAATGCTCGTACAAATTCAAGCATGGTGAGAAAATCGAGATTGAAGTGAAGACCTACAACGGATTCCAGATGGAAGGCTATTTGGGAAGCTGCATCGGCTCGGGCACCTGCCATCTGACGATGGATGCCGACCGTACCGTGGCCGTACCGTTCTACAAAGTCGTCACCCGGAAGTTGACCGTCATCAAGCCGCGGTTGGGAACGGTGATTTCCCAGAACGTCGACGGCATCCGCTGCGGACCGGTGGACGACCGATGCGTCGTCAACATCGATACTCGCAAATTGCCAATCCTGAAGTTCGAAGGCGTTGAGGGAGATTATGGCCTTTTCGAATCCGGTTGCACGAATATAGTAAAAAAAATCCATTCCCGATACGGCCTTTACGAGGAATGCAACCTGGATATGGCCCAGGACCGGACCGTCAGGACCAAATCGTCTCCGGAACAGGAAAAACACCTCGTCGGCATGGCCATGGGATGGGCATTCGGCCGGACGGATTATCCAGGTCTCGTTGAATTCGCGACTGCCGAATATGGCGTGCCGTTCCAATACGCCCTTGCCGCCTTCCGCTCAGGGAAAGGCGGAAACACGGCGCTTGGGATGGAAAAATGGATCAAGGATAACTGGGATGCCATTCTGAAGGATACCGGAACGGGCCAATTCATGCTCGATTATGATACAGACGTAGTCCGTCAGGGACTTCGCAAGACGTTCAACCCCGATATCGAGGCGTACAAATCAAAGCCGTGGTTCAAGGCCGAGGCGGCGTACCAATACGCCATCCAAGACACCGCCCGGAAGCCGTTCATCCGCGGATATCGAGACTGGCAATATTTCCACCGAAAAAGCGTGGCCGAATTCGAATCGCACCTCATCAACCAAAAACAGTCCTATTACCGCAACGAAGGGATCGAACCGTTTTTCCAGGAACCGCCAAAACCCACGCCGAGCCCGAAGCCGCGCGGAGCTCCCGAACTGGTCGAATTGCGGGCCGACAGCGACCAGATCGGAAAGCCCGTCACCATCACAGGCCGCAACTTGGCCGACGTAAGTGGAATCCGGATTGACGGAAATGCCGTCGACATGCAACGGGTGGATGATGAACACATCCGGTTGCCCACGGTGCGCTGGGGCATCAGCCCGGATTTCGGCATGACCTCGGTATTGACATTCCAAATACCGGATGGCCGGACGGCATACATGATCCAGGCTCACCACATCCATCCCACCACGCGCAATGCGAATGGAAAGGAGGAAGAATGCTTCGGCGGCGTCGGACCGGGATGCAAAGGAACGGCGGGAAAAGATTTCAGCGGAAAAGGCGCGACGAACGTGGGCAAACGGATTGGTTGCCTCGCCGAGGAAAACGGAGCGCGTGTCTGTTACACGTCCGCCGGCAGCCTCCGCCATGACAACTGCTGCGTCTGGAACCCAGCCGGAAAGTGGTGCGGCGGACCGGGCACGGACGGCAATCCGGCCGAGGAGAACAACCACAACGGCAAATGCGTGCAGGAATGGCACGAAGCATTCTGGGATTCGTTCTGGGAGCGGACGTGGACCCAATCATACCGCATGTCTGTCGCGCCGGATTTGAGCCCATACCCCTCTCCATTCCAGCGCTATTTCACGTTGGAGGCCAAAGGAACCACCACGCTATGCGCTCCAGCTGGGACCGAACTGCGGGAGTCCAAGGATGCAGCCTTCTGTTGCTCCGGCCGGTTGGACTATTGGAAAAAATGCCAGTAAATAAAAAAACCGGAACAAGACCGGTGTTTTCCAAAAATAAAACCGAATAGTTAAGCTGGCCTGCTTGACTGCATAGCTCTTTTTATCCAAAGGTCCTATAGAATGACAGGTGCAAACTGCTATGGATTACCAAAAAGCCGGAGTGGACGTTTTAGCCGGAGATTCCGCATCAGCCGCGTTTTACCGCGTTTCCAAGACTACGTGGCAATTCCGCAAGGGCCACGGACGGGTGGAAATCCCGGTGGACGATTTTTCGGGACTTCGGTACATCGATGTTTCCAATTTGAAGAACACCGTCATGGGCCATAATCTGGACGGAATCGGCACCAAAGCGGAAATTGCCGAACGTCTTAAGAAATTCGACACGCTCGGTTTTGACTTGTTGGCCATGGTCTGTGACGACGCCGTCATCCGTGGAGCCGAACCAGTCGCGGTCGGAAACGTGCTGGACGTCAGTCGCATCGAGGCCAAACCGATGGCGCAATTGGCATCGGGCTTGGAGCGAGCCGCCAAGATGGCCAACGTCTCAATCATCAACGGCGAGATTGCCGAATTGGGCAAAAAGGTGGGCGGATTCGGCGCGTTCCGGCTGAACTGGGCGGCAAGTTGCATCTGGTTGGCCAAAAAAGACCGCTTGTTGGACGGATTACAGGTCAAAGCGGGTCAGACCATCATTACCTTGAAAGAGGAAGGCTTCCGCTCCAACGGCCTATCATTGGCACGCAAAATCATGGAACACCATTCCGGCGGACAATGGCACGAGGAGCACAAACGGTTGGCAGGGGATATGCTTCACCCGTCGAAAATTTACACTCGCTTTGCCGTTTCGCTTTTCGGAGGGTTGGATGACAAGCCCGTCACCTCCGTGTCGGCTATGGCCCACATCACCGGCGGTGGCATCTACGGCAAGCTCGCAAGGGCCTTGAAACCAAGCGGCTTGGGCGCAGAGCTCACCGAGTTGTATCCGCCCTGCAAAGCCATGAAAGTGTTGATGGAATTGGGCCATGTCAAGAAAGACGAAGCCTACAAAACGTGGAACATGGGCAATGGATTGATGATTGTCACGGACCAACCGGATGCGGTTTTGAAGCAGGCCAAATTTTTGAATCTGGATGCGAAAGTGGCCGGAACGGTCAAGACGGAACCAGGCATCAACATCGAAGATGCCTAGTCTGGAACGATAAACCCCCAAGTAACGCAATCATGACCGAATGGAAGGTTTTGCTCAATATGCCATTTCCTGAAGAACGAATAAGCCGCGGATACCGGGTCGAACGAGGTACGTCAAGCCCGTTGCCCCCACAGGAACGGCGGGTCCGCAACGTCTTTACCGCACGGACTTTTGCGTTGGAAGTCGCCCGAGCCATACGTGAACAGGTTGACGATGATGTCAAAGTCGTTGGAACGGCCAAAGGCGGCTATTTTGTGCACGTGAAATTAACGCCGGACGACATTGAAGAAGGGGGATATCTGACCGGAGCTAACCTGCAAAATGCAAGTGAAAAAACGGCAGACCGATTCAAGCCATTCATGGATGCGGTAAGGGAAAAGCTGGGTCTTGAACTGCACACGAAGCTATTTTTCCATTTGCCAATCAAACGGAAGGGAAGTCAGTACTACACGACTGCCGCACTCGGCATCCAATTCAAACCCATTGGCACCCGATTGGAACCAAAATTTGATTTCAGTCCAATCAAACGGACACAACGTAGGAGATGATGGAATGAAAACCGCGACCCTGAAGCAAACCGTCGAATTTGAAGACGTTTCCCCGCAACAAGTCTACGACGCCTTTTTGTCAAGCAAAGGCCACTCCGACATGACGGGCGGCGCGGCCAAAATGTCAGACAAAGACGGTGGTTCCTTTACCGCATGGGACGGCTACATCACAGGCAAGAACATTGAGCTGTTACCCGGTAAGAAAATCGTCCAATCCTGGCGCACGACGGAGTTCCCGGACGATGCGGAAGACTCGGTTTTGAAGATTGAATTGAGCGCAATCAAGACCAAAGATGGAAAAAATGGCACCCATTTGACGATGACACATTCCAAAATCCCCTCCGGACAAGAATCAAGCTACGGGCCGGGATGGACTGAAAATTATTGGGAGCCGATGAAGGCGTATTTTGCGGAAAAAAGCTAAAGAAAAAGAAAAATTGAAAAAGAGGCGGACCAGCCGTTGAAACCACAAAACCAACTGGAACAAATGAGGCAAATTCGACATGCATTTTCTGACCGGACCGTTGACTGAAGGGCAGATACGACAAGCCCGACACACGGCAGAAGACGTCCTAGTACTATGACAAGTTAGTTTTTTAGTAAAGTTTTTATTCTCCGGACGCCTAACCTTCAACAGGGCAAAACAAACGAGGAGGGCGTCCAATGAGAAAATTAAAACTCAAACCAAAAGAAGTCACTCGCCTTAAGGA
>JACRGH010000044.1 GCA_016212375.1 Microcaldota archaeon
AACTACGCCGGCGGTTAGGGCTGGCCTTTGCCGCAGGCCGTTAAGCCTGCGGGAAGTATTGATGGAGCGATCGTGAGCGGATGAGCAATTTTCAAGAAGGCAGTGGCCTGCCCCCACCAACACGGCAGGGGACCACTACCCAAAGACCGCACCCTTAAAAAACCGCTTTCTTCAAGCTTATCTTAACCCGCTGTAGCTCAACCTGGCAGAGCACCTGACTGTGGGAAAATGCTTTTCTTGCCTCACCGCACGTCCAGCTTTTTCCGGTCAAAGATTGCTTTGCCAAACAGTGGCCTTGAAACCATTCTGCCCCGAAAGGGAAGGCAGAACGAAATCAGGGTGTTGCCAGTTCAAATCTGGCCAGCGGGACTTTACTTTTTTTAAAAGTTGACCTTAAGCGCTTTCAACGTATCCGGTAGACCCGGGGCATCCGATGCGCGTTTTCCACGTTTGAAACCTCGAATTTCAGCTGAATCGAGTTTTACCCAATCAAAATCATGGACTTTGCGGATTGTCGAGCGAAAAGCACCATAACTTTGGGCGATAGTCTCCCGTAAACGGTCCATCACTACGGGGGATTCAGCGCTGGATTCGGCGTGGATATCCGAATAAAGACCCGGTGAAAAGAAATGGAATGCTAGGTTCTGTTCCTGGCAATATCGAATGGCGGACAAAAGCAGACAAGTCAAGTGTTCCGGATAGCGGGCATGAAGACTGGCAATATGCTCTTGCGGGTGGGAGCCGGACGCTTGCAACTCAACCAGGAAGGCGTTTTTTCCACGGATGGCAATACTGGCGTGTGCTAGGGCGCTGTTGAACGTGTGGTCCCAATCCGTCACGGCGTCCACCTTGTCTTGGTCGTCCGGTTCGACAAAAAATTCAAACGTCTTGAATCGGCGGCCGAATCGTCCGAATTCCTTCGGTAAATGGTGGGGCTCGAATGTTGAGCTGACGATGGTGCCACGCGTTGGAAGCGTTTTATTGAGCCGTTCAAATTGTTCTGACAAAGCGGCATGGCGATTTTGCCAGGATTCTTTGGCATTGACGCCAAAATGTACGACGGACGTCACTCGGATGGTTTTGCCTACACCGGGAGTCAAAACAAAATACCCCCGCGTCCGTAGAAGGCGCAAGGTTTTCGGACTCGGCGGCATAACGAAGGACATATCTGGAAAAAGCGGAGTCCAAGGTTTAATACGTTAGTAATGACCCGTTTGAATACGGTATTATAGAAATTGAAAGACAACGAACAACGGCAAAAAATCTACAAATGCATCTGCTTGCTCTTGCCGTATTTCAGTTCGGCTTTTTGCAGGCCTTCCTTGACGCTGCCGACCAAATTATCGACCTTGATGTAGCGCACCACGTCGGAGTGGATGATTTTGGTCTTGACCTGACTGCCCTCGGTCACGGCCAAATAGACTTCACCGGTTTTCGAGCGGCGCTCGGCGATGCTCGCGAGGACCGCGATGCCGGAGGAGTCCAAGTAGTCGACATGCGTGAGGTCGAGAACCAAGGCGGGACAGGCCTCACGAGGTGTTTCGTCAGCGATTTTTTCCAACATGTGGGCGGAGCCGAAAAAAAGCGGGCCGCTGATGCGATAGGTGCGGGCGACTCCGGCAATGTCCGGTGCCAATGTTGTTTCGCTTGAAGCCGGGCTTTGGGAGGCAACTTGGCTGACTTCCACGTTGTCGCTCATTTTCTTGATGAACAATAAGCCGGCGAGGGTGAAGCCGACCAAAATTGCCGTGGTGAGCTCAAGGAAAACGGTGGAGCCCACGGTCACGGCCAAAACCACCACGTCCGATTTACTGTCCGCCAAAAAGTGCTTGATTTCCGCGATGCCGACCAAGTGGAAAGCGGTGAACATCAAAATACCGGCAAGGACGGGCATGGGAATGTATTGCGCCAAAGGCGCCAATACCAACAGCACACCCAGCAACATGACGGAGTGGACGATTGCAGAGAGGCGCGTTTTGGCGCCGTTCTTGACGTTTGTTGCCGAGCGGACGATGACCGACGTGGCCGGAATACCATGAAAGAAAGGCAGGACCGTATTGGCAATGCCCTGGCCGACCAACTCCTTGGACGAGCTGTGCTTGGTGCCGGTCATGCCATCGAGAGAGACGGCCGAAAGGAGGCTTTCGATGCTTGCCAACAAGGCGATGGCCAACGCCGAGGGAAATAGGTCGTTGAGTTTGCCAATGTCAACGGCCGGGATTGAAAATGTGGGCAAACCGCTGGGCACGATACCGATGGTCTTAACGGTAAGCCCAAGGGCCAAGGCCACGGCGGTGACGGCCACCAAAGCGGCAAAGGACGCGGGAATTTTCTTGGAAAAGCGGGGAATAGCGAACAACAAAACGAGAGTCAGCATGCCCAAACCAAAAGCGGCGACATTGAATTGGCCGAAATGAAGGACGAAGGCGCTCAGCTGTCCAAAGGCGTTTTCGGCCTTGGTATCGATGCCGGTGAGGTTTCCGAGCTGTTGGATGAAGATAAGCAGGCCGATTCCGGTGGTGAAGCCGACCACGACGGTATAGGGGATGAACTTCACAACACGGCCGATGCCGGACAGTCCCATGGCAATCTGGATAAGACCTGCCAAAATGGCGGCAACCATCAACCCGTCCAAGCCGAACTTCGCTACTATACTATAGAGGAGTACGGTCATGGCGGCGGCAGGGCCGGCAACCCCCAACTCGGTGCCCCCGAAGAGCGCGACCAAGAAGCCGGCGATAATGGCCGTATAAATCCCATACACCGGAGGAACGCCGGAGGCGATGGCGATGGCCAAACAAAGCGGAATGGCCACGACCATGACGATGGTGCCGGCAATGAAGTCTTCTTTGGCGTACTTGAACGAAACGGAATTGGGCTTGAGCAGTTCAAGAAACGAATGGCTGATTTCCTTGGCACGGGATTTGAAGCGTTGGGCTTTGGCTTTCACGAATCATAACACCTTCAGGTTGGAAATGGATGACTAAAATAGCTATATCGGAAATGAACGCTACCGCACTTTGAAAACCGGGTTACATTTTGCGCGGATGTGCGCTTTAAACGGAAAAAAAGCCGCGAAGGGGGCCTTGAACAAATCGAAACGTTCCGTATGATGGATTTTTCAGGTCGTATTAGACCGTAACCGTTACAAGTTTAAAAAACCGATTGAAAGAAGCCCAAACTCGTATCGAAGAAAAAAGAGGATGACCCGTTACACCCAGTTACACAATTGGAGAATGCAAAAAGCACGCAACCTCTTTTTTATAGTCCGCCGCAGTAAGGATGCATGATTCCATGGCACCCGGACAGGCCGTCGTCAAAAGCGACGGCGGCAAAAAAAGACTGGTTATCGACTACCGCGGCATGGCCTGGGGGCCGGACATCGCGCAATACGGACAGGCGTTTGCCGACGTGGTGGAAAAACTGCGCGAAGCCGATGCGGACGAAGTCGTGCTCAGCGAATATTACGAGCGCATTTACGACGAAAAGCAGACCAGTTGGCTGCGCGAAGTCGCCGATTTGATCAACAACTTGGAAGCGGATGCCGTCTGGAGTCCCTCGCACCTGGGCAAGACCACGGAGTCCAAGACATTGGGGCCGCGCCACGATGCCGTCCTGAGGATATTGAACCTTATCAAGTCCGACCCGTTCAAAGCCTATCTGACGCTCATTCAGGAAATGAAAGGAGTAGCAGGGCAGGCGGCCAATGCCGGGCCGAACCTGGAAGACGTCCAAATTTACCTCGGCACCCTGCGGTACATCCGGCAGAAAATGGAAGAGATGAAGCTCATCCAAGCCATGAAGGATTACCTGTCGCAGTTGGGTAGCATCCCCGAAGGCCGGACGGCATACCACGCGTTTTTCGAAAGTTCAATCAAGCCGTCGTTCATCGGCTCGCGCATCTTTTTCACGGCCACCGAACAGCTCGAATTGGTGGACCAGTACGACGTGGACGGGACCAAGGTGTACATCTATCGCCACCCCGACCAGGTGCAATACCAGTATTTCATCAACCCGCCGGAATACAGCCTGCCGCCGGAAAAATACTTCTTGTTGGAAAAAACCAAGGAAGTGGTGGCCCAGCACCGTCCTGAATCCGTCCAATTCCTCGACATCACCCAGGCGCGCAAATATTTCCGCAAAGTCTACGTGGCGACCATCGCGGATTTGGCCCTGAAAAACAACATCAAACTGACGGTCGAGGAAAAAGAGGACTTGGCCTCCATCGTGGCCCGCTACACCATCGGTTACGGCATCTTGGAAATCCTGCTTTCCGATCGCCGGGTCACCGATGTGTACATCGATTCCCCCCTAGGCGACAAACCCATCTACTTGGTGCATGGCAAATACGGCCAATGCCAGACCAACGTCATCTTTTCCAATGAAGAGGCGCGAAGCATCGTGTCCCGTTTCCGTGCCCTTTCGGGTCGTCCGTTTGATGAGGGCCACCCCATCTTGGACTTTGATTTGGAAGACTTGCAGACGCGCATCGCCGTCATCGGAAAACCCCTTGCTTTGGATGGAATCGCATTCGCATTCCGGTTGCACAAACAGACGCCGTGGACCTTGGCGCAATTCGTGGACGGAAAAGCGTTCGACTCCTTTACCGCCGGCGTCCTGTCCTTTTTCGTCGACGCACAGGCGTCGATGTTGATTGTCGGATCCAGAGGCGCAGGGAAAACTTCACTTTTGCAGGCCATGATGTTGGAACTGCCGCAAAACCTACGCACCCTTGTCCAGGAAGACACCCAGGAGCTCCCCGTCCCCCAGATGAAGAAACTGGGACTGAACATCCAGCGCCTCAAGACCCGCCCGCCTTTGGGCGGTGGCACGGAAAGCGAAGTGTCAGCCGAAGACGCCCTACGAACTGCCTTGCGGTTGGGAGATTCCGTGTTGATTGTCGGTGAAGTCCGGAGTACCGAAGCTAAAGCCCTATATGAGGCCATGCGTGTCGGTGCCGTCGGTAACGTCGTCATGGGCACCATCCACGGCGAGTCGGCGTACAGCATCTGGGACCGGGTGGTGAACGACTTGGGCGTTCCAACTACGTCCTTCAAGGCCACCGATTTTTGCGTCGTTGCCGCACCCATCCGGTTCAAAGGCTCGCTCAAGCGCTTCCGCCGGCTCATCGAGCTGACCGAAGTGAAGAAAGACTGGTCGGAAGATCCCGGAAAGGAAGACGGATTTTTGCAGTGGATGACCTTCGATGCCAACAAGGACGGCTTGGATTTGTTCAAGGAGGCCATCAAAAGCAAAAGCGAGTGGTTGCAAAAAGTGCAGCGCATGCGCGGCTTGGATTTCGACGCGGTTTGGAGCGAAATCGAGGCTAGGGGGCAGACCAAACAATACCTGGTTGACGCCAAGAACAAGTTGGAGATTCCACGCCTGCTAGAGGCTGAATACGCCGTCCGAGCGCATATGCACTACTTATTGGCCTCGGAAAAACAACGCGAGGAAACCGGAAAAGTCGACTACCCCACCTTGATGGCCGGCTGGAAAGAATGGGTGGACCGCGAACTGGTCGCGGATTTGGTGCGGCAAAAAGAAAGTGCGGCGCAAGGCGCGGCGGAATAGGAGAAGACACCAAAGCGGGACAGCAACAGAGTAGTGAATTGGTACCAACACCGTAAAACGCAACTATACGGACCTAATACCCTTCGACTTTCAACCCGCCAACCCGTGAAAAATGCTTGAGGTTGGGCGTCAGAAGCAACTCGTTTTCCACAAGGGCAACGGCGGCCATCATGCAATCCAACGCGCCGATATCCTGGCCTTGGTTTTTGAGGGTGCGGTAAAGGGCGCCGGCGGCTTCGGCATGCGCTTCGGTGAAAGGCACGGACTCCAAATGGTCCAACAACCGCCGTCGGCGTTGTTCAATCCCAGGAGGCGAGCCGGCACTTAATTCAAATACGGCCGGAGTGGGAACGCGGATACGCTGTCCGGAATTCTCATAACCGGCAATCTTCGCGATGAGCGCCTTGTTTTCCTGCGACAGGTGGATGACGGCGGCGGTGTCTAAGAGGACCATGAGCGCACCTTGACTGACTCGCGGACCTTTTGGACGCCAGCCTGCCATTCGCGGGCTTCCTCGTCGGTGATGATGCGGCCCAAATCCGACACTTTTTCCTGGCGCAATAAGCGGGAGATTTCATCCGAGAAACTCTCATGGGCGTCCTTGCGTTTTTTGAGGCGGGCGTAGACCTCTTCGGAAATGCTGATATTTTTGAATCCCATACTACACACATACCCACACCGATATAAAACAGTTTGGGCGTTGTTCAACACCACCGCCACCACAACCACCAACGATGAACTACCGACCGCACCCACGAGAAAAAAATACAGGAAGCCGAAGACCTTTTATCCTGAGTTTCCGTCGATTCTAATCAGTATGCCCCCCCGTAACCCATCCGGCAAACCTGAAAAACCCCAAAAAGCCCAGAGCCTCTACTCTCAGGGCGATTCGGGGTACTCCGATTTTGACGAAGTCAAGACGGGTCCGCCCCAAGTGCCGGCATTTGTCAAGACCACGCAAAGCTACGCCAAGATGTTCGCCTCGTACGGCAAGAACGGAAAATTCACGGATGAGGAGGCCGACGCGTTCGCATTTTTGGGCTGGGACGTGACGCCGGAACAATTCTGCGCCGCGTACAAAGGCATCCGGACCGTCGGGTTGATGATCGGCGTAGTGATGGCGGTCGCGTTTTTCTTTTTGGCGGAAAATTTCCTGACCGATTTGCTGATGCGCGGCGTGTTTTGCGCCATCTTCATCGCCATGCCGCTTTTGATTTCACAAAACTACCGCAAAACACCATTCCAGCAGGTGGAAAAGGAAAAAATCCAGTCCTTGGCGTACGTCCCGGAAATCATCAATTATCTCACGATGAGCATGCGGCTGACGCCCAACTTGGAGCGCGCCGTCGAATTCGCCGCAAGCCACGGCCGCGGAAAAATCGCCGAGGACTTGAAGAAAATCGTCTGGGATGTCCAATTGGGACGTTACGAATCGGTCGAAGAGGGCTTGGACGAATTGGCGTACCGCTGGGGCGCGTACAACGACGATTTCAAGCATGCCTTGATGATGATACGCGCGTCGGTGCTGGAGGCGGACAAGGAGAGGCGCTTTGCCTTGTTGGACAAAGCGGGCCAGGACGTCTTGGAAGGAAGTAAGGAAAAAATGGACCATTACGCGAGGAAATTGCAACAACCCACCGTGTACCTCTATTACTTCGGCATCCTCCTGCCGCTGTTAATGGCGATTTTATTGCCCATCGGCTCCTCGCTTGCAAACATCGACTTGCTTTCCCGCGGCGAATTTTTGTTCGTCGTGTACAACATCATGATTCCCATCGGCGTGTTCGTTTTCGGCAAGAACATCCTGTCCAACAAGCCGCCCACCGGAACTCCGCCTAAGATTCCGGCCAACTTCCCGGGCCTGCCCAAAACCAAGCCCTTCACGTTCGTGGCCATTGCCTTGATTTTAGGCGGCGTCACCTTGGGCTATTTGACGGACATCGGCACCACGGCGGACGTCATCAACGGAGCCATCTATTTACCCGCCATGCACGCATTCATCGACCCGACGAACGACAATCCCGACCCGCTTTTGATTCCCGGCACCCTGGGGGGCATCAACACGTTTTTGGTCCGGCCCGAGGAACGTCAGGAAAAAATCCTCGACCAATTGGCCGTGCTGACCAAACCGGAGGAAGCCGGCGTACCTCGCAACAGCCAGATTGCGGAGGAACTGCAAAAAATCCCCTACATCCGCCTTTTCGCACAACTGGGCATTTTCGTAGGCGAATTTGCCATTTTCGGCTTTTTGTTAGGCACCGGCATCGCCATCAGCATCTACCTGAATGGGAAATATTCCGAACGAAAAAAAGTCCAGGATGACGTTCGCGCCATGGAAACGGAATTCAAAGACGCCATGTACGTCCTCGCATCCCGCATGGGCGAGAACAAACCCATTGAGGAAGCGTTGCGCTCCGCGGTCGCATTTTTGCCAAAAAGCAAAATCGGCCGCGACGTATTCCGGCGGATTATCGAGAACATCTCCACGTTGGGCATGACTCTGGAAACCGCGATTTTTGACAAGACGTTCGGCGCCCTGCGCCTGGTACCCTCGCAAATCATCCGCAGCGGCATGCAATTTTTGGTCGACTCCGTGGATTTGGGCGTGGACGTGGCGGCGCGCTCCCTGATTGCGTTGTCCATGCAGTTGCGCAATTCGGAAAAAATCAACGAGTCCTTGCGCAAATTGTTGCAGGACGTGACCGTGATGCTGTCCACCATGGCAAGCTTTGTCGCACCCATCGTTTTGGGCGTCGTATCGGCGATGCAACGGCTCATCATCTCATCCTTGGCATCGCAGGGGTCCACAGGCGTGGAAGCAGGGGTGGACGCCGGCACCGGAGGAAGCGCCGTAGGCGGCCTAGGCGGGGGAGGCTTAAGCAGCATGTTCCAGGGAAAAGGCTTGGAAAACGCGGCAGAGCCCGGCTTGTTCATCCTGGTCCTTGGCATCTACGCCTTGCAAATCGTCATCCTCCTGACGTACTTCAACTCGCAAATCGAGGACACCGGCAACGAACTGCACACCTACACCGCCATTGCAAAAAATGTTCCACTCGCAATCGGCCTGTACTGTGCCACGGTGTACCTGGCGGGTACGTTTTTCAGTTAGGCATTTGAAAGCAGGATATAACCCATATCCAACGAAGTTGGAAAGCTTAAAAACGTCGCGTTTCGTAATGCCTGCGGCCCGTTTGGGAGCCTATCCGTCAAGTGATTGGCAAAGTTAAATCTTGAATCCAAAAACCATGTTTGGGGGAGTTTACATGAAGTTTTCCAAGAAAAACACACGTGCCTTGCGCGGCCAAGCCTTTGACACCATGATGTTGGTCATTTCCGTCATTATTGCTATCGCCATCTTGGGCGTTTTGATGAACATCCTAGGCGGCATCAAAATCGGGGTGAACGACCCGTCATCGGTGATGAAAACGGACTTGAAAAGCATCGTCTCCAGCGGATATGGCATTTCAACTCCCAAGAAAGTCAGTTTCGACTCCGGGGTAGCGATTTTGCCCGGCTCCGTTATCGGCGACTCACCGTTGCAACCGGGAGATATCAAATTTACAACACACTCAGGTGACTTCGATACGTCCGTAATGGAAATCAACGATGACTCCATTAAAGTAAACAAGAATTCCCAAGGGTACGTCGTAGTCTGTGGAAATGATAACCCCGGCCGCTCAGGCAATCCCAAATACTGCATCAGTATCGCCCGACAGGCCAATGATGCCCGGGATACGTGCGTCCAAAAATGCAATCTCCGTTGATTTAACCCGGGAGTGGGCCGCGCACCCCCCCATCTCCCGAAACCTTTTTCTTCAACCGTTCCATTGACATCACTATGCGCGGCACCGAGTGGGCTCCTTTGTATCTGTTGGTGGTACTAGCCATTGCCGCCATCCTGTTGGTCACGTTCGTCAAGCCGCTATTCCGCCAAGCCGCAGTAAGCGCCGAGGATGCCAGCAAAGCGGCCAAAGACGCGGCCAAATCCGCAATGCCTTTCCTGGCGTTCATCCCATTTGGGCGCAACGTCAAAAAAAGCAAAAACGCGGTAATCCAAATGTTGCAAAACGCGTGCTCCCTTTTCTTACCGCCAAGTCCGGTTCCAGTACGCGACGTTACCTACGGGGGTAAGCCGTAGATGCTCAGCCCAATAAAAATAAAATTCGCCCACAAAAACGAGGGGGGAATCCGGAGGAACCTCAAACTGAAGGGACGACGCAAGTCTTCGAAGGACTTGCGAAGGCCACAATTCCTGGAAGGAATTGTGTGCGGACGCTCACCCCTGCGGTTCCGGCGGGGACAAATGGACGCCCCCATTGAATTGGTCATCGCCATCATTATCATGGTCACCAGCCTCGGATTGGGGTTTTACGTAATGGAAACCAGCAAAAACAACCAGTGCATATCCGCGCTACAGACGCAGACGCAACAGTTGCAGCAAGCCATCTTGGACGTAGGGTTGGGCTCTGCCGGAAGCAAAAAAACGATCCGATTTTCCATGCCCAGTTGCGGGGACCAAGCCGTACAGGGCATCCAGTTCGTCAAATACACGTCCGCTGAATTGTGCCGCCGCTGTCCGGGCCATTATTCGGGGTGTTGGCAAATCGTGCCGGTTGCGCGCACCCGTGACGGCATGACGGCGGTCAGCGACGCGATTACCTGCATCGAATTGCCGGCAGAACGGGTGAGCATCGAGCAGGCACAGACACCGGACCAAAGTTGCACACCGTTAAGCACCACGCCCTGTCCGGATGGTACGACCAGTTGCCTGAGCCAATTGGGCATCGGTTCTTCATTGTATAACCCGGCCTCCGGCACCGGCTCATCCAACTGGCTGACGTTGGGAAGCCAAAACGCCCGCCAGTACCTCATCACGTTCAACAAGGTCCTTTCAGTCGGCGATGTGACGGGGCACACCCAAATCACGATGTGCGCGGTACCGGTGGGCGTTCGGACCAATTGAGAAAAGCCGCACCGCAAAACCGTGTAAAAAAAGACGCGTAAAAACGGATTCAAACCCGGGTCGGCCCAAATGTTCCAAACGGTTTAAAACGCACGTAACGTTGTTGCTCTGATGCGAGCCCGAAAAACAGTTGCCAGGACAAGCCACACCACAAAGGTCGGCAGTTTCCGCGGTCCACGTGATTCTTTTCGCGCCCAAATCGCATTGTGGATGATGACCAAATTTGCGATGGTCTTTTTCATCATCTTACTTGCCGGCATCATGATCAGTTTTTCCGACACGCAAAAAACCGCCATCTGCCGCACGCAGGCGCAATCCATGGCCAACAACATCGCCTCGACGTTGAGCAACGTCATCAATTCCCCGGTGGAGGACGAACGCAAGGTCGTTTCCTTCGTGTCCTCGCTTTCGGTGGGCAAAAGCCAGCTGGAACGATACACCATCAACGTCACTAATATCCCGGCGCAGAACGACCCGAAAACCGGATCATTGGTGGTGCACGTATTGTCCGGCATGGGGTGCGAAGGATACGCCCGCGCGTCTTATGACAAGACCATGACCATCATGGACCCGACAACGTTAAGTTCACGTTGGAATGCGGGTTTGAGCCTGGAAATGAGGCCATCGGACATCCAGAAACGGGATTACTACCTCATTATTGCCAAATGCAAACCAAAACAGGCCGGTTTTTCCAGCTATTTGTACTTGCGCCAATGCAACGGCGTGTTGGGGACGGAATTGAATCCGGAAACGTCATGTCCGCCTTATTTGGAAAGCGCGGAACCGGACATGACCAAACGGTTGGTCGCAAATCCGCTGCTTCGATGCTGCGGATGGGAAGCAGTTGAAAACGGAGGAACACCCCAATGCCCGGCCCCCATCTGAACACTAAACACCGCTCAAGGGGTTTCGTTGGCCCTTTGGGCGATGATTTACCCAGCATTTTCCCCATCGTTGCCGCCGTGGTATTGTTCATCGGCACATTGGCGTATGCCAACGGCTTGGTCGAGGGCAAGAACCGCTTGCTTGAAACGCGCCAAGCCGCATTGGCGCTGTCCTACCTTGCGACGGAAACGGGCCTCATCAACAATCGCACCGATTTTGAGCAAAACACCTGCAAAGACCATCTGATGAAATATGCGCTGTCCAACCGCATCCAATTTGCCGTGACCGTGAAGCGGTATTGCCAGAGCATCCAATTTTATTATCCACAAGCCAACCCGTCTCCTGAATACTTGAAAAAAAACCCGTCATACATTCAAAAAAACGATTTGGAAACGCAGGGCCAGACGTGGGCGTATTGCACCAACAAGGTGGACATCAACGGAAATTCCCCGGCGGACGGGCTTTTGGGCGTGCCAGAAGATGCCGTCGTCTTCACGTACCCGGTAGCCGTGCCATGTCCATTGCCAAACCAGCCGCCGACCAACGGATTGGGCCTTATCAACGTGATTGCATGGAAGGAACGCGGAAAAATATGATTCACACACGCGGAGTGCCGCATGACCGAGCCTTGGCATTGGAACGGGGTCGGACCAAGGAAAATGCCAGCGCCAACTCAAATGACATCCTCCCCGGGCTAAAGCCCGGGGTATCCCCGCAGGGGCAAGTTAAACAGCATTTGGGACATATTGCCGGCCTAAAGGCCGGGGTATGGCCCAAAGCGGAAGTCAAACAAAGACAAAAACTGAAAAACAAGCACCAATCGGCCGAACCCCAACCCGTGATTGGCAAACGGGGCCAGGCGGCCATTTTCGACGGCATCACCTTGTTGTTGCTGGCATCGATTTCGTCAGCGTTGATTTTCAGCTTTGTCAGCGGCTATGGGGTGCAACAGGACCGGGTGTTGCGTTCCGCCTACATCCTCAACTACATGCAAAGCGTGGTCAAGGCATCCTACTACGTCGACGCATCCACCTTGAGCAAGGTGGACAACCGGGAATACGGGCTCGACAGCCGCGGAATACCACGGGTAAACCAGTTGGAAATCTACCAGGACCTCAAGGACGACTGCCAAAAACTCAGCAAATACAGCGGAAGCTTTTCCGTCTCGGAATTGCTCAAGCGGGATTTGGCGGAAAAAAAACCTTTATTGGACGACAAGTTCGACGGCACCAACGCGCTGGGCATCACGGCGTACAAATGCGCCATCAAGGAACTGATGAAGCCGTTTTGGTACTCGGGTTTTTACTACGGGTTCGACGTGATTGATTCGGACCGCGCCGATGGCCAGACCGTGCAAGTATTGCCCAAGACAGAAGTCGTGAATTCCACCACGACGTACAGTAACAACCGGCTGGTGACGGACTATCCGGATTTCCTCAAAGGCACGATTCCGGTCGGCCAAAACGGCATCTGCGCCAGTATCGCGCAGAACAAAGGACCGAACGGGCGGGAATTGAGCCCGGACGTGGTGACGGTGGACGTGCCGTTCAAGGTCGTCTACGTCGACTCGCTCGTGAGTCCACCGGTGCGCCAATTACGGAATTACGCATTGGCGTTTTGCATCTGGCATCCGGCGCAGTAAACGGAAAGGCCCGGTTCCAGAAATAGAAATATGCAACGGAAACCACCAAGACAAACCGCAACTGAAGAAAAGACATAAAAAAAGTTTTCGTACCGTCGTTTTTTTCTTTTACACTGCTATCGCACTAACGATGAGCGCGGCATCAGACCGGCGCCTGTTTTTTCTTCACCGGAATATCTTCCTGGCACTTCGGGCACGCGTAGGTAAACCCATCGGGACCGGGCGTGACTTTGGGCGAACAATTGGCGCACATGCCGGTGCCGCAGTACGGGCAAAATACGATGCGGGAGTTCTTTTGGTGGCACGTCGGGCAGATGGGCGGGATGGCAATCGGAACGGACGTGACTTCCTTGTCCAATTGGGCAAAGACGCTCTTGGGCGACGTAGTAGAGTATGCTTTGGAAGGGCTTTCGCCGAACAAATCGGCCATGCTGACCGAACCGGCCTTTGCCGGAACAACGTTTGCCGCAGGAATCGATTTGGATGCAGGTACCACGGATTTTGTTGGGTTTTCGTCTTTAAGCAAATCGGGCGTTTTTTGGCTCCTGGCTTCGTCTTTTTTCTTATTGGCATCGGCGGCGTCATGGAAAGACAGATAGACGTCATCCACGATTTGTTTTTCCTCGGATTCCTGCGGTTTTTGGCGCGATGCCAGGTACAACCGGCGGTGGCGGCCGGCATCCGGACTTGCCGACAAAGCAGCCGGATAATCCAGCTGCAAATCCGTCAGGATGGCTTCCACTTCCGTCTCCCGGGCCTGCTCCAGGACGCGTTTGGCCTCCTTTACGTTTTGCGTTACGGCCGGACCGGATACAAACGAGGGGTCTGCAGTGCCCGAATCGGAAGCGGAACTACCGATGGCATCGGACAATATGCCTTTTTTACGCAAGGCATCCATTTTCGCGGCCATCTCGTTGTCTCCGGGCGGTTTTTGCTCCAGACTTTCCAATTCCTTTTGCAACAAGGCCAGGCGTTTGGTCGCCGGAACGGCCACTTCAGGTTTGTCGGATTTCCGCAAGCCGACGAACATGACGACGAACGACAAACCAGAGGCGGAAAGCCAAAAGGCGGGCCAATAGCCTTGGCCGCGAAATACGGCATCCAACCCGGTGGATACCACGTCGGCAAGGATTGCCAAAACCGCGACAAAGGCACCCAAGAGGACGGATGCGCCCAATTTTTCCTCCTGGCTGAAAGTGCGGACGTCCGGATAGGTGTAGCGGACGGCAAGATATCCAGGCGTTATGGAACCTAGGATGATGAACAGATAATAGGCCAATGCGGCGACGATGTCCAATTCAGCCATAGGATAGGTTTAACGGAGACGCCATTAAAAAAGCCGGGTGCTTTAGGTTAACAACATTAAAAATGAAAACCGCAGGGCCATCCGGATCCCACGGAAAGACCCTAAAAAAAGAACAAAACCGAAAAAGAGCAAGAAAGAAAAAAAATCAACTGAAAAAAAGCATCAAAAAGAAAACACAAAAAAACAACAAAAAAGGAAAACGTACGACGGTCGGACACCAATCATGCCCCTTGAAACGTTATTGCAGGATTTATGGCCCTTGGCGCTTTTGTCCGCCATGATGGGCATCGCAATCTTTCCATTGGCCCTATTTTGCTCATTTTTGTATTCATACTTGAAAACGCGGTTCGAACAGGTGCCAAAACCGGTGTTGTTTTTCGCCGTCACCTTGCTCGGCACGTTCCTCGCCGTTTTGGTAATTTATTTGTATTTGGACCTGACGTTTGCAGACATCGTGCAAAACCTGCCGGACAACCCGGCGGCATAAAGGCGCCGCCCATAATCCATAGGAAAAAGCTGGAAAATCCAGTGAAACGTTCCGGTCACCATAGCGCATCCCAAAAAAAACGTAGGGCTAAGCTGGAAAAAAAGACCATCCGGCCATAAAAATTCGCCCCTTTTCGAACCTGGTTTTTGGTCGTTTTTCGTTCCGTGCAAATGTACAACTCCAACCCGGCCCAAGAAAGCGTATTAAATGGGCGCGCCGTGAGTATTGGCATATGCGCCGCACGCGTTTTTCCCTCTTCATTTTGATGATGCTGGTTTTGGAAATGACCGCACCCATCGTGTGGGCCGACAGCTTCCAAAGCCGGACACAAAGCGCCATTTACTTCGCCGGAACTCCACCCGCAAGCGGTGCACCTTCCGGCAGTTCAACCTCCGGAACAACCACCACCACTGGAGGCACGGCAGGTACTGGCGCTGGAACTCCCGGCACGCCTGCAACCGGCAGCGGAACAGGCCCCGCCGCAAGCACCCCTCCATCCGGAGCGCCGTCCACTGCCGCGTCACCCGGCACTACCACGACCGGCGGCGTTACGCCACCCGTTCCCACAACACGCCCGGCGTCGGCATCCAGCGGACCTGCATGCCAAATCCACTCCATGAGCGATAGCGAGCGTAACCAGTTGCACCAATTCCTGTTTTCATCGAACGGCGCATTCCGCGGGGATTCGTTCAATGATTTGTCCGATTTGGATGCCCTGGTGCAAGCGGGGGAAAAGCCGACGGACCCGTTCAGCAAGGAGCGCAAAAAACAGGACGCGCAGACTCCGGACCCCAATGCCACCGTTGACGTGATGTCCATCGCGGGATTGGCGGGAATGGATAAAATCGGCAAGGATGAAATCGCCAAGAAATTCGGCGTGTGGGATAGCAAGACCAACTCCATCAAGAGCAACACGAATATCCCGATTGCCGATGCCAAGAAAATCCTCGCGCAACAACCGGCCGACTCGCCGTACCAGGAAGCGTTCAGGCAAATCCAGGAGTACATCAACGGCCAGGTCAACAGCAAGGAAAAGGCCGCGGCGGAAAAAGAACAGACCAAGGAATTGGCGCCGTACGAGCGGTACAAAGTCATCATGCCCGGCTCTGGCAAGGAAGTCAGCTTGGCGGAGGTCTTTCGCGCGCAAAAAATCGACCCGGAAAGCTGTTTGCTCAAGGATGCGCACATCAACGGCCGCGTCGGGTATATCGCGATTCTGGACACCGACATCACATACGGCACCAAGAACTCGCCCCTTTTGCAAGGCAACCAAGTCTCACCGGCCACGGGCAAACCCAATGCCGAACTGACTTCCGTGCGCGGCGGGGAAACCATCAACCAGCACGTCTACGGCCAAAGCGTGGTGGGGTACCTGAACCTCAACGGCGGAGGCAATCTGATCGTTCCGGAATTCTACCGCGACTGGATTGTCTTCACCACGGCCTACACCAAAGCCGACTTTTATTTTTCCATGATCACCTCGATCGCCGCATTTGGCGCCATCAAGGATCTTGAAGCGGTCAAGGATATCAAGCAAAAACAGTTGCAAAACCTCAAGACGCGCGAGCCCAATCCCCTGCTTGCCGCCCAGATACGGGAACAAACCACCGGCGTGGTCCAAAAGGACGCGGCAGGACGGTATCTTCTGAAAGAAGGCGGCATACAAGTGCCCGGCGGACAGGCCGCGAGCGTGGAAATCGACAGCGCCACGAACACGCTTAAGTATTACAACACGGCCGGCGCGCACATTGCACCGGCGGACGTAGCCGCGGTTCCAGACATCGATACGGCGCTAAAAAAACAGCCGGACTTGAGTTTCCGGACAAAAGGCGGGCTTGAAAACGACATCAAGGACGCTGAATTCAACATCGACTCGCTCCGAAAAGTCAAAGGTACCCTCGAAGGACGCGTCATAACCAGTTTCATGCTCGCGGGCGGCTGGCTGGGCCCTGCCCGCATGGCGTTCAGCTTGAACAACGGTATCTTATTCCAGGCCCGAAGCCAGGCCGACGACAAATTCCTACGTTTATTGGCCAACAAGGAAGTGCTCAGCGATTTCAAGAAGGCGTCCAGTTTCTTGGCCATCGGAAAAATCGAGGAAACGGTCGCCAAATACGCCGGATTGGGCCAGACGCCTCAAAAAGCATTTTTCGCCAAGAATTTGTTGTTCCTCAATTACCCCGAATCGCAAAAGACGCCCAACTACGAATCCAGCACGGTCCTGCGAAGCGAGGACGATGGCACCATCGGCATCAACACCCGTTGGCGGGGCGGGGCGTACACGCTGAACTACGAGGATATGCGGGCGTTTGCCGACAAACAAGGACCCGAGTCGTTCACGTCATTGGCCATGGTGTCCAACAACATCCTGGCCGAACCGGCGCTGGAGGATAAGAACCTCAAATCGCTTACCGCGTTTTTCTCCGTCGCCGTCCCGTTCATTGTTACGCGGAAAATATTCCAACTGCAGGAACGCACCCTGGGCGCCGGCATCTTCCTGACTACATTGGAGTATCTGGACATCAATGAAAACTATGCCAAAGACGTCCAGTGCAACATCGATGAGTACAATGATTTGAAAACCGCTTATCGGCAAGCATTCACCGCCAGCGCAGCGACCACAATCCTGCTTTTGTCCCGCTCATTCCTCACCCCGTTCCGCAAATTCCTTCAAACCACGGATTTTGGAAAATCCCTCGGTGCCGGCATATTGAATGTCTTGGACTACACCAACCCCGGGGATGCCTGGCGCGTGCACGTCGGGAACCGCGGCATCACCTACACCTCCAATTGCAAGGACCAGATGCAGACCATCCTGTCCTGGCAAAGCATCCCGGAACGCGTGAGCACGACGTCCAATGCCTTGGCGGACAAGTTGCCGGCGGTCAACGACCAGTTGTCCAAAATCGGGCTGTCCAAAGTATTGGGCGCCAACGCGGAGGCGGCGCAGACCGAAGCCAAAATCAAGAACCTAAAGGACGTGTTGAACCTGCGCGCCGTGACGCAGAACCAAGGCGGATTCGTGCGCACGCCCGAACTGCTTTACCTGCACATCGACCAATCCACATCCATGACCAAAGGAGCGCTGTATGATTTGGTCAACAACGCATGCGGATTGCAGGACCGCATCCAAAGCAAGGACGGCCGCAGTTTGTCGTTCGGCGAAGGGTTGGAGGCCAACAACGCCGACGGCTCAAAGGCGCTTTCCTTCAAATCCGCCATCTGGAAATTGCGCGCATTGGCCAACAACAAAGTACAGGCGTTGGGCCGCATCATCATCCCAAACACCATCATCCAGAGCAACTTGATGGGCGGGACGGATGCGTTTGTGGAAATCGCAAGCACGGGTCAAAGCACGCTGGTCAACCCGCCCTGCGACCTGACGTCGGCCATCCGACAGCTGACCGGACGGGACATCGGGACCGACTTGACGCAGGCCATCGGCAAGGTCCGCACCGTCGAGACGTCGGAAGGGCAAGCCGGATTGCTGGATGGGCAGATTGATTACGTCGGGCGCAACGGCGTCGGCGCGTCGGTGCCAACTCCGGAAGACTTGCGAAAATCCATTATTTCCGGCGGCCGCATCAGCGTGCGCAACAACGGACAGGCCGTCCTTTATGGCGCCACGGGAAACAGCCAACAGCCCATCGGTACCCTCAAGAGCATCATCGGTGACAGCGGGGCATTGCATTATGACCAACCCACAGGGCAAATCAGCCTCATCATCTACTCGATTTTTGAAACGTCCAACCAGAACATCCAGAATTACAACCTGGACACGCGGGGTTCGGGGGCGCAAATCCAGGTGCAAGCCAAGCGTGGTTTTGAGGACTCGGCCAACAAATTGAACGCCGGATTGGACAAGATTGCCGGAAAGGACGGCATCACGTCGTTTGAGACCAAGGACCACATCTACTACATCACCCCGGATGGAAAGCTCAGGGTCATCGACAAGAACACGGGCAAAGCCACGGATTACAACATCACCGGACCGATTACAAAAGACGGCAACGGCAACTTGGTCATTCCCACGGACAAGGGCGACTTCAAACTGAATTTGACCAACGAAAACGGACAGCCGACGCTCAACGCGGAAGGGCCGGACGGCCTAAAGGAAGTGCTTGCCTTGTTGGCAGCGCGCGGCGAAAACGGCATCATGACGTTCAATCCCTCCACCGGCGCCATCAACGTGTACAACGGCCAGGACGTGCCACTTAACCCGGCGTTTGCGCAGAACGGCATCGGCTTTTCCGGCAACAAGGACGGCACCACGTCCGGCGTCCCCGCGGATAGCCCCTTTTTCGCACCCTCGTCGAGCAGTTCGACGACCACGGATTCGGCACCGCCTAAGCTGTTCCTCCCGTCGTGGCCGGAAGAGTTGCCTTGGGCGGCACTGTTTGCGGGATTGATTTTGTTCGGAGTCGTGGCGATACGGTACCGGAAAGTCGGATAAAACAAAAGCAATAACAAAAAAGAAAAACAATTGCAAACGTAGCCCTGCTCCCCACAAACGTGACGTCCAGATGCTCGACATCCTTCTTGCGTTAAAAGAATCCCACCGCTTCCACGCCAGCCGACTGGAGCTGCACGTCGTACCCAAGCATAAGACGCTGGGACTCAACGGCTACATTCGGTTGCGCAACTACGCCCCCCTGTCGGATAAGGCGGAGCCGGAGCGCTTTTTGGGCGAAGAAAGCAAGCAAATCAAAGCCGCCATCAAAACAGTCGTGCCAAAAGAGTGCGTCATCGAAGTCAAATTGGAGCCCAACGTCCAGCAGTTCAAAGGCGGCGCCTACTTTTTCAGCATCACGCGCACATTCAAAACCAAAAAAGAGCTGGACGAAACGTTGGCTCAGATGATTGCCGACGGCACCATCGATGAGCACATCTTCCACGTCGCGTCGAAATGGGCGGCCGAGATTTCGGGCGGGCATATGCATTGAAACGCATAGGATAACTGAAAAAAAGAATAGGAGTGGAGGAGGGGGGAGTTGCAACGGACCTTCTTTTCGAAAGAAGCGCCACCAAGAAAAATCCGATTAGACCCCGAACCCCCCGAGTCTTGTTTTGCGAATCAAAATGGAGGAGGGGGGATTCGAACCCGCCGCGGGACCACAGGGGGAGCACCCCCTATAGTCCTACGTTACCCCGAACCCCCCGAGTCTTGTTTTGCGAATCAAAATGGAGGAGGGGGGATTCGAACCCCCGAAGGCGCTAGGCCACAGGATGGCTTACCCAAATCTGATTCGCGCACAAAAATAATTTTCTTTCTTTTGGCCGACCAGATTTTCTTTCTTTTCGGGAAAAGAAAGAAAAAATGGGCCTTAAGTCCTGCCCTTTTGGCCAGACTCAGGACACTCCTCCGCACAGAAGATGCCTCAAATCCGTTTTAAGCCGCTCGGTTGGCACAAAAAGAGAAGTCAAAGAAAGCCGAAATCAGTAACCGCGTTTGGCTTTGCCTTTGAGCGCTTTAAGATGGCCCACGTCGTTGAGTTTGACGACGTAAACGCCGGATTTTTCCCACCATAGCTCGTTGATGCACGCGTTGGCCTGTGAGAAATGCCCGTGTGTTTTCAGCAGGATGCGGAGCAGTTCGCCGTTTAAGATGCCATGACCCGCAACAAAGACCGTTGCATTATCTGGAAGCGGCCGGATGAGCTTCAGAAACCGGCGCACACGCTTCCGGATGTCGAGCAGGCTTTCACCCCCTTTGGGCCGAAAAGCGGTCTTGCGGAAGTTCTCCTGCAACCGTGGGTCCTTCGCATACGCATCAACAAAACGCATACCTTCCCAAACACCTTTGCCGCGCTCCATCAAATCGTCGACAAAAACGGCTTGCAGATGCGGATGATGCTTGCGCACCGCTTCCAGCGTGTCACGGGCTCGGTCCAGGGGACTGCCGAAAAAGTAATCGATTTTTTCAGTCTTCAACACCAAACCCAAAGCCTTCGTTTGGCGTTTTCCCAACGCCGACAGCCGGCCGTGGATGTGGCCCTGGAAACGCATTTCAGCGTTTTCGATGGTTTGGCCGTGGCGGACTAGCAAAATTCTCATCCAGACATCAGACCCCCGGCAACGCGTAAAAAGTTACCACAATACAGGACGATAAGACATCGTAGCAAAACCAAATTAAGGTTGCCCACGTCTTTCGAATCATGGAAGAACCGGGGCGCATCCATTTTCTGGACCTAGGGGCGGGGCAAAATCCAGATCGGATCAAAGCGCTGGCCATGCGGCATCCGGACCGACGAATCATCGCAGTAGATATCCACCCGCTAGGGGATTTTGAACCGCTCCCACCGAACGCGGTATATGTGTCGTCCAATGTCCTGCAGTACCTCAAGACTCTAAAAGAAAAAAGCGTCCAAATCGCGAATGCGGATTTCTTGCTCAACGAAATGCCAGATAAAGAAATCATGGAATTAATCCGGCACATCAAGAAGGCATTGGCGCCCAACGGCCGTTTTTACATTAGCGAGGACCGTCAAAACGTTGAAGACATCCGAAGAATGCTGCACCAACATGGGTTTTCCACCCGGGCGCGGGAATTGTCAGCCGAAGAAGCCATGGAACCGAAAACCTGGTTTACCCAGGAACGAATCCACCATCCCCATCGTTGGAATGAAAGCCGGAAAAACATGCAGGTCACCTGGCCGGTCCGCATCGTTGCAGTAAAGCGGCAGAAGAGATAATGGGAAAAACAGCCAAAAGGAAAAAAGCCGAAACTGGGCGTTTGAAAGAAAAAAAACCCGAAACGGCGGAAATCAGGACCGAAGAGAAAAGCCGATTACTTGGCCCCGCCTTTGGCGTCCTTGCGCTTGACGCGCTTGGGCCGAAGGTTAGGATAATCGCACTTGCGGCACTTAAGGGCGGCTTTGGGGTTGCGCGCCTTGCACTTCTTGCAGACGATGACGTCCAAAAACGCACGGTCGGCTACTGGAAATTTACCCATAAACAAATACACCTTGAAAGCAAAAACGGCCCAAACACGGCTGAACCGATAAACGCTTGAGTTTTGTTGAAAAAAGAGGTTCTTTAACCTTTTCCGGAACCAAAACGCGACGGGAACGTACGCATCTGGAGTGGACCGACCCGACGCCCGGTTCATTCGAAAACTTTTCCAGCCTTGTTCTTCTCGCGCGGCACCCAGGTCAGTTTCACTTTCTTCGCTACCACCAAGCGCTTGGCGTCCATCACCAACGGCCGCAAATGCGCGAAGTTGACCTTCCACCCGGCGGTGACCTGGCCCACCAGAAGCTGGCTGTCGGTGAAAAGGTGGTCGCCGGTTTGAGCCTCTTGGAGGGCGCGAATCAGTGCGGCGTATTCCATCTCGTTGTTGGTCTTATTTTCGTGCAAACGGACGACGATGGGCGCACGCACATTACCTTCGAAGACGACGGCGTATCCCGAAGTCTTGCCGTTGAAGCCGGAGCCGTCGAGGAAGATGTTCATCCAAGTTACGAAGAATGCGTAAGAATAAATAAGCGAAAAAATGATGCATGCCATGGTTTACCGGAAAACACCACGAAAACAGCACGGGTTGCTCACCGCCGTCGCAAACAACGACGTGGACGCATTGTTGGAATTAAAGGAAAAAGGCAAGCCGATAAACAATGCAACATTGGGACACGCATTACGGATAGCATCGGAAGTCGGAAGCCTAGAATTAATACCATTAATTTTCAGCGACATCAAAAAATTAAAAGCGGCAACAAAAACAACGGATGAACAAGGAAAAACAGCACTCCACATCGCTTCGGAAAAAGGACATGAAAATTTCGCCGATTTTTTGATTGAAGCCGGGGCCAACGTCAATGTTGCGGACAAGCTAGGACATACGCCACTGCATGCCGCGGCCAAAGAAGGACGAGCAAACATCATCCGGCTACTCCTCCGGCATAAAGCCGACCCCGAACAAGTTGACGAAAAAGGGGAAACGCCGCTCTACCATGCGGTCGTCTATAACCGAATCAATGCAGTCCATGCGTTAGGCGAAAAATCAGACGTCAACCGGCATTTCGAACACCAAACCAACCCATTCGGCCCGGTCAGGGACAAATATGATTTGAAAATACTCGAAAATCTCGGTTTTCCAAAATTGGAGCAAAGCGAACAGGGAAACACGTTGCTGCATGTCGCCACACTCCGTGGAGATTCGGAAATGGCAACGGCGCTCATGCACCATGGGGCAGACCCGACCGAGCGCAACGGATACGGGGTGACTCCGATCCATTTGGCGGCCTACCGGGGCGATTTTTCTACGCTAAAACAACTCGTGGGAAAAAGTACAAACCGCATCAAAATTAAAGACAACGCAGGCTTCACCCCGCTGCATTATGCGGCAAAAGCGAGATTGGATGATGCGAACGAACACACCGAATTGATGGATTGGCTGATTAGCCAGGGGGCGAACGTTTCCGCCGAAAGCCACAAAAAAATTACACCGCTTCACTTGGCAGCAGACCGATACGATGCGGAAAAAGCCATGGGATTACTCTTGGAAAAAGGCGCAAGAATCGATGCCCAAGACCACGAAGGCAATACCCCGCTTCATTATGCCGCACAAGGTAGGAGGAAAAATTTTGACTACTTGGTTTCAAGAGGCGCCGGTACAACAATACGGAATCAAAAGGGGCATCTACCGGCATACGACCGAATGGTTTAAAAAAAAGACAAGCCCCGGACGAGGATCGAACTCGTGACCCCCTGTTTACGAAACAGGTGCTCTACCGCTGAGCTACCGAGGCAACTTGTTAATTCTTTTTTGCTTCCTTTTTGTTTGTTTTCTTTTCGGCAGGCCGCATTTCCCGGGCAAACGCATCTGCGTTTGCTGGGCCCCGCAAAGCCGAATGCTTTGCGCGGGTCTTTTCAAAAAAGAAAAGGCGACCGTGTCTGTACCGCTGAGCTACCGAGGCGTCTTGAGCAAAACCATCGACCCTGCCGGGTACGATGGCAAACTGGTTTTATCTATCGACAATCTTTGAGCAATGGCGGTTACTTACGCAACCGGCGGCAAACATACTGAGCCAACGGGTGCACAAAAAGGCGCAATTGCGAACTTTGTTAATGGAACAATGCGTTCTAAAACGTTTTCTTTGAAGCCGAAATCGCGGTTGGGTAAAGCTTTAGATATCCGCCAAACCACCATTGCGATTATGTTCGACCCCCACATCTGGAAAAAGCTCCGCCGCGGGCCCCAAGTCATCCTGCTAAAGGATGCGGCCATGATTTCTGCATTGACAGGCCTCCAAAGCGGTGACCGCGTCATCGACTGCGGCGCGGGCTCCGGGTTTTTGTCCTGCTATTTGGGCTCCATCGTCGCGCCGGCAGGCAAAGTCTACGCGTACGAAAAGCGCGAAGAATTCCAACAATTGTCCGCCAAGAACGTGGAAAAGGCCCGCTTGTCGGACGTGGTGGACGTCAAACTCAAAGACAACGTCCTAGAGAGCGGTTTTGAAGAAAAAGACGTCGACTTGGTCACCTTGGACATGGGCGATTCGCACCTGGCATTACCACATGCGTTTGCCGCGCTGAAAGGCGGCGGGTTTTGCGTCGGCTACCTCCCGCATGCCGAACAGGTGCAGACCTTTGTGAAAGCGGCATTGGTAGCCGGGTTTGAGCAGGGCGAAACCATCGAGGTCATCGTGCGGCCCATGTTGGTAAGGGAGAGGGGCTTCCGTCCCGAGAACTCGGGGTTGTTGCACACGGCATACTTGACGTTTCTCCGAAAGCCGCGCTCCGGCCCACACACGCCGAAGCAACCGCACGTCCAAGACGCGACGAAAACCACTTAAGCAACGGCATCATTCTTGACACCATGGAAAAAAGCGCTACCGGCGGACTCAGTTTACTCCTAGTGTCGGTGTTTCTTTTTTCGGCGTCACTCCAGGCCGCAACGTCCGCGTCCAACGCCATCCCATCCTGCCCCAATAACCAAGTGTGCATGTTTTACGGCGCGTCTTTGGAAAAAAACACACCCGGACCTTCCGGCACCGGGTTTTCCACCTCGAAATTCGTCTGCCCGGTCAATATCCCCATCACCGGCACGTTCGGCGCCCCATATACCAACGCCAATGGAGAAACCCGCAGACGGCCCGGAATCGAAATGCGGGTGCCGGAAAACACGGACGTTAAATCTCCGGCAGCGGGAAAAGTGCTGGAGACCGGTTTTGAACAAACCGGTGCCGGACATTTCATCCTCATCCGCCACGCGACAAATCCCAACGTGGAGAGCAAAATCGGTTACCTGCAAGGACCGTCCACCAAACGGGGGGGAGAATCGGTCAAAGCGGGCGAAACAATAGGCAAATCCGGAAAAAGCGGTGCCGCGCTATGGCCCTCAGTTTATTTCGAACTGACACGCGCCACCATTCCACAAATCGAGGTAGAAGACATCTGTAAATCCACCCCCGTCGTGTCAAGTTCGACCGTTGCTCCGGTAAAGGCGACGGTTGCAGGCCGAGTGGACTGTACGCAATTTTCGAACAATCCGGTGCCGGAGTCCTGGAGCGTCGTGCCGGGCGGCCGCTTCGGCAGCCAACGGGCGTACCCGGGCGGACACAGCGGATTCGATTACGGGGGATTCAACTGCGGGCAACCCGTCAAAGCGGTTTGGGCAGGCCAAGTGCGATACTACCGGAACACCGCTGCAGGCTACGGCAACGAAGTTTCCATCAAAACCGCGTGCACCGACGGGACTGAAAAAATTGTGACGTACGACCACCTCCAGGGGTTCAACGCGGCCGTATTGGACAAAGGTGCAGTACAAGCCGGAGACGTCATCGCCTACCTTGGAAATACCGGAGGCAACTATGAATGCCACTTGCACGTCAACGTCTTTGCATCGCCATTTCGAATCCAAAACGGATTGGATGCCGGCAACGTCATGAATCCAGAAGGACTGGTCAGGGGCGGCTTGCAGGGCCATTTGGCATAAACATACACATTCCACCATCACGAAATCCACCGCATGCAGTTCAATAAAGATGCCGGAAACTGAACGGTTTTAAGTCCGGCTTGCATCGATTGATTCATGCACGCGCGATGGACCGGAGCCATTTTTTTCCTAGGCTTGCTATTTATTGCGACATCCGTACAGGCCGCAACCATGCCAACGTGTCCGGCCAACCAGGTCTGCTTCTTTTACGGTGCCAGTTTGGAAAAAACGGCAAGCCAAAAATCGTTTTCGACCACCGGATTTTCCTGCCCGGTGGCGGCGGCCATAACCGTTCCGTTCAGCCACGCACGAAACGCCAATGGCAAAATCCGGGCCCATTTGGGCATCGGCTTGGACACACCCGTAGGCACGGCCGTGAAAGCGGCGGCGAACGGGAAAGTCATACAGACTCCGACCGATTATTCGGATTTAGGCACCGTCATCATTCTGCGCCATTCGGATAATCCCAAAGTGGAAACCCAATACGGCCACCTGCAAAAAGCCAATGTTAGACCCGGCGACACCGTCAAAAAAGGCGACATCATCGGATTATCAGGCCAAAGCGGACAGGGCACAGACAGGCCGATGCTGTATTTTGAACTGGACCGCGACGGCAATCCCAGCTCGGAAGTGCAGGACATCTGCAAGAACGCCTATGTGGCGCCGGCTCCGATAAGCAAACCCGGTCAAACCCCAAAACCGGCTATTCCAAATTCAGGCAATAGCGTGGTGGGCGGTCCATCGCTCGGAACCACTCAAATTCTGAGCATCCTAAAAGCGGTACGCTCGCCAGCGGCCGATGCGGACACGGCAACGTGTTTCTATGAAAAAAGCCAGCAGTACAACATCGATGTCGCGTATATGCTCGCGTTTTTTGGGCAAGAATCCACATGGGGAACAGCATCCGGCTACGCCAGCACGCATACCGTTGGTAACATCGTCAAAAACGCACCGGGAAGCTACTTATGCGATCAGGCATCCAATGGCCGGTTTTGTTCCTACAGCAGTTGGTGCCGGGGTGCAGAGCATTGGTATTACTACATCAAAAATTCGCCACTTTATCTGCCCCAGGGTAAAACGACACCGGAACAAATCATCCCGATTTACGCGCCCGCCAGTGAAAATAACGTGGGATCGTACGTCGCATTCGTCAACCGGTGCGTAACCAATTGGAGAGCGGGTTCTTCGATCTGTTGAGAAAAAAATTGAAAGACAGAATTTACCCGTTGCTAGGATGCTCGTCGGAGTACAACCACGCGCCGATCAGGACACGGCCGATTCGGCCCATCTGCCATAAAACGGCGTCGTCCGGGGAGACGATGGTCGAACCAATCGCTTCCAACGCCAGGTAAAGGCCGATCCATTTGGCGTAGCTTTTTGGCAGTTTTCCGACCACCAAAAGCAAGCCCACAGTCAGCCGCACGATGCGGCCCACGGCGAACAGCAAAATCAAGTCCGTGGAATAGACCAAACTGATGAGGGCATCCACGATGAGAAAAACGCCGGCCAAAAGGTGGACGCGGCGGTCGTTGAAGTCAAGGCCGAAACGTTTCACGGACGATTAAGGATGAAGCCGGTTAAAAAAAGCGGTTGAAAATGCGCCTGGAAAAAAGTATAGAAAAACGACGACAGATGCTAATTGGAAAAAAAGAAGCCCCCGACGCGAAGTGCAACCCGGACCACGGGAAGCGCCCCTTAGTCCCAGGTTCCCCCGAACCCCCAACGAATGCTCGCGAATCACAAAATGAAAGAAAAAGAAAGAGCCCCCGACGCGAATTGAACGCGCGACCTCGTCCTTTTCGGAAAAGCCAATGGCAAAGTGCCGTTTGCTTTCTTACCATGGACGCGCTCTACCAGGCTGAGCTACAGGGGCAACTCGGTTACTCTTGATTTTTTCCTTTTTCTTCGTTTTCTTTTTCGGCAGGCCGCATTTTTCTTTTCGCAAAAGAAAAAGGCGACCGCGCCTGTACCAGGCTGAGCTACAGGGGCAATGGGCAAAGTCGATCGGACTGCCGCCAACATCGACAAGCTTCGATACTAGTTCGTCGTGTTTTTCGGCATTGAAGCAAAGACGTTTGCAACCGCCGGTGACGCGACAAAAAAGGAAAACAAACTGGGGAGTTGGGGGTAAAAAAACCCTCCTACGGCCCGAAACGGGATGCTAAAAACGGGATGTAAAGGAAAAGGGGAAAAAGAAAAGATTTTGCCGGAAAACCGGCGTCAAAAAGGAGTCAATCGTTCTAACGGACGTCGTGCCGTTTAACCCAACTGGGCGTCCAGCGTCTGCTGGAACACCGAGTACGGCTGCGCGCCGACCAATTGCGTGGATTTACCGGATTTGTCCACGATGAAGAACGTGGGCGTGCCTTGGACGCCGTAGCTCAAACCCAGGTTCTGATCCGAGGTGACTTCGGCATCATACGGCTTCTTGGCAAAACAATCGGCGAATTTTGCCGCATCCACGCCCGCGCTCTTGGCATAGGTGGCGTAAATCGATTCGTTGACTAAAGTGCCCACGTTGATGACGTCGATGTTGTCGTAGACGGCATTGTGGAATTTCCAGAACGCCGCATTGCTACCCACGCGGAACGCGCACAATGCGGCATTGGCGGCCGGGCGGGCGTTGGGGTGGATTTGGTCCAACGGGAAGTGCATATAGATGAACTTGATCTTACCGGTGTCGACGTAATTCTTGATGAGCTGACCTTCCGAATCCGAGTAGAACCGGGCGCAGAACGGACACTGCAAATCGGAAAACTCAACCACCGTCAGGGGGGCATCGGCCTTTCCGAGGAACGGCTTGTCAGCGGCGGCGGATAAGTCAAACTTGGTCGGAGCCGCGGCAGTGGGTGCCGGCGTGGGCTGCAATTGTTGGCCGCTTCCGGAACCGCTTCCACCGGATGGCGCAGCGGCGGTCAGCTGGATTTTGGATAAACCGGTGCTGATGGTGGTGCCGGCGGACCAGACGGCAACGGATAACATGAGGGACGATATAACCACGGCAATGGCCAGGATCAGTATAGTTTTTTCAGTCATATTGTATTAACGACCTCCATCTGATTGTTCAAAAAATGATTGTGACGGAACAGGCGCACCCCTAAAAGCAATTGTCAATGGAATGGCAAAGACAACGACACGAAGGCGCACCGATTCCCACCCAACCGGTTGGTTAGTTATCCGATATCCGTTATTTTAAATGTTGGGATTTGGTCAAGGCAACGCGCCAACCAAAGCTTTTTCTTCGGACCTAAATTATACATCACCATAACAACCAACAACCACCCGGTTCATGCACAACCCATGATATGGAACAGATAGGATATTGAATAGAGTACGAGGGGAGCACGCACATGCAAAAGGAAGAATTCGAAGTATCCAAACGCCTCCTGATCGAGTACAACGTCAGTTTGTCCCTATTGAAGGAATTGGATGAGTTCTTGCACAGCATCCAGGAGTTTTCGCAGTATCTGGGCACCAACCAGTACTATTCCGACGGCGTCAACAAGAAAATCTTTTTGATGACCCTGGACGTGGACACCCTCATCCTCCGGTTGCAACGGTTGCACCTGAACGCCACGGAATTCCAGGACGTCCTGTTTAAAGGCGTCTTAAGCAAGAAAAAAACGACGCTTGATGCCAAAAAAGTGGCGGCATACCAAAGCGAATTCACAATCATCATGGCCGATGTCAACGCCTTGCACCAGCGCGCCATGGAATTGACGCAGGACATCCGGGCGGATTATTCGCGAAAGCTCTAAGGAAAGAAAAAAAAAGGAAAAACGAATATTTTTAGTTTTTCCGTTTCCGAAAAGTTCAAAAATAAGCCCTAATGAGCCCCCAATTTGGAAACGAGCACATTTGGTGCCCTTTTGGCATTTTTCGGGTTCGTGCGCCGGAAGCTTTATTAATATCTTCGAAGACCAATAAGTCCACGAATTCATAAGCGCTTCTTTTATTGGCTGATGTTCGCGTCGCCAAAATCAGGAAAAAGTCGCTGAAAATTCATAAACTGCACGATTAGAAGTCGTGCGGCAAGACAGGAACGGATTAGAATATCCAAAAACCAGGTCTCAAAATATGTATGTTTGCGCCAAATGCGGGAAAGTGTTCGCCGACGACGAACTGACGTTCGTCCGATGCCCCTACTGCTCCAGCAAGGTATTGAACAAGCAGACGCCGCCGACGGTCAAGAAAGTCAAAGCGATTTGAACGGCTGCAAAGATAAAAGTTTACACTGATTCACGATGGGAAAGAAAGGTCCGAAACGGGGTTCACGCGCCTACTGGCATCGGTCACGTGCGTCGTCGATGACGCCGCGCATCCGCGCTTGGTCCACTATCGGAAAGGGCATGCAAGGATTCGCCGGCTACAAAGTCGGCATGGCCCACATCGTCATGAACGAATACAAGGACAACCCCCTCAAAGGCCAGGAAGTGGCCAAAGCCGTTACCTTCGTCCTGACGCCGCCCATGTACGTCTACTCCATCGTTGCTTACAACTTGACGCCGTACGGCTGGAAAATCGTCGGCGAAGTGCCGGCCACCAACGCGCCCAAAGAATTGCTCCGTTTGCGCACGGTTGCCAAAAAAACCGAAAAAACAATCGAATCCATCCAGAACGCCGAGGCATTCCGCCTGCTGACATTTACGCTTCCCCACAAGACCGGCATCAAAAAAACGCCGGAAGTCATGGAAATCGCATTGGGTGGGACGGCCGCCGAAAGCTTGGAATACGCCAAATCGGTGTTGGGCAAGGACGTGTCCATGAAAGACGTTTACAAAGAAGGCGAGGCCACCGACGTGGTCGCCGTCACCAAGGGACATGGCTGGCAAGGCGTGGTCAAACGCTTCGGCGTCGCCCTTAACACACACAAGTCCACCGGCGCCCGCCGTCACGGCGGTGCATTGGGTGGAGAAACACAAGCCAAAGTCATGTTCACCGTTCCGCGTGCAGGACAGATGGGATTCCACCGCCGCACCGAGCGCAATAAGCGCATTTTGGTCATTACCGAAGATGCCACCGAATATCAGCCCAAAGGCGGATTCCCCCATTTTGGCAACCTCAAAGGCACATTTGCCATGATTGAAGGAAGCTTGCCGGGACCTTCCAAGCGCCTCATCCGATTCCGCAAACCCTTGCAAGTCCAAAGCACGCAGAAAGTCGAACTTAAAGCCGTGGTCCTCTGATATGAAAGTCAAAGTATTTGCATTGGATGGCAAACAAAACGGTGAAGTCGACCTGCCGGACCAATTTTCCGAGCCGTACCGGCCCGACCTGATCCGCCGCGCCTACCATGCCTACAAAACACAATTCTACCAGCCCAAAGGCGCCTACCCCCTCGCGGGCCTGCAGACCACGGCAGCATATTACGGTCGCCGTCATGCCTGGCGCCAGATGATCAACACGGGCCAGTCCCACTTGCCGCGTGAAAAAATCCCCGGCGGCCGCTCCGGACACGTACGCATCGTGCCGCACTCCAACAAAGGTCGCCGCGCGCACCCCCCGAAGCCCTGGAAGATTTTGCGCGAACGCATCAACTTAAAGGAAAAATTCAAGGCCATCCGCTCCGCACTCAACGCCAGCTTAGAAAAGATGCTGGTCGAAAAACGCCACCGCTATGCCGGTATCTTACCCATCGTAGTCAACGGCTCCTTCGAGGAAGTCAAACGCGTGCAGGATGCCCGAAAAGTCCTGGACGCTCTTGGCTTGGATGCGGACTTACAAAAGGCCCACGAAGGCCGCAAGATGCGCTCCGGCCGCTCGCGCCTGCGCAAGGGTGGATATTACGAACCCAAAAGCATCCTCATCGTCTACGCCAAAGACAAAGGCTTGCAAAAAGCGGTCAGAAACTTACCGGGCGTGGACGCCATCGATGTCAAGAACCTCAACGCCGAGTTATTGGCGCCAGGCGGCGATGCCGGACGCTTGATCGTCTGGACGCAGGATGCCTTGGCTGAAATGAACCAGGAAAAATTATTCGCATAGAATTGAAAAAAATCAATTGTGAAAACCATGATTATCAAACACGTCCTGACCACTGAAAAAGCCGTTGCCGGCATCGAAAAAGACAACCGGTTGGTCTTCGTCGTCATCAGCTCGGCCACCAAGCCGCAAATCAGGGCGGAATTGGAAAGTGAATACAAGGAAAAAGTCAAATCCATCCAGACCATCAACAGCATCCGCGGACACAAAAAAGCAATCGTGCTGTTCGCGCGCAAAGGCGCCGCATCGGAACTCGCGGGCAAACTCAAAGTCATCTAAGTGAAAACATATGGGCACACGCTTAATCCCACAACGCAGAGGCAAAGGAGGACCGGCCTTCAAATCGCCCAGCCACCGCTACTACGAGGCCACGCAATACGTCCACATCCCGGGCACCATGCGCGGACAAGTCATCCAAATCCTCACCGACCCTGCACACTCCACCGTCATGGCGGACATCTTGCTGGAAAATGGCACGACCATGACCTACCTCGCCGCGGAAGGGCTCAAGACGGGCGACCTCATCCAAGTGGGCGCCGATGCGACGCTCAACACGGGCAACGTGATGCCGCTTGAAAAAGTGCCGGAAGGCGTATCTGTTTTCAACGTCGAATTGCGTCCAGGCGATGGCGGCCGCGTGTCGCGCGCATCCGGTTCATCCTCCTTGATTGTAGGACACGACGAGGACACCCACAAAGTCAGTGTTCGTCTCTCGTCCAAGCGCGTGCGCCGGTTATCCCCGCTCTGTTGGGTCACCATCGGAGTTGCTTCAGGCGGCGGACGGTTGGAAAAACCCCTGCAAAAAGCGGGTAACAGCTTCTACGCCATGAAATCGCGCAACAAATACTGGCCGGTCGTTCGGGGTACGGCAAAATCCGCATACGATCACCCGCACGGCGGTCGCAGTTTCGGCAAGTCATCGTCGGTTTCACGCAACGCGCCTCCGGGCCAGAAAGTCGGTCACATCGCCTCCAGCCGCACGGGCCGCCGGCGTGGCCGCGTCGAGCTCAAAGAGGATAAAGGGGACTAAAAATGGCTAAGATTACGCGCTACAAAGGAAAGACCGTCGATGAGCTCAAGGCCATGCCGTTGGAGCAGTTCATCCAGATTTTGCCGTCCAAAGTGCGCCGCACCATGATGCGCAACGGCGTCCAAACCAAACGCTTCTTAAAATCGTTCCACCGCCGCATGAAGAAAAACAAACCCATCAAGACGCACTTCCGTGAGATGGTTATCATCCCGGAGATGCTGGGCTTTCGCTTCCAAGTGTACAACGGCAAACAATACATCGATTTTACCGCAGACATCGCCATGATTGGAAACCGCCTGGGTGAATTTTCCAACCCGGTGCAGATGGTGCGCCACTCCGGTCCGGGTATCGGCGCCACGCGTGGATCGAAGTCCGTCGAACTGAAATAAGTGAACAAAATGGGATTGTACAAGTACTCCGTCAAACACGCCGAAAAAGTCGGCAAGGCCCAAGCGCACGATTTGGATGCGTCCTACAAGGACCTCACCCAGGTCTTGCGCGCCATCACGGGCCTATCGGTTGAAAAAGCATTTGCCAAATTGGACGCGGCCATCAAAGGTGAGCATGCCATCTTGTACACCCGTTTTAACACTGGTTCGGGCCACCGTTCCGAATTGGGCGGCAAAAAAGGCCGTTACCCCAAGAAGGAATGCAAGATGGTCTACGCCACGCTCAAAAACGCGGCGGCCAACGCCGTCAACCTCGGATTGGATGAAAAATCGTTGGTCGTCATGCACGGCTCGGCGAATAAGCAGAACACCTTCCGCCGTTACCGCACCTTCTGGGTGGGTAGCACGACGTTGGGTTATGGCAAGCACGCCATGTGGGCTGACTACGTGACGGCTTGGATGCAGATCATCGTGGGCGGCAAACCCGCGGAAAAGAAAGAGGTCAAACCAAAAGCCGCGAAGGAAAAATCCGAATCAAAAGAATCCACGGAAAAAACGCCTAAACCCGTTGAAGCCAAAGCAATAACGGACGCTAAAGCGGACGAAAAACCGCCAGCAAAAACCGAATCCAAACCGCCGGCGCCCAAGGCCGAAAAAGCCAAAGGCGCGACGACCGCGAGCCAATAGAATTCAAAGGATGATGCAATGACGATTCAAAGCAAGATGATTCAAAAAGCGCTGGCGGACCTGACGGTCAAATTGTTCCTGTACAAGGACTTGGCCAAAGCCGGCGTTTCCGACATCCAAATCCAACGCACCCCCATCGCCACCCGCATTACCGCCCGCGTCCGCAAACCGGGCATGGTCGTCGGCAAAAAAGGCAACACCATCAAGGAAGTGTGCGACGAACTCTCACGCCGCTTCGGCATTGAAAATCCGCAGTTCGAAGTGGTCGAAGTGACCCAACCGGCATTGGATGCCAAATTGATGGCCGAGAAAATCGGACAACGCATCGAAATGCGCCCCAACATCAAACCGATCATGCGCATGGCATTGCGCGAAATCATGGAAGCCGGAGCCTTGGGAGCGGAACTCCAAGTCGCCGGTAAGGTCGTTGGAAAAGGCGGAAAAGCAAAGGCCTTGCGCGTGCGCGACGGCTACTTGCGCAAATCCGGCGAGCCGATGAAACAGGTCCGCAAAGGCCACTACGTGGCATACCTCAAAGCCGGCGCCATTGGCGTATCGGTCAAGATTGTCCCGCCCAACGCACACTTCCCGGACACCGTCCACGTGCAAAAGCCATCGGCTGAGACGGATAAGCTGTTCGCGGACCAAGCGAGCGCACAGATTGCCGCGGACATCGCCACGGACGCTGCCGCGAATGCCGCACCTGCTGAAAGCAATTCTGAATCGTCCGATTCGAAAAAAGCCACTCCGGCAAAAAAACGCCCGGTTCGTAAGGCAAAGAAAGCCGACGAACAAAGCGCCACGGTAAAGCAACCAGTAGAAAAAACCGAATCCAAAGCCGAGGCGCAAAGTGAAAAGCCGGTCGAACCTGCCGCGTCATAAAAATAATGAAAAACGATGTGAACACCCCTGATGGCCATCATCCAAAAAAGCAAACTCAACGACATGACCTCCGCCGACATGGAGGCCGAATTACAGAAGGTCCGCTCGGAATACCGCGCGGAAATGGCAGCCTTTGGCTCGTCGGGCAAACCGAAGAACCCCGGACGCTACAAGGAGTTGCGCCGCATGGTCGCACGCCTGATTACCAAGATGGCGCAGAAAAACGTTTCAAAGAAAAAATGAAAGCGAAAGAAAAGCAACGATTGAAAAAATGAAACCACATCCAAACGACGAACAACACAAGAACGCCAATAATAAAGATTATTAAACAACCAATTCAGAATAAAGCTCTCGCGAAAGCGAAGGATTTATCAAAAATGTCAGAAATTTGTTCCACGTGCGGCCTGCCCAAAGAGATTTGTGCATGCCAAACCATTGAAAAAGAAACCACAACGAAATTGAAGGTGTACACCACCAAGAAACGGTTCAACAAGCTGGTCACCTTGGTTGAAGGGTTGACGGGCGGGGAGTTGGATACGGCGGCCAAAGAGCTGAAACGCAAATTGGCCTGCGGGGGTTCCGTCAAGGACGGCATCATCGTGCTGCAAGGCGATCATCTTCAAAAGACCATCGAATATTTGGTCAAGTTGGGGTATCCCAGAGAGATTATCAAGACGTGAAAAACACGCCCGTGCCATCCGCGCGCCAAAAGCGGGACATGCTACAACATGAATTCATCGGTTGCGATGTTTGCGTGTTGGAGATATCCGGCAAAGCCGTACGGAATTTGCAGGGCGCGGTGTTGGACGAAACCAAGTCCACGTTTTTGGTCCAGACCCGACGCGGTCAGAAGCGTGTTCCTAAAAAAGGGGCCCGTTTTTCATTCGCGTTCGGCGTGGTGGACGGAAACGACATCTTGTGCGCTCCATCTGAGCGGCTCAAGCGTCTGTAACCGGTAAAAACGAAAAGGTAAGAAACAACATGGCCGAAACCAAATCCAAAAAAGAACATCAACCGCTCCGCGTACGCGGTGCCATTGTCGAGGGCACCGTGGTCAGCACGCGCCCCAAGAAAACCGCCATCATCCAGATTGCCTACGTCAAGAAAGTGCCGAAGTACGAACGCCTGGAAAAACGCCGCTCACGCCTGGCCATCCACGTGCCGGACGGCATGACCGTACAGGTGGGACAGAAAGTCCGCGCCGGTGAGACGCGCAAAATCAGCAAGACAAAATCATTCGTTTTAATGGAAGTTTTGGGTGCTAACTAAGAATGCTCGGTTTAACTGCAACACCCACCAAATCCCTGACCATTGGAACGACCTTGCTCTGCGATGATAATTCTGGGGCCAAAATGGTCGCCATCATCGGCGTAAAAGGCTACCGCGCCCGCCTGCGCGCGTACCCCAAAGCCGGCATAGGCGACATCGTCATCGTGGCCGTCAAGAAAGGAAAGCCGGACATGGTCAAGAAAAAGGAAAAAGCGGTCATCATCCGCCAATGCAAGGAGTTCCGCCGAGGTTCCCGCCGCGTCAAATTCGAGGACAACGCCTGCGTCCTGATTGATGACGCCGGATTACCGAAGGGTACGGAAATCAAAGGCTGCGTCGCCCGTGAAATCGCCGAACGCTACCCCAAAGTAGTGGGCATCGCGTCTAGCGTCGTTTAAGAAATAATGAGTTGAGTGCATTCCACACATGGTCAAAAGCTCCCTCCCCCGCAAACAACGCCTCGCACGCTACAACGCGCCGCTGCACGTCCGCCAAAAACAGGTCGCCGCGCATTTGAGCAAGGAGTTGCGCACGGCACACAAGAAACGCTCGATGCCCCTCCACAAGGGCGACACGGTCAAGGTCATGACGGGAAAATACCGCGGACTGTCCGGAAAAGTCATCGATGTGAGCCTGACACGCCGCATCGTGGCCATCGAGGGCGTCAACGTCAAGAAGCAATCCGGAAAGGAAATCCCGGCGAACCTGGATCCCTCCAACGTGATGATTACAGTCTTGTCCGAACGCAAGAAATCATAGGAAAAATGATTCGAAAAAACAGCAAAAAAAAACATTACTGAAAAGCGCAAGGAAGAAAAATCCAAAAAAAAGCAAAAATCAAAGAAAATACAAATCAAACCCCGACAAAAAAAAATCACATTGAAACGAAAACTTGAGGAAAACTGAAAATGGCATCCCACGGTTCATCCAAACACCAAAAACGCATGGCCGCACCCAAATCATCGCCCATCGCCCGCAAAGTCCACGTCTGGCTGCAAAAACCCAACCCGGGCCCGCATGCCAAGGAACACGCCATGGCATTGGGCACGATGCTGGTCGAGCGCTTACACATCTGCGAAACGCAACGGTTGGCCAAGAAATTGGTAACGCAGGGAAAAGTGTTGGTGGACGGCCGCAAGGTGGCAAGCGTCAAATTCCCGCTGGGATTGATGGACATCATCTCCATTCCGGCGCTCAAAAAACAGTTCATGATCATCATCCAATCCGGCGAGCTTCACGCAATTGAAATTTCCGAAAAAACGGCAGCCACCAAACTGTGCCGCATCATGGACAAGACCGTCCTTGACGGCGGACGCATCCAACTGCACCTGCACGACGGGCGCAACATCATCATCGTGCGCGAGGAAGACCGCTTCAAGACCGGCGACACGCTCAAATTGTCAATCCCCAAGCAGACCGTGCAAGGGTTCCTGAAAATGGAAAAAGGCGCCATTTGCTACATCCACCAAGGCCGCCACTCCGGACAAACGGCCAAATTGGACCAAATCGTGGACCGGGAAGGCTCACGCCGGGCTGAGGCCGCATTGACCTCCGACGGCCATAGCCTCATCACACTGAAAGATTACCTGTTCGTGGTCGAACAAGGATTTGCAGTAAAATAGTGATCACCAACATGACGGATATGAACCAAGTGGTATTGGAAAAAGTGACGGTCAACATCGGCGTAGGCCAAGGGGGACAACCCTTGGAAAACGCCAAGAAACTGTTGGAACAGCTGACCGGAGCCAAGGCCATCCACACGCTTTCGCGCACGCGCAACCCGACGTTCAACCTCAAAAAGGGCGAGCCCATCGGCGTCAAAGTGACGCTTCGGGGCACGCCAGCCATTGAATTTGTAAAAAAAGCGCTGGTCGCACGGGAGAATAAGATTCTGTCCCGTAATTTTGACCGCACGGGCAACGTGGCGTTCGGCGTGCCGGAATACATCGACTTTCCGGGCATGAAATACATCCCCGAAATCGGCATCCTGGGATTCGACGTCTGCCTCACCCTCCAAAAACCCGGCGCACGCATCAAACGCCGCAAAGTCGCCCCCCGCTCGTTGCCGCAGAAACAGCGCGTGAACCAGGCCGAAGCGGAAGCATACATGAAGAAAACATTTGCCGTGAACGTGGTCTGAAACCTATGATGAAGCTTGAAACCAAATTCAAAAAACGCGCATTCCGTCGCTGCCGCTTCTGCGGAGGAACCCGTGGCTTGATCCAAAAATACGGATTGTACGTCTGCCGCAAGTGTTTCCGCGAAAAGGCGGAAGACATCGGATTCAAAAAATATTCATAGGACGAACCTAAGGAAAAATGGAGCAACTCAAAAAAAACCATTATCGAATGCGCAAGGAAAAAGAGAACGCAATAAAAAAATATTCCAAGCAATCTGAAACAACAATCAACTGAAATGAACGAGACTGAAAAACCATGGACACGCTTGCCAACGCACTCAACAGCATGAAAGTCGCCGAAACCAAGGGCCGCAGCTCCTCCAGGGTCAAGCCCACATCGCGGCTGATCAAGGAAGTATTGCAGGTATTGCAGGACAACGGCTACATCACGGGTTGCGAATACCAGACGGATGCACAAGGCGGCTTTTTCACGGTCACGCTCAACGGCAAGATCAATGACTGCGGCACCATCAAACCCCGCTTTTCCGTCACGGCATTGACATGGGAAAAATTCGAACAACGCTTCCTGCCATCCAAGGACACCGGCATCCTGATCGTCTCGACCCCGCAGGGCGTGATGACGCATTTGCAGGCCAAAGAAAAGAAGACGGGCGGACGGCTCATCGCGTACACATATTAGAGGGAAAAACCCGAAAAGAAAACAACACGGAAAAGCATTACCGAAAAGCGCAATGGAAAAAAATCAATTGAAATAAAAAAAAACGAAACACAAAACAATTGAAAAAAAACAAACGTAAACAAAAACGCAATTCAAGATTCAACACGTGAAACACATGCAACTTCCCCAAGGCGTCAGCATTTCATTGGAACCCGGACTCATCAAAGTCAGTGGCCCGAAAGGCGAGGTCCAGAAGAAATTCGACGTCAAGACCATCGGCGTCAAAGTCGACGGAACGGAAGTGACGGTTAGCACGGTGGGCAAAAAACTCACCAAACCGCTCAAAGCCGCATTGGGCGCGGTCGAATCACACATCCGCAACATGGTCCACGGCGTGCAGCACGGTTACGACGTCAAATTGGCGTTGGTCTACTCGCATTTCCCCGTCACCGTCGAGAGCAAAGGCGAAACGGTATTGATAAAGAACTTCCTGGGCGAAAAAACGCCACGCGTGGTCAAGGTCAAAGGGAAAGTCAAAGTAAGCATCGCCGGACAGGAAATCACCGTCTCCGGCATCAACAAGGAAGAAGTGGGCCAAGTCGCATCCAGCCTCATCGAGGCCACGGATGTCGGCCACCGCGACGAGCGGGTCTTCCAAGACGGAATTTATTACGCATAGAATTGTGATACGATATGGCACCGCATCCCAAAACCCCCAATTTCGTCCGCGCCAACAGCTACAAACGCCGCGTGTCGCGCACCGGTTGGCGCAAGCCCCGCGGCATCGACAGCAAGCAGCGCATCATGTGGAAGTCCACGCCGAACATGCCGAAAATCGGTTACGGCACGGCCAAAGCCACGCGCCATTTCCACCCCTCAGGCAAGGCGGAAGTATTGGTCCATAATGAAAAGGAACTGGCCGGCGTCAAAAACGCGGTCGTCCGCTTTTCCGGATCCATGGGCCGCAAAAAATATCTGGTCTTGAAGAAAAAGGCGCACGATATGAAACTCAAGGTGCTTAACTGATATGTCCATGCAAACCGTCCGCAGATTGGCCGCCCGCATCCTGGGCATCGGCCAGAGCCGCGTCCGCATAATGGATGAGGAAAAAGCATCCAAAGCCATCACCGCGGACGACGTCCGGGAACTCATGGGGGAGGGCGCCGTCGTAATCCTGGATGAAAAATTCGCAAGCACCGCCAAGGCGCGTAAAAAAACGGCCAGCAAATCGGCCGGACGCCGCCGCGGACCGGGTAGCCAAAAAGGCAGCAAGTTCGCCGGATTGAGCCGCAAGGACCGCTGGATGCAGCAAGTCCGCGCGCAACGCAATTATTTGGCAGCCAACAAGGTCCGCCTCAAAGAAGGCACCTATCCGAAAGTATACAAGATGATCAAAGGCAACGCATTCAAAAGCCGAAAGAATCTGATGACGTATCTGGACGAAAACCAGATGTGGGCGTAAATATTATGACTCAAGCTACAGGACCTTTATTCCAAGTGCATTTCCGCCGTCGCCGCGAAGGCCGCACCGACTACCAGAAACGGTTGTCCCTGCTGAAAAGCCACAAGCCGCGCCTGGTGGTCCGCAAGACCTTACGCAGCGTCATCGCGCAAGTGGTCCAGTTCTCTGAAAAAGGCGACTTGGTCTTGGCGCGTGCCGATTCCAAGGAATTGACCGAATTCGGATTCGCAGGAAAACGCAACACGCACTCCGCATACCTGACCGGCTTGTTGGTCGGCAAAAAAGCGGCCATGGCGGGCGTGAAGGACTTCGTGCTGGACATCGGCTTGTATGCGCCGACCAAAGGCAACCTGTTGTTCGCCTGCTGCAAAGGCGCCGTGGACGCCGGCCTTAACACGGCATTTTCCATCGAATCATTCCCGTCCGAAGCCCGCATGCACGGCGAACACGTCAAAGCAAAAGACGCCGTCCTCTTAGCAAAGCAAAAAATCCTCAAAGCGGTGATGACCTCATGAAGTTCAAAAAAGACCGCTTCACATCCCAACGCGACACCGGGGCCCTGCAAAAATGGGTGCCGAAGACCGCGCTTGGAAAAAAAGTCCAAACAGGAGAAATCAAGACGTACGAGGAATTGTTGGCGACGCAACGGCCCATCTTGGAGCCGGAAATCATCGACACGCTGCTTCCTGATTTGGCCGACGAAGTGTTGGAAATACGCAGCACCCAGCGCATGACGGCCTATGGCCGCAAACAACAGATGCGCGCCGTGGTCTTGGTGGGTAACCGCAAGGGCGTCATCGCCGTCGGAATCGGAAAGGGCACGGAAGTGCGCGACGCCATTGCCGAAGGCGTCAAGAATGCCAAGAAAAACCTGGTCACCGTCCCGTTCGGTTCCGGTTCCTGGGAAGACTTGTCCGGATTCGCCAATTCATTGCCGCGCATGGTCAGCGGAAAATCCGGCTCGACGCAGATTTCCATCCGCCCGGCACCCCGCGGCGTCGGCATCGTGGCCGGCAAAGTCGCCAAGAAAGTGCTGGAAATGGCAGGACTCAAGGACGCCTGGACGTTCACCAAAGGCCGCACCCGCAACGTCTTGAACGTGGCACAGGCTTGCATCGTCGCATTGGACACGCTGAACCATCTGAAAACCGGAACGGGTGTCAAGGCGTAACGATAACAAAACAATTCAAAAAAAAAAACGCAACCAATCGGAAAAAGCACTACCGAAAAGCGCAAGGAAAAAACAAAGTTTCAAACAAGAAAAAAACACAATCCAAAAAGAAACAAAAAAAAAGACGCTGAAAAAACGGAACTGCAACTACGATTCAAAATAAAATAAACGGATTTGAACTCCCATGGCAAACAAATCAAAATCACCCAAAAAAGAAGGAACCGCACAGCCTGCGATGGGCGTCCCGATGTTCGTCATCTTAGTCCGCGGCTTGCGCAACGTCCGCCAGGCCCAAAAGGACACGTTAAAGCAATGGGGACTTTCGCGCATCTTCCACGGCGCATTGGTCAAGAACAGCACCCAATTGAAACAACAATTGCACACAGTCAACTCGTTGGTGGCTTTCGGCCAGGCAAATGATGAAACGGTCAAGAAGTTGCAGGCCAAAGGCAGCGTGCCCTACCGCCTGCATGCGCCCACGGGTGGATTCGGCACGGTCAAAAAACGGTATCCGGAAGGCGCCTACGGCAATTGGGGCGACAAAATCAACGAACTCGTCCAAAAAATGATGTGATTTTTACTTATGGCACGACGCATTACTTCACGCAAATTCAAACACCGCGGCAACCGCACCCACGGCGGCGGCAATACCAAGAACCGACGTGGCAAGGGTAACCGTGGCGGTGTGGGGCGTGCCGGATACCACAAGCACAACTGGTTGCGCACCATCAAAACCGAAGGAACCAACAAAAAAGATAAGGGCTTGACCGGTTTTTACAACCCGACGCGCAAGATTTACGCCACCATGGACCTCGAAGAGCTGACGCACGCCATCAATCGCGGCGTTGAAGCCGGCAAAATCCAGAAAAACGATGCCGGATTGCTGGTCGTGAGCCTGCCGAAAACCAAGATTCTCTCCGGTGGAACGCTGGGACACAAGGCGGCCATCAAGGCCTACGCCTTTTCGGCCAAAGCCAAGGAAAAACTGGAAAAGGCCGGTTGCACGACGGCGACGGAATAGTTTTTTTTTAATTTCCTTTCAACAGTCCGCAATCCGGACATTTTTCTTTTCAAAGGTGAGCCGAAGGCGCGTTGCAAAACAGACCGGACGCACGGGTAAAAAAAAGCAATACAATAACTAAAAAAATGGACAAAACCTAAAATAGGATTTTTCCCTCTCAAACCCGACGCAAACCTTTTTATTAAAACCAGGCCTCAAACGTAGAGAATTGTTTATGGGATTACTCGATATTTTCAGGCCCATCACCCGGATTTTGCCGGAAGTGAAAAAACCGGACCGCGCACCCCCACTGCCCCAGCGGCTGATGTGGACGCTTGCGTGCCTGTTGATTTTCTTCATTTTGGGCCAGATTTTCCCCATCGGTTCGGACCCGTCCCAGATTGCCGCCACGTTCGAACGCCTGGACATCTTGCTGGGCTCATCCACCGGTTCCTTGATTACCGCGGGAATCGGCCCCATCGTACTGGCATCCATCTTCCTGCAGTTGGCCGTAGGCGCCAAACTCATCAACTTGGACATGGCCAATCCGGAAAACAAGAAATTCTTCCAAGGATTGCAAAAATTGCTCGCCATCGTGTTGAGCTTCTTTGAAGCGGCCATCTTTTCCTTCTCCGGCTACATCCCGTTGAGCCCGACGCACTTGTTCGGAAGCCTGTTCGCGACGCAACTGATTGTGATGTTCCAAATCGCGTTGGGCGCGTTGTTGCTGTTGTACCTTGACGAAGTGTGCCAAAAATACGGCATCGGCTCGGGTATTTCATTATTCATCGCAGCAGGCGTTAGCAAAACAATATTTGTGGGCGCATTCAGCTTCGTGTCCTTGAGTGCATCGGGCGAGCCATCGGGACTGATTCCAAGATTCATCTGGAACCTGATTAATCCTGCAGGCTCCGTGACCACGTCGTTCTTCTCACTGGTACCCATCATTTTCACTATCGCGGTCTTTTTGGTGGTCGTTTTTGCCGAAGGCATGAAAATCGAACTGCCGCTGGCATATGGGAAAGCCCGCGGCTTGGGCGCGCGGTACCCAATCAAATTCTTATACGTGTCGAACATCCCGGTCATCTTGGCCTCGGCCGTCCTTTTGAACATCCAATTGCTCGGTGCGGTGATGGCCGTTCCGGTGGACGGACAGCCCGATATCAAGATGGGCATTTTCGGCACGTTCCAGAACAACCGACCGGTAGACGGATTCGCGTATTATATCAACTCCCTGCCATCACCCATCTTGTTGGGCGGCTATGAACAGTATCTCCAAATCATCACCCAGCCCAATGAAATATTGCACATATTCACGTACGGCATCGCGCTGATCATTCTCTGCATAATTTTCGGATGGTTCTGGATCGAAAGTACGGGAATGGGGGCGTCCGACGTCGCACGACAGCTGGAACGCTCCGGATTGCAGATTCCCGGATTCCGGCAGGACCCCCGCATCACCCAAGGCATCTTGGAGCGGTACATCCCCATCATCACCATATTGGGCAGTATCTTCGTGGGAATCCTTGCCTGGTTTGCCGACATCACCGGCGCCTTGGGTACCGGCACCGGCATCCTGCTGACCGTGGGTGTCATCTACCGCTTCTATGAAGAGCTGGCGCAACAGCAATTGTTTGAAATGTACCCCATGCTCAAATCGGTCGTGCAATAAGGCAAAGGACGCCGGAAAAAAAAATCCGTAAAACGAAAGGAAGAAAAAAACGCAATGCAATAACAAAAAAACAATTCAAAATCGATTAAAAAAGTGCACGCGAAAAAAAAACCGGTCAAAAAAACGGTGCGGGGGCATTTACGGTATTATCCAAACGTGCAATGGACCATGGCGTACGAAATCATCCTGCTGACCATATTGGCATTGGCCTATTCCGTACTTTCATTGGTACTACAATACACCTTAGGTAACCGCCGGCGGGTCCAACAAATCCAGAAAGACATGCAGGATCTTCAAAAAGAATTCCAAAAAGCCGCCCAATCAGGGGATGAAAAGGAAATCAAGCGGCTGGAAGAAAAACAAAAACACATGACGGGCCTGATGTTGGAGTCCATGAAGTACCAATTCAAGCCCATGCTAGTCATCCTGCCCTCGTTTCTTATTATGTTCGGCGGATTCGGCTTTGAAGGCATCCTATTCAGCCTGTTTCCCGGGTTCAATATCACGTTGCCCATCGCCTTGCACTTGGACGGAAGCGAGCTTTTAGGACTGAACGTCTTGCACAACAGCCACTATGGCGTGCGGGGCTTTTTCCTCGTCATCCTGTTTTTCAGCGGGATTTTGTTGCAACTGGCGGTCGTCCCGATAGCCGAAAAGCTTTTTTACGGCCCGAAACAAGAAAAAACCGTACAAACGCCTTAGAAGTCGCCTTACAGAAAGATGCCAAAAACCCCAAACGCATGAAGGCAAAACAAAAGGCAAAACTTAAAAAAAGCAAACCCAATCCTAAAAAAAACTAAAACGCCCGCCCTTTTCATCCATTGAAAACCAAGGCCAAAAGTGTTGTGAACCCCCCTATGAACCGCTCCCGTTACCGCATGAAAAAACGCTCGCGTCGCACCCCGTCGGGTCGAACGTCCCTGTTAATCCGCAACAAAAAGCCGAAAATCGCGCCGTGCGCCTTGTGCCGCACGCCCATGGGTGGCATTCCGCGCGCCACGCGCACCGAAATGCGCAAGCTTTCAGCCACGCAACGCCGGCCGCAACGCGCCTTTGGAGGCGTCTTGTGCGGCGCCTGCACGGCATCCGTCATCAAGACGCGCACCCGCCTACAATCCGGCATCGCCGATGAGACCAAAGTGCCCTTGACGCTGATGAAGTACGTCAAGATGCTCAAGGCGTAAAATACGGGTTCAATAGGCGAAAAGTAAAAAAAACCAATCTTGAATTTTTTTAAAGCCGCGTCGGACCGATTTGCCGGCGCCGTTTCCATTTTTTCAAAGGCCAGCGTCACGCTTCCAAAATTATCGAAAGCGATGAACAGACAACCCATTTAAACCCGTTTTCCTTTTATTTCCCATGCGCATCGCCATTTCCTCATTATCCGGTTGCGGCAACACCACGGTCTCGCGTTTGGTGGCCGAAGGATTGAAACTGCACTTCATTAACTACACCTTCCGGAATCTCGCGGTCGACCTCAAAGTCCCATTTGAGAAAATACAAACCGAGTCCAAAACCACACCCAAATACGATTACGACGTGGACCGCCGGCAGGTCGCGCTGATTGAAAAAACCAAAAACTGCGTGGTCGGCTCGCGCCTGTCCGTCTGGCTGGATGACGACCGCATCAAGAACAAAATCGGCGTAAAATCCCCCGCCTTTGACTTAAAAGTTTGGATTTACGCCCCCTTGAACGAGCGGGCCAAACGCATTTCCAAGCGCGAGAAAAAAACATTTGCCCGCGTCTTGGAAGAGACGCTCTATCGGGATGAGGAAAACGAACAGCGCTACTTGTCATTGTATGGCATCAACGTGGCCCGCTTTGCCCGCGCCGTGGACTTAACGGTCAATACCGAACGCTTTTCTGCCGAACAGACGGCGGAACTGATTATTGCGTGCGCCCAGAAAATCAAAACCAACACGAAGGCCAAAAAGTGACGCACCGTGCATTTGCTTGAACACACGTTTAAAAAAGCCGGGTTCGTCCACGCTCAATTATCGCCAACTGGTTTTTTTGAAATGCTCCAGGGACGCGAATACAGCGAAATGAATCCCAATGAGAGGGAAAAAATTGCGCACCAATATGCGCGCGGAGAATTTGACCAAGTCCACGCGTACCGGTTGACGAAATGGGATCCTGCATTTGAAAAGGAAAATCGGGATCCGGTTCGGGCCGTCGTGAGTGCGATTGAGACATTCAAACAAAAGCAAAAAGAAAAACCGCGCCCCGCCATCGTCTATTCTATGCAAATACCCCAAAAAGCGCGTGCGGTTGAAGAAAAAGGAGTCACCTGGCAAGTTCTGGTTCTGACCCCGCAACCCACCATTGGCCAAAAAATCGCCAAAGTCGTATTCAAGCTATTCAATGGATGAATGACTCCAAAGACGCCATAACAACAACCTTGAAAAACCCCTCCCGCCACCGTTTATGAAGTCGAGTCGATTCAATCCAAAAATCCAACACTTACAGGTGAGTTTCCATATGACAGCGTTTGACGTAGGACGTAAATGCATCCGCCTCCGCGGGCGCAAGGCAGGGCAGACCGTGACGGTCAGCAAGGTCATCGACAATCACTTCGTCGAAGTGACCGACGCCTCTGGCAAAGCCAAGAAAGCCAACATGGCCCACTTGGAACCGTTGCCGGCTTAAACAAGAGTAAGAAACTGGTTTGGCGAAACAATCGGGATTCCGGCCCACTCTTTCAAGACGAGCAAATGCTTTTTGTCCTGAGTGATTATATACGCGGCATTCGACTCCAAAGCGCATTCCAAGACACGATTGTCGGATGGGTCTGATCGGATTACGGACACAGTACGACCCGGCGTCACAAGAATGCAGGCGGACGCGATTTTTTCAACGGCTTGCGCTGAATCAACAGGATTGAAATGGAAATCGCGTTGCAAAACATGCTCAAATTCATCCAGCAAATATTGCGAAGTAAAAATCCGATGGCCACCTCGGATTAAGAAATCCAAAACATCGAAGCTGGGACCTTTCCAAAAAAAAGAGGAAACCCATACGTTGGTATCCAAAATAACGTCAGTCATAGAGAACGCCGCGGCCTTCGTGAATGAGTCTTACGACGTCTTTTTCACGTAGACCTCTGGCCTTGGCATGCGCACGAGCTTTTTTGCCTAATTCCCCAAATAGTTCCGATGCGGATGGAACGGTGATCCGTTTCAAAATAACCGTATCCCCATTTCCCGCCACAGCAAACCTGTCGCCGGCATGGATATGCATCGATTTCCGAATCCAATCCGGAATTACCACTTGCCCTTTCGCCGATATCGTCGTCATACTCACTTCACTCATCCGCCTTCCCGTACAACTATTTTACTTTCTTACTTAAAATGCTTTGGCTGGACCGTATCGCTATAAAGATTGGAAAACAAAGAAATCCAAACACCAAAATACTCCGGGATGACCCAATGATAAAACTACACGAGGAGGAATCCGTCTGGGGCAAACGCCTCGCCGAAAAGACCGTCGCCGACATCCTGCCTTACAGCATCGTGGTCATCGACAAACCCTGCGGACCCTCGTCGCACGAAGTATCCGCATATGTCAAGCGGATGCTAGGCGTTCCAAAAGCGGGACATTCCGGCACGTTGGACCCGGAAGTCTCAGGCGTCCTGCCCGTATTGCTGGGTGAGGCGACCAAAGCGGCGGGCCACTTGTTGAAGGATCGCAAGACGTACGTGGCGTTGATGAAATTGCGCGAGGCGCAGACCGATGCCCAGCTTGAAAAAGTTTTCGCCCGCTTCCGAGGCAAAATCTACCAAACGCCGCCGAAAAAAAGCGCGGTCAAGCGGGCTTTGCGCGTGCGGGAAATCCACACGCTGAAACTGTTGGAAAACGACGGCCATTTCGTATTGTTTGAATCCGACGTGGAGGCCGGCACCTACATTCGCAAGCTCTGTTACGACATGGGCGAAGTGCTTTTGTGCGGCGGACTCATGGCCGAGCTTCGAAGAACAGTGGCCGCCGGATTCGGGGAAAAAACGACCCACACCATGCAGGACCTCTCGGACGCCATCTGGTTGTGGAAGGAAAAGGGCGATGAAAAACCCCTCCGCGCCATGTTGATTCCGGTGGAAAACGCCATCCAACTCAAGAAAGTCGTCGTCTCGGATGGCGCCATCCAGCCCATCACCACCGGCGCGAACCTCGCCATTCCCGGAATCCTCGCTCTAGACGAAAAAATCAAAGCCGATGACGCGGTCCAAATCGTGTCCGGAAAAGGCGAACTGGTCTGTTTGGCCAAAGCCCTGCTCTCGACGGAAGACATCCAAAGCCGGGAAAAAGGGATTGCCTTTGACATCGAACGCGTCATCCGGCGCCACACGGCCTACGCGCCGGCTTGAAAGGCTTTTTATCCACGCTTTCCCTCGGAATATACTATGCCGAATCCGGAAATCAAAGGCCTACTTTTCGTGCTGGTTTTGTCGCTTCTTTTGGGCACGTCCGTTTCGGCGGCGGTCACAAACGGGGATGAATCAGCCCAACCCCGATACACGTCGATCAGCGCGTTGGACACGACGACGCTGTATAATATGAACAAGTTTCCAACACGGGTCGACACTGTCAAGGACTGCTCGCAGAACGCGGACCCGGAAACGAAACTATACTGCGCATTAATCCAAGCGGCGCCATCCCTATTCCAATCCTCCGTATTGGAAATAAACTTGGTCGTCAATTACGGCCCTAAAAGCCTACAAAGCATTTCCAAAAGCCCGAAAACATTGCATCCGCAAAAAGACACCTCAACCGCGACGCAATACGCGTTTGACTCCAGCGGCGACGGATATAACGCCATCTTTTTGGACCAAGGTACGCTGTACGTGAACGTCGCGGATTTGAGCACCGATACCGCGACGGCCATCATCAAGCACCTGTACGACGAGAGTTACGCATTCAAACTGAACGCGGAGTGCATCATCCGGACGTCCACCAATGCGAAAGCCTTGGCGTTCAAGAACTGCCAGGTACTGGACGCGGCCAAGACGCCATTGGATAAATTGGACGTCAAGAAAATCGAATGCACGAAGCCCGCCAAAACAGGCATCATCGCCATAACGCAACCAATCAACGGGCAATGTCCCGCGACGGTGCCAAACTCAGGACAAACCGCCGCGTTGCAACCGGCTGGAAAAGGCACGCTGGATTCGGACCAAACGCCAAATTCCAATCCAGGCGAATGCAATGCCGCCGATTTTGACCCACCTATTAATGACCCGAAACCGAGGGCAGATGATTCACATGGAAATTATTGGTTTGGAGACCCGTCGAATAACCAAGCCGGACATCACGAAGGCGTGGACATTATAGGCGAAGTTGGAAAAACAAAAATAATGGCAATAGGGCCGGGAATAGTCGAAAAATACGAAACAACATTTTGCGGAAACGCAGTACTGATCAAACACGATTGCACGATTAACGGAAAAGTATTCCGGACCAAATATTGCCATCTTGACAAAACAAGCAAAAAACCGGCCGTAGGTTCGCAAGTGACCAAAGGCCAAACCCTTGGCTTGGTTGGAAAAACCGGCAACGCAGCAAATTCGGACGTCCCACACCTCCACATCGAATACAACGCAGGAGGCACATTTACTCTGGGACAACCATCAAAAGGCGGGGATTTCGACCCGGTGGCTAAAGGGTTTATGCCCGCAACATTCAATAAGCCGTCTTCGGGCACACGGGTCGCCTCGCCACAAGGCATAACATTACTTGATTTCGCCGGATCCGAACAACTTCCCACAATCCAAGAATATATCCAAAACACATTCCCAAATGCGGGCGAGTTCAAGGCAGGCTCTCGCCATAATCCGAAAAGCACTAACTTCAACCCGGATCCGTGTTTGGCGACTAACCCAGACGATGACGCCAATGGATTTTTCGGATATCGCAATCGCGGGACGGCGGCAAAACCCAACCCAGGTTGTGTCCACGCCGGAATCGATATTCGGGGAATCAAAGCCGGGATCGGTGGAAAACCGGTCAAAGCCATGCTTTCTGGAAAAATCTCAATAGTAAAGCCTCAATACCAAATTCAAACAGACTGCGCCATCATCGTGGACTCCGGGGATTGGGTCGTTTCATACGGGCACGTCCAACTGGATGAATATTGTGACACGAAACGAATAGGGGAACAAATATCCGCAGGACAGGAAATAGCAAAAATAGCGACCCAATTGTCTCCAAGTAACGGCAATGAATTGGACATTAAAATGCTTTACAAAGGAAACGTCCCTGAATTGAAAGCATTGACTATCCAACAGTTGAAATCGAACACCAACCCTCCATATTCCAAGTATTTCAAACGTTATCCTGAAACAAAGACAATTTTTGCTGCCAAAGACTTCACCTTCGACGTGCCCAACTACGATGACTACTTTTTATGGGAAGCGTACAGCACTTCATTAAAAGTTAAAAGTGCCGTGACGCCTTCAACGCCTACGCCAAGCAAAGGGACCCAAAAACCAACTCCACCCAATACTCAAACCCCGACAACTGCCACGAATACCGACACCCCCGTTACCGACACCCTGTCCCAATTATGCGTCTATTACTACATCGATTCCACCGACGGCGCCAAGGACAAATTCTTCGACGTGGGCTTTGCCGCGTACGCCGGGGAAGGCGGTGCGTGCATCGTGGGAAGGGCGGGGGCCCAAAAACCCGGGATTACGTATCCATCCGGATATACGGCATACGTCAACACCGCCCAATTGCCCGAATCCGAGTCGTACGAAGGCTGTTACTTGGCGAAAATGCCGCTGAACAAGCACGGAGCAGATTACCCGACCGGCGCGGTCGTCAAGTTGTTCTTGAGCAAAAGCGCGGACGTATTCAAGGAAACGGGGCCGGCCATGTTGGACAAAGGCATCGTCCGCACCGAGGCGTCAGCGATGAAAATCGGCAATCCGGTTTGTGGCGTGCAAAAAACCACCAAAGGACCGGTAGTGGATAATGGGGAAGCGGGGAAGAAGTTCTTGGAATATGCGATGGAATTGAAGGGAATTCCTTACGCCCTTTGTGATACATGCATCCCAGATGGAGTCGCTTGCGCCACCATACCAATGTATGCATACACGAAAATGATTGCGGCAGGCTATACGCTTCCGCAAGAATTTTACAACCTAGCAAAAAAAGAAAAGGTCCCATTCAAAGGTAAGGAGGTAAAAAACCCTGCAAATGCAGGCGTTTGGATGGACATCATCAATATTCCGGATATGACTCAACTACCGAAAAAAATCCAACTACCGTCAAATGCATACCCCAAGTCATTGCATAATTCTGACACGTGGGGAGGCGCAGCGGAAATTTTGGGTTGGGAAGTGTCTAAACAAAACGCAAAACCAGGCGACTTGGTAGTTTTCAACCGTCCCACGGGCCAATGTAGCGGAGAAACAACGGATGAACAGCCCTATGACGCACAAGGATGCTGGAAGCGGGAAAGCCACATCGAAATAGTTTATGCAAACGATGGGGGGAAAATTTCCACGTTCGGAAGCGGAAGCAGGCCAGGACAAGGCCCGCCTGCCCGAATTAAAACGGACCGATCTGACGGGTTCAAATATTTCCACATCCCCTGGATCGCACCCGGCGGAATCCAAACCAAAGGCGGTAGCGGACAGGCTGTGGCAGGCGGTTGCACCGACGCGGGATTGGCGGCCAAACTGAAAGAATACGAGCTAACAATCGAAACAAGCATAAACGGAAGGAGCACATTGAGGGACCTGTCGGATTGGAAGCCGAAAATCCAGACCTACTCCAAACGCCACTACGGGGAGGACACCGCGGATTTGACGCCCACCATCATCGTTGAACACTTTACGGTTTCATCTTCCTTTGCATGGAATCTCGTCACTGCGTCCAGTTTGGCGGGGGAAGCACCCGGCGAAGCCAGCCATTTCGAAGTCGACGGCAAAAACATTTACCAGATTCTTCCAATCAACGTGCGTTCACGGGGCACTTTTGGCGCCAATCACAAGTCCGTCAACATTGAAATGGTGGCCAAGACGGCCGAAGACCTAGCGGCAAAAACGCAAACACTGGACACGGCTTCGAAATTGACCGCCGCATTGATGGCCCAGTGCGCCATTCCACTTGAAAAAGTCTTCAGCCATGAATCGTTCAACGGCGGCAAAAAAACCAATTCCGAATACAAAGACAATACGGCCTCCGATTACGGGAGCGAGACCCGCACCGACCCCGGGGATAACAACCTGAAGACCATGAAGGGTAAAATTAGCCAATTAGGGGCACTGACTCCGGTAGAAGGAAGAGGTGGAGCCGAAGGTGGAGGCGGAAGTGGGGGCGGAGCGGTCAGCGTAGATGTGAATCAAGTGAGGGTGTTCAACACCGCGGATTGCGTGTCCCAAGCCAAATCATGCGGAAGCACGGATTACGATTGCATGCTGAAAAAAGCCGCGGAACTGGCACATATCGATTCCAGAATCAACACAGCGGTTGCGATGACGGAAAGCGGAGGAAACACCCGCAACTACAAGCTTGATGCGCTATCAAGTGCAGGAGCACAGGGAATAATGCAATTGATGCCCGGAACCGCCTCCGGGCAAGGAGTGACAAACAGACTTGACCCCTACCAGAACATTTGCGGCGGAACCCGATACATCGCATATCAGCTAAAGCGATACGGCTCAATCGAATGCGCGTTCGCGTCATACGATGCCGGCAGTGTCAGCAACAAAGACTCCAATTCATGCGCCAAAACCGCATACACCATCAAGACTATGAACAATATGAAAATGGCATAACGTCAAGGTCAGTTCCAAGCTGCACCGTGCAATTCAAACCCCCGATTCATTTAAAAACTCCCCCATCCAACACAAAGAAGGAATTCATAAGCTCGTTTTGCCTTTGTTTAAAGGTTTAAATATCCGCGGACGCAAGAAGTTGTTTCTTCGCGCCGGGATGGCAGAACGGCAATGCGCAGACCTGGAAACCCGACATCCTACAAGGAAGGACCCATTGGGTCGTCATCGGGCCATTAAGTCTGTGGGCGAAAGCCCTTCTGAGTTCGAAATCAAAGCGGATTGATTTAATCCTGGATAAGGGTTTATTTCGCTTTACGGAAGTCTCAGTCCCGGCGTTTTATTTTCAAGACGCAGAAATTGAGCGAATAGTCAAACAAACGCGTTACGCGCGTGTATCAAAAAAGGTATTACAACAATGGAAAAGATCGACGATCAAAAATCCGAAAAGACCAAAGCCAAGTTCGGCCAGAACAAGAACGTGGGCGAAGCGCCGAAAGTCAACCCCAATGCGCCGAAGTTGGTCGCGGCCAAGAAAACGGGCAAGGAAAAAGATAACTTCCGCGGCATCATCCGCATCGTGGGCAAGGATATGCCGGGCCAGACCACGGTCAAAAACGCATTGCGCAAAGTTCCAGGCATCGGTCACAATTTGTCCATGTCGCTCACCCGCATCGTACTTACGAAATCTGATTTCAAGGCCGATGAATTGGTCGGCAACCTCACGGACGAACAGCTCAGGACGTTCGAGGACATCATCAAGAACCCGGCCACACATGGCGTTCCCACCTTTTTGTTGAACCGCCCCATTGACCCCGAATCGGGAAAACCCATGCACCGGGTGATGGCGGACCTCAAATTTTCCGTTAAAAACGACATTGACAAGCAAGTCGACATCCATAGCTACCGCGGCTGGCGCCACCAAATGGGCCAGAAAGTCCGTGGGCAGCGCACGCGCTCGACGGGCCGCTCAGGCATGACGGTCGGCGTGATGAAGAAATCATTGGCTAAAGCTGCAGCCCCCGGACCGACTGGGGACAAGAAAGACGCTAAAAAGTGATTGAATGGGAGACCCTGGAAGATTGCGCAAACGCTTTGAAGGCCCCAAGCGATTGTGGGACAAAAAGCGCATTGACGACGAAAAAGCCTTACGCACCGAGTTCGGATTGAAAAACGCCCGCGAATTGTGGCGCATGCAGACGATGTTGCGTCGCATCCGCCGTGAAGCGCGCCGGTTGTTGTCCAGCAAGGGCAAGGATTTGGACCGTCGGCAAGCCCAATTGTTGGATCGCATCAAGAAGTTCTTGATCCAGAACCCCGATGCCAAGGTGGACGATGTATTGCTGTTGACGACCAAGGACATCTTGGGCCGACGGCTACAAACCATCGTGACGCGCAAGCATTTGGCTAAAACCATGACGCAGGCGCGGCAGATGATTACGCACGGCCACATCGCAGTCAATGGAAACAAAGTATCGTCCCCGTCTTACTTGGTCAGCTTCTCCGAAGAGGACCACGTGTCATGGTACAAAAAACCCATCCAATCCACCGCGCCGGTTGAAAATGCCAAAGTCGAAGGCAAGCCGGTGGCAACGGATGCCAAAGTAGAACCCTCAACCTCTGAAGTGGTTGCGCAAGCAGCTTGATGTTTATGGAAAACAACTCCCGTCCCGCAGGTCAAGGAAGCCAAGGAGGCCGCCCGCCGTTCCGCCGCGACGACCGTCCCACTAAAGTCACACCCAAGGAAGGCAAGTGGGGAGTGGCCCACATGTACTCATCCAAGAACGACACGATTATCACCATCACCGATTTGTCCGGCGCGGAGACCATTGCTGTGGCATCCGGCGGCATGATGGTCAAAAGCTCGCGCGAAGAAGGCTCGCCGTACGCCGCCATGCAGGCCGCGTTCAAAGCGGCGGAGACGGCCAAAGAGCGCGGTCTAATCGGCATTCACATCCGTGTGCGCGCACCGGGTGGACATGGTTCCAAGACGCCCGGTACGGGCGCGCAGGCGGCCATCCGTGCCTTGGCCCGCAGTGGCTTACGCATCGGACGCATCGAAGACGTCACGCCGATTCCAACCGACAGCACCAAACGCCCGGGTGGAAAGCGCGGACGCCGTGTCTAGATTCAAACATCAAGGTTAACGCATATGGCTATGAAAGTGCAATTGCTTGCTGAAAACGGACAAAGCCGCGCCTGGTATCTGATTAGCGGTGCTAGGTTGTCCTTTTTGAACGCCTTGCGCCGCGCACTGATTGCGGATTTGCCGGCGTTTGCCATGGACGAAATCAGTTTTTACGAAAACACGTCCGCCATGTTCAACGAGTACATGGCCAACCGGTTGGGCTTGGTTCCGTTGAAATATGAGGAAACCTCGGCCAACTCAACGGTATCATTTTCATTGGACGCGGAAGCGCTTGATGAGGAAAAAACCGTGTACAGCGGGGATTTGGTATCCCAGGACGAGGTCATCGTGCCGGCATTCATGCATATTCCCTTGATGAAATTAGGTAAAGGCCAGCGCTTGCGTTTGGAAGCGACGGCCACGGTTGGAACGGCTAAAACGCATGCCAAATTCCAAAGTGCCATTGGGAGCTTCGGAAAAGTGGCGGAATTCAAACTCACGGACAAATGCAAAAAGTGCGCACGCGCCATGAAACCGGCGGAGCCTGAATTGATGGGCAAGATTCCGAACGCATCATTGCCGGAGCACTCGGTATTGTGCGAAGCGTGCGAGACAAAAGTTTCGCCGCCCGAAAAGGACGACGTATTATTTTTGGTCGAATCATACAACAACATCCCCGCGCGCCAGCAATTCTCCCGGGCCATTAAAATCCTGGAAGAGCGCTACAAGACGCTTGGGGAATTCGTGAAAACGGCATAAAGAGGAAATTGATTTTTGGATGCAGGGGTGGCAGAGCTTGGTCAAATGCGCTAGCTTGAGGTGCTAGTCTCCTAGCGAGTGCCTGGGTTCAAAATCCCTCACAACATAGGGATGAAAGTCCCAGCCCCTGCATATTTTTGGTGGAAAAAACAACATGGCAATAAGCGGACCCGAAAGCATCGTCAAACTTCGCCTGATCAACCAGCTGCGCAAAGCCAAACGCCCCGTCTGGGCCCGCGTGCGCGAAATCCTGCTGAAGTCCAAGCGTCGCGAAGCGCAGGTTAATTTGTACAGGTTGGACAAATTCACAAAAGCCAACGACACCGTCGTAATCGCGGGCAAATTGCTGGCCGTCGGGAAATTGACGCACCCGCTGACCGTGGCATACGTCGACGCCTCCCAGTCGGCCTTGGAGGGCCTAAAGGAGAGCAAATCCAAATTCATGCCGTTGCAGGAATTCCTGGAAAAGCATGCAGACGCTAAAAATATCAAGATTGTGATATAGATATGATTGTCATTGACGCCACAGATGCCATAATCGGCCGCCTTGGTACGTATGTTGCCAAAAAGGTCATTGAAAATGAGTCCGTCGTCATTGTCAACGCCGAAAAAGCCGTGTTCAGCGGAACGGCCGAATACGTGACCGGCATTTACTTCCGCCGCCGCCAGATGACGGATAAAGCCAATCCGGACCACGGCGCCAAATGGCCCCGCCGCCCCGACATCCTCCTCAAGCGCATCATCCGAGGCATGTTGCCCAAACGCAACACCCGCATGAAAGCGGCATTGGGTAACTTGCGCATTTACATGGGTAAGCCGGTCGACATCAAAGAGACGGCTGAGCCGTTCCGTGATTTGGGCAAGGACCGCGCCCGCACCTGCGTCTCATTGGAAGTCGTGTGCGAACGGCTTGGGTGGAAGGCGCCCAAAGCCGCATAAAGACAAAAACCATTAGATGATTCATCCAGATTGAATTTGAGGTAAAACCACAAATGAGCACTCCAACTGCACCGACAACCACTCCCGCCGTACCCAAAGCCAAAAAGAGCGCCAGCCGCAAAAAGAAAGGCATCGGCGTGGTGCGTGGCAAGCGCAAGGAAGCCACGGCGCGCGCCCGCGTCCAATTGGGCACCGGCCGCATCTACTACAATGGCCTTGCTCTGGATGCCGTGCCCTCTGCATACGTTCGCCAGATCATCACCGAGCCGCTCCGCATGACGGACGGCTCCAAATACGATGTCTTCGTGATTACGCACGGTGGCGGCACCATGGGCCAGGCCCAGGCCGCCCGCGTCGCCATTGCCAACTCATTGGTCGCCCACGAAGGTGACGAATTGAAGGCCAAGATGATGGAATCGGACCGCTCGCTCCTTGTCGAAGACAGCCGCCGGGTCGAGCCGAAGAAGTTCCGTGGCCCGGGTGCACGCGCCCGCTTCACCAAGTCGTACCGTTAGATTTTTTATTTTCCAAACCCAAAAGAACATAATCAATTCCGCAGGATTCCAACTAAGGTGTTTTGAAAGATGCTTATCCCCGTCCGCTGTTTCACGTGTGGCAAACCCGTCGCCGAGTGGTTCGACGAATTCAAGAAGCGCACGCGTAGCCATGAGGAAGGCGGACAAGCCGAAGACACCGCCGTCGTCTTGGACGAACTGGGATTCCAACGCTATTGCTGCCGCCGCATGATGTTGAGCCAAGTCGACCTGATTGACGAAATCATGCCGTACCGGCGGTTCTAAAACCGAATCCAAGCGAACTTTTTTTCATTTTATTTTGAAGGGCGAGCGTACGCTCTTGAAAAAAATGAACGCCACCGAAACGGCCGGCTATAGGGCACAAAAAGGAACCAAGTTAGCGTTTACTAATCTTACTTCCGCCCCTCAGAAACCCGCCTTTGGGCTTTTGCGCGCTCATCCACCGCAACAAATGCCCCGACACCCAATACGGCTGCAAAACGCCCCGCAACACCAAATCGGTCATGACGTGTTGCAACTTCTCTTTTGGCACGGAAAAGCCGTGTTTGGATTTGAGCTCTTCGGCGACCATGTCCAGCGATTTTTTGTCCTCGGATTTAGCGTCAAAAATGCCGGCCACGAGGTTGGATACGTCTTCAGCAAAGTTCCACGGGAAGACCATCCATTTCCACGGCTTGCGGGAGACGAAGTAATCGGGCGTGAACTTACAATTTTCCAGCACGAAAAGGCTTGCAGTTTTGACGGATTTGGGCTTGTGCTTGCGGACTTCGCCAAGGGCCACGTCAAAACTTTGCCCGGTATCGCCGAGATCGTCCACGACCAGCACGTTTTTGCCCTTGAGGTCGGCGGAAAGGGCGTGCCACAATTTGGCCTTTGGCAAGCTCTTCTGACCCGTATTGCCCCAGTGGTGCACCTGGACCGAATACAACCGGTCAATCATCAGAAAGTCGCACAACGCGCGGGCCGGCACATAACCGCCGCGGGCAATGGCCACGACTGCGTCCGGCCTCCAGTGGTCCTCACGGATTTTCCCGCTTAAGATGCGGCCGTATTCGTACATGTCATCCCAGGAGACCAATTCGCAGGGAAATGAGGATTTAAGCATAGGTATCAAGAAAAGCAAAGCAGCCCGACGATTTAAAGGAAGCGAAAACGCGAATTCCAGAAGAAAAAAATCACTACCAAAAAGCACAAGGGAAAAAAAAGAAAAGAAAACGCAGGCGGACAAAGGAAAAAAAACCGGTTCCAAAATCAGATATCCAATAAAACCCGGACCGTCCACTTGCCCTTCTTTTCAAACGCTTTGGTCTCATGGTGCGTCACGGCTTTGACGTCCAACAAGCCGGCAGTCGGACTCATGGCCGAGCCTTTGGCCACGCCTTCCAGAGAAAAGCCACCGTCTTTTGCAACTAAGTTGGTCACAGTAAATGTTTTGAAGAACAACCCGCGGGCATCCCGCTGGGCCACCAAATCCGATAAGACCCTTACTGCAAGCTCGTCGTAATTGGGCGCCCACTCCCGAATCGCGACCGATTTGGTCGTTTTGACCTTTTTGAGGTCGGCAATGGTCTCAAACAGCGCCAACGAGGCGTTTTCCAGAGCCTCCTCAAAGGTAGCCCCGTATCCTTCATAGAGGATGTCCGCGGTGTGGTCGAAAAACTTAAAGGCCTTCGGAGTCATGTCAAAGAGGTAAGGGGCGCCGATTGATTAAAACCCGCCGATAACCAAATTCATACAAAGAAAACGCGAGAAAAATCCATTACGGAAAAGCGCAAGGAAGAAAAGAAAAACCGGCAATTCGAAAAGTCCCAGACACATTAAACAACAAAACCTAAAGATGAAACCATATGCTACCAAACATGAATCCGAAGCAGATGGCCCAAATGGTCACCTTTTCTTTTCAAAAAGAAAAGGCGGCCTGCAGAAAAGAAAACAATTTTGTGCGCCAATCAAATAGGTGAAACATATGTTACCGAACATGAATCCGAAACAAATGGCTCAAATCATGAAACAAATGGGCATCAAGAACGAACCCGTGGACGCCTTGAAAGTCGTGGTCTACAAGGCCGACGGCTCTCAGATGGTGGTCGAGCCGGCGCAGGTCATCCTGGTGGAAATGCAGGGACAAAAGAGCTTACAGGTGTCCGGCACGTTTATCGAATCCAGCGGAAACCCCGACGACGCCACCCCAACAGACCTAGACCTCATCATGGATGAGACGGGTTGCTCAAAAGTAGAGGCGCAAAGTGCGCTTGACGAATCAAAGGGCGATTTGGCGGAAGCGATTTTGAAGTTGAAGAAGGAGTAAACATAAGCAGACCAAACAATTGATTCGAACCCGACTTGAAAAAAACGATCGGATTGCGTCATGCAGGTCCAACGACAAGAATACTAGCGCGGCTAGAATTCACGACGCTTTTTATTTTCCAAGAACCACGAAAACACGGATGCGCAGGTCATCGGGCGGATATTTATGAATATCAAGGAATTTTTCCCGGTGTTTTTTCAGAAGCGCAGTCAATTCTTGGGCGGAAAGATGGGCATTTCTCTTCAATAGGTGCTCGATTCTGTCGTGGCCAAAAAAGTCGCCGTCTTTATTTCGGGCATCGGAAAGGCCATCGGTATAACCCACAAGTTTGTCGCCTACATTCAAGTCGAGTTCATGCACTAGCTTAAAATTGGAGGGGGCATTGCCTTGCTTATCGTTCATCTGACCGACGCCGCCAAACCATCGGCCCAAAGCGATTGGACCATCTTCACCGTTCGTATGACCGTGGCGCTCTAAACGATATGTGCCATCGTCTTGTTTGCGTAGAACGTAGATGGGCTCCGAACCCATGTGAACATACCGAAAATTGACCTTTTTTTCCTCGGGACGAAGCTGGAAATAACCAGTTAACCCCTGGGCATATACTTCTGGGAAGTGTTGGTTGTGGGTTCGCTCAGCGCTGTTGCAGATAGCACGCAAAACATTATCTAAATATTGTGTGGAAACGGCATGGTTCAATCGCATGACTTTGCTGATATTCTTGCGCAACGTACGAAGTGCGGAACGAGCGGCGGAAACGTGGCCACGAAGGAAACCTTGGAACATCCCTCGAGGTTCATTGGCGGATGCGCCTTTACCGGAAAAGTCAAGCAAGGTGAAAAAAATATTCCGCTTGTCCAGAGGAATTAAATCCGAAGAATCTCCGCCGGTGCTGGGCACCTCCGGGCCCCCTCCTTTCTCAAGACCGTATTGTACCTGGATAGAGCCGCTGGCCATTTTGGGTTTTTCCTGGTCATTCCAACGGGCAAGATCCCACGCGACCATTTGGGGGAGACCTTTGATAAAGGGCTTACGAAAACGAGGCGAAACACCTCCCAAGGAAGCGACTTCGTCGACTGATAAATTTTGCAACACATTCATATGACTATTGAAATCTTCAGGACTCAATTTGCTAATCTGTGAAAGGTATGCATGCGAAAAAGAACCCAACATGTGCATTTGATGGGGCGACAAAGAAGAAATGACATCCAGATGTTGAGGCGTAAGCGAAGTTAAGCGCTTCAAGTGGTCTGGTGAAAAAGCGGAAAGAGCGGCAACATGTTCTTTTGACCAATGTCTTAAAGGAAAAAATTTTTTAATAATATCTTTTTCGACGAGACGTGCACGAAGTTTGGCCATTCGCGGGGCTCCACGCAGAGAACGAAGGTTAGAAAAATTGCCAGACATAAAGGAAAACCTGATTAATCATTCCCTAAACTCTTCCTCAAATACCTTTCGAATCCCCTGCGCCCGGCTCTTCGCAATGCCCTCGACCGATTCCAGGGCGTTCTCATCGGCATTGGCGATGTTTTGAAGCGTTTTGAAGTGTTGGAGCAGGCTCAACGCCGTCTTGGGACCCAATCCGGGCAGGCTTTCTGCAATCAGGCGCTGTTGGTCCTGCATGGAGTCCCCTTTTTTGGCGAATTGGATGCGGTGCATCCGGTCCGGCGCGAGTTGTTCTTTTTGGGCCAACGCCACGAGAAAGTCGGCCAATTCGGCGTCGGTGTCGAAAAAGAACAATGGCAGTTTATAGTCCACGGCAAGCGAAATGAGAGCCCCCCGAAGCGCGTTGGGTTGGACACGCTGGAACGTGGAACCGGTCAAGGCGATAAGGGGCGATTCAAACGCCGATTTCAACTCGCCGGCTTGGACGAAAAGCCGGCCGTCCAAGATGGAGGCTTCAAAATCCGCATCGGTCTTGCGCTCCACCACCACGCGGGACGACGCGACAAAGTCGCCCACCGGCAAGCGGACCGGCTTCAAAGCGACGTTTTTCTTGAACAAACTTTTCGCCACGGCGGACCGAAGCTCGCGGTCGTCGATGAACAATTGGAGTTGGCCGTTTTGCGTAAGCGTTTCATCGAAATTAAGTTCCATGGGGCATCAAATAAACTACAGTTGAAAAGAGTTAAAGAAATCAAGAAAAGGGGCCTTGCTACGTCATCGATTCTTCACGATTGTAATAATGGTGGATATCCTTTTGCAAATGGTGACTGGGTTCAAAGGGACTTGATTTCCAATTGGGGAGTTTGGAGCGGATGGCGTCAATGACACCGTCAAGGCGACGCCGAGCGGTTGAAATCGCAGCTATTGCACCAGTCGGGTAGTCGCGGATGCTGAACGCTTGCCGTGAACGGATATCACCGCCGGATTGCTTCCCAAGGTGATGGACCGATACGGGCGTGGACATCCGCGCATGCACGTAAGATTCGCCGCGAGTGGCCTTGGCGTCCGCGGGCGCATCCAAAAGCGTCAATACCAAGTGAACTTGCGGATTGTCGCGATTAATGCGGGCGGGGTCATCATAGTGACCGAAAATCAATTCAATGGGACCTGGATGGTTCTTCCTTGATTTCCGTTGGGCATCAAGATGGGCCAAAACATCCTCGACCTTGGCATCGGTCTTGAAACGATTGCCATCGGCAAAATAATTGTTTTTATCTTTCATGATGGCTTTGACCAACTCACGAGCCACATCCGCTCGAAGCAGGCCGCGACGGAAAGGAATCAAAATGTGTCGCGTAAGATCGACGTTGGTAGAAAGGCCAGGAGTTCCCATCGTATTCCAACGGCCATGCACGGTTTCACCGTTGATTTGGCGTTCGTCATGGTAATTTTCGTAAGGAATGCGGTAGCGGGGATCCCGATCATTGGCTTGCTTAAGCGCCTCAAAGGCGGTTTCAAAGCGTTCAGAATGGGGTGAATTGTGAACGGCATAAAGACTGGCTTGGCGCATCATGGGTATCACCTCTTTGAAACAGGGGGCGATTGGTTAAAACGATTTCGTAACGAGATGGGAAACCCCGTTAGAAAAGATGTTTCTTTAAGCCGTCGATGCGTTCAAAGTCCGAATCCACCGCTACGACTTCCGCATCGTTTTTCATGGCGGTCGCCGCGACAAGGGAATCAAGCGTGGGAACCATTTTGCCTTTCTTGCGGCATTCAAATTGGATTTTCTTGGCCAACTGCCCTTCGGATAAATCAACGGGAAGCACGGTCACCTTGGATAAGAATAATTCGGCACGCTCAATCCAAGTCAGATGGGAATTGTTCAGGGACTCGCAGTAACACACGACGCTGGTTAAGACATCCGAATCTTGGATTAACTGGGCGATTCTCAGGCCTTCGGGAGTTCCACGCAATATATGGAGGATGGCGCTGGTGTCAAGCAAGTAGCGGCTCATAGATACCTGCGTCTCTCTTTTTTCATTTCCGCCATGGCTTTGTCGATATCCATGTCCTTGCAACAGCCGACGAATTGGTCCCAATCGATATGGGGTTTGGCATTTTCCTTGACCCAGTCACTGAAGCTTTGACCCTCTTTCTTTGCCGCTTTTAGCCGGGCATACGCCTCGTCCGTCAGGTAAACGTTTGCCATGTCTATACTATAGTATAGTGTAGTATTAAAAACAGAGGTATTGGGTGCAGAGGGTGGACGTAAGGGCGGGAATGGATTTTGGAACGGAGCAATCCGTGAAACCATAAAGTATCGGATTACATCCGACGATTTGGGCTTAAAAACAAAAGCAGGGTAGCTGGCCGGTGACCGACCATGAGACCGAGATATTCAGAATTCGCCCAGCCCTTTCTGCCCGCCAACGGTTTTTTTAGTGGAGTCTGTTTCGGAAGCCGGGTTTGAAGGGGCGTTTGAACCGGAGTCCGCATCATCACCACCCGATGCCACCGCCTTGTCGGCCGCATTCTGCGCATGCCGAATCCGGCTCATGTCCCGCGACATCGAATCCAGCGTGTCGTGCATTTGCCGTTCCTTCCGGCGGGAAATCCAGAAAAACGCCTCGTCTTTGGTGTTTTTGGCCAGCAACACGATGGCGTTTCCGGCACGGACGCGGCCGGCCCGTCCCCGCCGTTGGATGGAGCGGATTTCCGAAGGCACGGCTTCGTAGAAGATGACGGTGTCCACCGCTTCGATGTCCAAACCTTCCTCGCCAACCGAGGTGCAGACTAAGACGTTGAACTCCTTGTCCCGGAATTGGTCCAGCAGGGCTTTTTGTTTTTTCTGGCTCATGCCGGCACGGCCGACGAGCATCCGAGCCGTCACTCCCGGCAATCGGCAAAGCTCTTCGGACAGCCGCTGGGCCGTATCGCGGAAATGGGCAAAAACAATCAACGTCTTACCCCGGCTGACCTGTTCGTCCACAATAGCCTTGAGTCGGGCGATTTTGGGATGCACAATACCTTGGCTTAAAAGTTCATCAGATTGGATGATGAGTTTGGTGATGCGAAAATCACTAACCAATCCTGCAACGGCCTTGCTTTGCGTCTTGCGCTCTTTCAGGCCGAGGAGGAAGGCGTGAAGGGCATCAACGCCTTGGCTTTCCAACAGGTCCAATCCGTGCGAGAGGTTCATGGCCCGAGCGTTCAGGCTGGCGGCAGCGTAACCCGCGGGATTTTTCTGGGCAATGGCGGCGGTAATCTTGCCGCGCATGGCCAACATGGCACGATTGGTCGTCTTGTGCGGGTCCGCCGAGTCGGCAAATCCACCTTCTTTGAGTTGGCCCAAAGTTTCGGAAAGCATCTGGTTCAACAGGGTTTGGAGGACCTTGAACTCAGAAGGCAAGTCCACGAAAACGAAATCCATTTTCACAGGCGCGGAGTACTGGGAAACCGAGGGGTCCGACTCCCTTCGGAGTTCCAGATGCTTGATGCCCAAATTGTCGCAAATCAGTTGGACTTTTTCTTTCTGCGATGAAGGCGAGGCCGTAAGGCCCAAAATACGGGCGGTTGTGGCGCGGGCCATTTCGCCCAAAAAAACATACGCATATTCCCCGACGGCGCGGTGGGCTTCATCAAAGATGACCAAGCTGAAATCGGAGAGGACCAATTTACGCGCCAAGACGTCGTGCTCCACGGTCTGCGGCGTGCCGGCAATGATTTGGGCGGATTGGTACAATGCCTGGCGCTCATCCGGAGAGACGTCGCCCGTCACGGCCACTACGTTATCCGCAGGCACGTCCAGCACCTCGCGCATCCGTCCCGCTTGCTGGTCCACCAAGGGCTTCGTAGGGGCAAGGAAGAGGATTTTCTTGGTTGGCGCAACCGACAGATAGTGGGCCGCGACCAGTGCCGCGACAAAAGTCTTACCCAGCGCCGTGGGCATCACGACCAACGTGTTGTGCATAATGACGTTTTGCGCGGCTTGCAATTGGTAGTCGCGTTTTTCCACGTGGGCTTTGAGCAAACGGAGGTCAAGCATGCGTGAATCATTGGGCAAGTGAAAGATTATAATCCGCGTGACGGCAATTTGAAGTAATGGTGCATGAAACGGTTTGGGAAGCATTTGAGCGGCATTATCCGGGACGTTTGACGGTTTCAAAACGGGCGTATGAGCGGCCGGCTGGTTCTTTGGAAGAGGCCAAGGAACGCTTCCCACCCAAGGCACCGGCACGATTCATCACCGAAAGAATCAGGACAAACCGGCCTGGAATCGGGAAAATCCAAATGCCGGAAGCCGAAGCCGTACACATACGAATCAATGACGCAGCGGGAGTGGACCGTTTGAAGGGCATTTTGGAAAACGCCCAAAAAGAGTTTAACGTCGTATTATTACCAAGGGCGAATTGGGCCAAAACGCGGGCGACCATCATCCTGAATTGCGGATTTTTTTGGATACCGGAACCGTGTTTAGGACCCAGCGGGACTGGAGGTGGCTGGGCTTGAAAAAAAAGCGGATACCGGAAGAGGAGGCCCACGCCCGCACGGCCATGCATTGGGTTTCGGAAAAAATCGGCGCAAGAGCAATGGAGGGTTAAGCTTTACAGGAACTGACCTTTTTAAAAAGCCGGATTCGGTAAAGAGTTGCCCGCAACTCCTTGGGAGAGGATGCCGGGAATACAAATACGCCAATCGGAGTAAGGGGAAGGTTTAATTTGCTCTGAGCGGTTACGGGATAGTCAAATTTCGAAAAAGCCGCAGAAATCAAGCGGATTCAAGTCAGATAAAATCAAGAATGAAGTGGGGAGAAACACTATGCCGATTTTACCGATTGCACCCGTCGAACGCCTCATCCGGAAAGCCGGAGCTGAACGCGTGAGCCAGGATGCCGCCGAAGCGTTGGCCGACGTGTTGGAAGAAGTGGGCGTCGAGATTTCCCAAAAGGCAGTACAGTTGTCCAAGCACGCCGGACGCAAGACGGTCACGAGCGAAGATGTGAAGCTGGCATCTAGGTAAGCCGAATACAGGTATGCAATTCACTGGCAATTTCAAAAAAATTCCGAAAATTGACATGAATGCCGGGGTTATATTCGCGCTTATCGAGTTTATTTCCATGCGTAAAATATTAGGGGCCGTGCTGCTAATTCTGTCGAGTACGACCGCCATCCAAGCGGCTTTACTACCTACGCCAAAACCCGAAGACAAATTTATAGTAAGCACGTTCACCCAGGCCATGACCGAAGCACGGGAAGCCACGAAATCACTTCCGCTGATCATGGCCATGGACCCGACGTGCGTCCGCGATTTCTATCGCTCCACCTCTGCCCAAGAACAAATCCGTAAACTGATGGAATACAGCGGTGACGAAAAGGCAAAAAGTCAGATTCTCAATATTTTAAATGCCAACCGGATTTGGATGAGGGAACCAGCTCCGGGCGGGTATCTTCGGACAAAAGCGAAAACGCAAGATTCAATCGATTCGGTCCGTCAAACCAACTTGGAAACGCAAATCAAATTAATCAAGCAAATCAACTCACTTAACATAAAACTTAAAACCGCAGCTTATCCTTCGAGGCGCGACGATGAACGTCTCAAAGGCAATTTGGTAAAGCAGCTTGAGCAATTACAAAACCAGTACGGCCGGACCAAAACTGGAAAGCCCGCAAAAGACCAATACGATGAATTGAATGGGCAACTTAAAACACTCATTCAAGATGCCGAAAAAGGGACAGTCAGTTACATTCTTCAAAACAACCTTGTCCGGCAATTTGAAAAAATAGTAAGGGTTTAGTTTTGTAGGTCGACCGAAAAGCGTAAGTTCTACTTTTTCGTACCTCTTTTGCTTGGGCGTCCCGACCAGGACGCCCCGCGCAAAAAAAGGCCCACCCGCCATGACAGACGAAAAATACGTACGCGAGC
>JACRGH010000045.1 GCA_016212375.1 Microcaldota archaeon
ATTGCAAGCGCTTGGTCAAACGGCTGACTCGTCATCAGTACGAGTTGTTCACTTTTTGCGCGCGTCGGGGCGCAAAAAGTGGGAACAATAATGCAGAGCGAGGCATCCGCCCCGCGGTCGTGATTCGTAAGACGAGTTTTTGGAGTCAGTCGGAGCACGGCGCGAACGATACAGCCGTGCTAATGAGTTTTTTCCAGACGGCGCGTTTGCAGAACGAAAACTTCATCGAGTTTGTCCATGATTTGGCGGAAAACCGCCTACGAAACTAAACGGTTACCAAATTTGAAGCCTTAGCGGCAAACGCTTTGGAAAACATCGCCGACGAATTGGAGCAGTTCGTGGCCGAACGGCCCAAACACGGCCGCGACCTGTTACCCAAGGTAAGGACCGCGTATGAGCAGACGGCGGCGAACTTTTTCCAAGGCAAAGTCGGCACCTCCGCCGCAAAAACGACCGCCGCACTTGCGCCTGAAATGGACGCCCTTCGGTCCAAAACCGCATTGGAATGGGCGCGCCTGCACGACGTGCTGCGCTACTGTGTGGAATTGGAGGATACCGCCGCGGATTTGGGGGCGATACGGGAATTGGCCACCGCATCGTCCGCCACTAACACGCGTGATACAAACACGATGAATACAACCCCAACCTCCACCGACAATATCAAAGCCCAATACCAGTCCAAAACGGCCAAAGGGCGTCCACCGGCCAAGACAAGGCAAAAGGGTTAAGACGGCCAAAAGGGTGAAAAAAGTATGCGAAAAATAGCACGGATGATAGTCCAACACCCGGAAAACCAAGAGCGGTTTGCAGTGGCACGTGAACATGTTGAAAAAACATCCAAAGTCGCCCGAACAGATGAAGAATTTGAAGAACGGTTGAACGCCCGGCTTCGTAGTTTTGGAGTGCGGGGACCGGGAATAAGCCAGGCGAGCCTCATCTTACGAATGGCAAAGACGATAAAATCATTGGACCGGTTGCGCGGCATAGCGGGGGGAGTTTCAAGAAGAGACGTCCGGAATCTTGGAATACCAAAAAACAAAGAATTGGCGGCATTAAAGGGCCACGCGTTCGACCAGACCATACGAAACATACATGCAAACGTAATAGGATGGATGTTACAAAAAGTCGAAGCTGGAGAAATCCAGTTTACCGATAATTTGACGGTACGGAGAACACCATCATGAACGGCCCCCGTACCCGCGGTTTGCCCTCGCGCAAGTCGCTTCTGTTTGAATACGGCAAGTTGCCCATGAGTTTAGGCGCCCGCTGGGACGCTGAAGACATTTTGAAGCTGTTGTTTCCGCCGCATTTGCAAGCCGTGCAATACGACATCGCCATGAAGCTCATCCGTCACATCGCCCAAACTGGGGAAATGGATGGAAAAGCCATATCGGCGTGGCAAAAGGAAAATGGTGCGGCGAATTCCACATTGCGCAACCTCGTCATTCCCAAGCTTGTAAGGTGCGGCCTTTTGGCCCGCGAGCGGCGCAACCCCACCGGACAGGATGACAAAGACAAGCGGCACAAGATGGTTTTGAAGACTTCGGCACGTTTCGGTGAGGCGTTCCAGCACATCGGAAGAGAGTGGACCAGTTTGGTTGAGACTTGGAAGATTAAACGGCAGCAATCGGACGAGCGCAAGACGGCCTGAACGCCGCCAACACGGGTTGAAAAACGTGGCTTCCAACTATTCCAAACAACAATTCGCCCACCTACGCGTCGACCTGGCGGACGGAAGCCGCATCCAAACGGGCCAATTCACATTGTTTGACCTAATAGACCGCTGTTTTTCATTTTCGACCAAGCGGAAGCAACTGGCAGTGCAGATTTTAACGTTGCTTTCAGACAAACCGGCCACGTTTACCGCCCTTTTGGCCGAAACGGGCGTCCCGAAAAGCTCGCTTCATCTGACTTTGACGGCCTTGGAGCAAAGCGGATTGATACGGCAAGAGCGCCGTGGCCATGCATTTGTGCTTTCCGGGACGTTTGGAACCGCATTGGAGGAGTATGCCGGTTTTTGGACGAATTGGAAAGAAAAGTCAAAAAGCGGATGAGGGCAACCCGGTTGATTTGCCGCCGTCACCAACAATCTTCTTAAGGGACACCCCCCTTACTTCCAGTAATCGGTTGTTTTGGAGTGCAGCACGGGTGCAGAAAAAACCAATCCACCAAAAAAAGAACACCGAAGTGCGCAAAAAACCGACCTTCACCGAATCGACCTGAAAAAACAACAATTTCAGAAAAAAATAAAAAAAAATCCCAAAACCAAAAAAACGGTGTGAAAACCAATGCCCTGGGCTAAACCTGAAATTTTGAAAGCCATCCAATCCAAAAAAATAAAGATTGAACCATTCGACCAAAAATTGGTCGGTTCGTGTTCTGTTGATTTTAGATTAGGAAACCAATTCAAGAGAATCAAAAAATCAAACAAACCAGTGGAAGTATTTGGAAACCCAGTTTACAATGATGAATTGCATGAAGAAGTCATAGTCAAAGACAACCAATTTTTAGAATTGAAACCAGGCGCGCTTGTATTGGGCGTGACGTTTGAAAAACTGACATTGGACAATCAAACATGCGCATTCATAGAAGGAAGAAGCAGGCTTGCAAGATTGGGTTTATTGGTTCATGTCTCGTCCGGCCTGATTCAACCAGGCGTGTCCAATCATCAAGTATTGGAAATAGTCAATCTATCTCCTCACACCATCCATTTACAACCTAAAACAATCATTTGTCAAGTGTTGTTTGATGATTTGAAAGGAAAAGCGGAATACAAAGGACAATTCAAGAACCAGACGACGGCGTGAACAACCATTTCTATTTTTTTGTTTAATTGTTGTTGTTTTTGATTTTTTTTAATTTCTTTTTTTATTGGTTTTAATTTTACTCCTTTCTATCACTCCATTTCGGTTTTTTTTCCCCTGCGCTAACTTACCCCAACCGTCAAATCCTTTCATTCATTTAAAAAACCCAAATACAAACCATTTTTCTGTTATTTTTCAAAAAACAACAAAAAAAACATCGATTCTTTTTTTCATATTGTTTGATTGAAGCTGCACTTGGTAGCCTGGTTGCGCCATGTGTGGTTGCCTTGCCCGGTCCTTGACTTTACCTACCCGTCCGCGGCTGACAAAATAACCCGATTAGTGGAATTGAGGGGTGGGTGGGGTGTGTTTTGATTTATAGCCCCTTATTTGAGATTCGTATTTCACTCCCCTTTCCGCCTCTTCGTTTTTTTAAGCCCGACCGCGTAATGAGAGCATTCGGCGCGCCCAGTGCAATCCTTTGGATTTGGCGGCCGTTTTTTGGAATAGGTGGTCAATGTGAAAATTACGTCCGTCAAATCACGCTGGATACTGGATTCGCGGGGCAACCCCACGGTCGAGGCCGAATTGCAGTCCAATGGCCAATGGTTCCGTGCATCCGTCCCGTCCGGCGCCTCCACGGGCACCCACGAAGCGGTCGAATTGCGTGACGGTGACCCGGCCTTCCATGGCAAGGGGGTCCAAAAAGCGACCCACCACGTTTGGCAACTGGGGAAAAAGGCCAACGGCAAGGAGTTCAAAACACAGGCCGAACTTGATTCGTTTTTAATTCAAACCGATGGCACGCCCAACAAGCGCAAATTAGGTGCCAATGCCTTGTTGGCAATGAGTTTGGCCGGCGCCCGCGCTTTTGCCGGCAAAAAACCACTTTACGCCCACCTCGCTTCCACATTGATGCGCAAACCCGCTCTCCCCCTGCCTTTTGCCAACGTTCTGAACGGGGGTAAACATGCGGGAACTTCTTTGAAAATCCAGGAAGTCATGATTATGCCCACCGGCGCCAAAACGTTCCGTGAGGCTACGCAAATGGTGGCGGAAACCTATCAAACCCTCAAAAAAGACGCGGTGACGCGCTTTGGTGCCCCTGCGGGCAACGTGGGTGACGAGGGCGGCATTGCGCCGGATGTGCCCAGTGTGCGGCAGGCGTTGGATTTGGTCTGGCGGGCTGTCGAGGAAAACGGCTACTCGCAAAAAATGGCGTTGGCACTGGATTGCGCCGCTTCCGAATTCCGCGATTCGCGAACAGGTGCATACCCTGTGGACGGAAAAATCCTGACTGCCAACGAGCTTCTGACTCACTACGTCGAATTGCAGGGCCAATACCGTTTCGTCAGCATCGAGGATCCGTTCCATGAGGATGCATTTGAGGATTTCGCCCGCTTGCGTGCCGCGTTTTCGGGTAAATGTCAAGTGGTCGGTGATGATTTACTGGTTACGAATCCGGCGCGCATCGACCGCGCCCAATTGAGCTGCAATGCCTTACTATTGAAAGTCAATCAAATCGGCACGCTCACTGAAAGCCTGCTCGCGGCGCAGAAGGCGCAGTCCTTCGGTTGGAACGTGATGGTGTCGCACCGATCCGGGGAGACGGATGATGCGTTCATTTCCGACCTTGCCACCGGAATGGCGTGCGGCCAGATCAAACTGGGCGCGCCGGCACGGGGCGAGCGCACGGCGAAGTACAACCAGTTGTTGCGGATTGAAGAGGACGGCGTGCCGTTGGCGAAGTTCAGGCTGCCTTAGGAATTAATGGGCCGGGCGCATCTCAACCCATTTTCAACTTCAAACTTGCGTGGAGCTTGTCCAGAAACGCGGCCTGTGCGAAGTAACTCAACGATGCTTTAATGATGATATCCGCATTGCTGGCTTCAATGTAGCTGTATCCATTTTTTTCTAAATCTTCCACCAATTTCCCTGACCTATTTAGTTTTTGGCTTGCTTTGGTCCCCATTAAACCCGGACCCATGAACGCAATCATCTCTGTTTGGAGGGCACCAGCGTGGCGGGTAGGCCAGGGCGTTTCTTTCCGTGTAGCATCCTGATAGCTGAGCGGCATCCCATCTGGATGCTTTGGGTCAACTTTCATATATTCTAATGCGGCCCGGGCCGCACGCAACATTCGCATTTCCTCCTGTTCGGGGTTTTCTTTTTCAGCAGGTTCGCGCGCCCGATAGGCCGTTTCCGCTTTCGCCGCCGCCCATCTGCTTCTTTCCCGTTCCCCCCTTTCGCTTTTTCCTTGGAGTATTTTTCTTAAGTCCAATTCTCCTTCGTGTGTTATTTTTTGGAATTCGGGCTGCCTTTTCAGCCACGCCACCCCATCCTGGATGGCGGCCCATTGTTTTGGTGTTTTCAATGCAATGGCTAGAATGCTACCTAATGTTTTTGCCGCCCCCGTATTAGGGGTTTTGTCAACTATTTTAATGAATTTTCGAATGGCGTGCTTCGCTTCATCTTCCTGTCCTGCGGCCAGGTGGAACATCACTGCTCCGTGGGCCAATTCGACTGCTTGGTGTTTTCCTTGTTCGTGCGTGTAATCTCGTGATTGTTCAAACATTCTGGCAGTTGTGGGAATCATACTCGGTATGAGGTTGTTTCAATATAAAAAATCACGCTACCTTTGTTTGTGGTGCTCGCTTGAAGTGTGAGTGTATTGATGGCTCAATGTGCCACCGCGTAGACCAATTCCGCCCCGACCGCCACCGCGTACGCCGCCAACAAAACCGCGCCTTCCCGCTTCGTCACCGTGCCTTTGATGGTGAAGCCCATGAACAAAAACGTGATGATGAGCAGTGCCGGAAGCGTGACCATCCGGCTGGACGGCGCCAATGTCATGGGCGCAAGGACGGCAAAAAGTCCCACGCTGACCAATAATGTGAAGATGTTCGAGCCGATGGTCTCGGAAATGGCCAATTCCTCGTATCCGCGGCGCGTGGCCTGCACGGCGGCGGCCAAATTCGGAAGCGAGGGGCCCAATGCGCCCAGCGTCACGCCGATGATGAGGTCGGATATGCCGAAGGTGCCGCTGATGAAAATCAACGCGTCGGTCAACAATGTGCCGCCTACGATGAGCGCAATGCCGCCGATTAAAAACGCGCCGATGCCGTAGTGCTGTTTCAATTCGCCGATGCCTATTTTTCCGACCAATTCCAAGGTGTTGACGATTTGCTTGCCTTCCTTTTGCGCCTCTTTTTTGCCCAGTACTTTTTCCTGCTGGTAGACGTTGATGAGGTAGGGGACGAACAACAACAGAAAAACCGTGCCGTCGACGCGGTCCAGCTTGCCGTCGTTCAGGGCCATGGCGACCACGATGATAGTGGCGACCATCATGAATACCAAATCCCGCAAAAGCATGACGCGACTGACGCGCAAGGGTTTGATCATGCTGCAGACGCCGACAATCAGGCCGATGTTGATGATGACGGAGCCCAAAAGGGCGCCTAAGCCGATTTGGGGGTGGCCTTTGAACATCGCGGCGCCGGCCACCACGATTTCCGGTAACGACAACATCGCTGATACCAAAATCAGTCCCACGGCCACGCTGGTGGTCCCGAACCGGCGGGCCACATGCGCCGCGGAATCCGTGACCCATTCGGCGCCTTTCAAAAGCAGTCCGGAGCCGATGGCCAATAGGGCCAGGTTGAACAATAGGGTCAAGACCATATGCTTGATTTTATGGTTGGCACTTTTTAAGCGCTCCTTGAATTCCGTTAAGGTAGCGCTCTCCTGCCGTTTTTTTCCCCGTGGCGCGCCCCGAGTCCGTCAAATTGACGCAGGATTATCGGCCCAACAACTTCGGCATCAAGTCCCACCCGTTGATGGTGGCGCCGGTATTGGTCTCATCAAACGGCCCGTTTTCCGCCTCCATTCCCGCACCGCTGACCAAATAGGGCACCGGGTCCGCCGAGTGTGCAAATAGCGTGCAGGGCGTGCTGTGGTCGCCGGTGACGGCGATGCGAACAACTTTGAGGTCCAGTTTTTCCAAAAGCGGTTTGAAAAAATAGGCGTCAATCTGCTCAATGCTTTTCATTTTTCCTTTGGCATCTCCGTCGTGTCCGAACACATCCGGCCCCTTGAGGTGCACGTACAGGCCGTCGTATTTTTGAATGGCATCCGCGGTTTGCTGGGCGATTTTAGGATATGCTTTTTCCAAGTCCTTGTCGTGGTACATTGGCTCAATCGCCATTCCCATCAGTTGCGCGATGCCTTCTTCCATCGGCATCTCCGAGAGGATGGCCCATTTTCCAGGTAGTGGCTTCAGTTTTTTGTCTTGGCTTTCCGGATCGCGCAACAGGATGCAATTCGCGGGCAGGTTCTTCTCGGATTTGCGTCGGGCGTTCACCGCGCTTTTTTCCAAGACGGCAAACGATTTATGGGTGAATTCGTTGACCAGTTCCGCGGCTCGCTTTGAGCCTCCCTCTTTTTTCCACGCGACACACTCCGCGATTTTCATGTCAAACGTGCTTTTGGCAGAGCCCAATCCGTCGATGACTTCGTAGGCCGGGTCGGTGTTGGTGATGTGAGCGTTCAAGTGTTCTCCCGAGGTGGTCTTTTCATGGATGACCAATACCCCGCGGTGCCCTTTGGTTGCAATGAATTGGAATGTGGCGCCGCCGCTCAATTTGACGTTGGCGTTAATTTCGGCGGCCAAGGCTTTAGCATCGCTTTGGTCCAATCCGCGTCCTACGCGCCGGTCCAATAATGTGTTGCCGTCGGTTGCCGCCGTGGCAAAATTGGCTCTCAATGCCAAGTCGCCGGTTTTGAACGGCACGTTCGCGCCTTTGGCTTCCAACAATCCGCGGCCGACGTGTTCAACGAACGGGTTGTGCCCTAAGACGCTGCAGACGCCCACATCGCTTTCGGGGGCGATGTGTTTTGCGATGCGCAGGTGCCCGACTGTGCCGTTTTTGGCTAATTTTTGTAAGTACTGCGCTTTTGCGGCCTGCAATGGCGTTTTTCCATTCAAATCGGGGTGCGGCAAGTCCCCGACGCCGTCCAGAACAACAAGTAACTGCTTCATGTTCATCTCTCCGTTGATGTATCGCAAATCGTGAACGTTTCGCAAGACTATTGCGCCGTTTGCTAAATCGTGCGCTTTGTCAATCGAGGCGGCCTTGAGAAAATAAATGTTTGGCTTTCTGTTGCGGGTGCTTTTTGCCCTTTTTGCATTGCCTTTTCATTCGTCTTCCAAACCCGCCAACTGTTGAGCCCGGTTATTATTTCGCGGTTGGTTTGCCTTAAAGGTTTCCATAAAAATTTCACCCTCCGAGTCCGTCAATTTGCTTCAAAAACAAACCGACCAGCGTTTCCGGCGGCATCTTCCGCTGAAACGCCTGGGC
>JACRGH010000050.1 GCA_016212375.1 Microcaldota archaeon
CTCGCGTACGTATTTTTCGTCTGTCATGGCGGGTGGGCCTTTTTTTGCGCGGGGCGTCCTGGTCGGGACGCCCAAGCAAAAGAGGTACGAAAAAGTAGAACTTACGCTTTTCGGTCGACCTACAAAACTAAACCCTTACAACACTTTTATCTTCGATAGATTTGGTGGATATCCGTGCGGGCGTACAAATTTCGGTTGTATCCGAGCAAGACACAAAAACGTTTGATGGTTCAACACTTGGTGTATTCCAAAAATTTGTGGAATGAATCCCTTGAGCATTGCAAAAAGTTCTATTCGGATTTCGGCTTTTTACCTTCAATTAGGACGCTGGAGGGTTTATCCAAAGGTTCCGGTTTGTATGCCCAAGCGGGACAATGCATTGCCCATCGCTTGCACGGCGCTCTAATACGTTTCTTCGTATTAAGAACTAAGGGCATCAAGGTCGGTTTTCCGCGTTTTAAATCAATCGACCGCGTCAAGAGTATGTATTACCCGCAATTCGGTTTCCATTTGAACGCCAGTTTGAATGTGACGCCCTTTGGCTGGATTTCCATTCGTAAGCACCGGGAAGTCAAGGGCAGAATCAAGACATTGGCGTTGAAACGTGAGGCGTCGGGAAAGTGGTTTGCCATTTTCACCGTTGAAGGACTTTTGCAGGAACCCCGGGAAAATGAATCTCCGGTAGTGGGGCTTGATTTGGGTTTGATGCACTTCGCCACGTTTTCAAATGGCTTGGTTGTGCCGAATCCCCGCTTTTTGAGAAGGCGTGAACGAAAGTTGGCGTCTTTGCATCGAAAATTGTCAAAGAAGGTCAAGAGAAGCAAGAATCGGTTTAAGGCAAAAGTTCGTTTGGCGCTTGGTTATGAAAAACTTACCAATGCCCGTCGGGATTTTTTGCACAAGTTGTCCACCGGATTGGTCAATACCTATTCGCTGATTGCTTTGGAAAAGTTGAATGTTCGGAAAATGTCAAGAGGTGGTTTTGGAAAATTCATCCATGATGTATCGTGGTCCATGTTTGCGAATATGCTTGGTTACAAGGCGGAAGGCGCCGGTTGCCAGGTGGTGTTTGTAAATCCTAAAAATACGTCAAAAGAATGCAGTACGTGCGGAAACCTAGTGGAAAAGGAGCTTCGTGACCGGGTCCATTCGTGTTCAAATTGCGGCTTGGTGATAAATCGGGATTTGAATGCTGCCTTGAATATACTTGCAAAAGCTACCGGTGGAACGCCGGCAAGTAACGCCTGTGGAAATGAGGCAAATGTCTCGTCGATGACGCAGGAAACGCCAGGCTTCGGCCTGTTGTAGTTCACGTTTATAAGCGTACAACTCCCATACAGTAGTAACGACAGAAACGCTGCTTTTCGCGGAAAACGACGAACCGACGCCCATCATTTTTGCGTCCGTCACCGCCAACCGTCCCGGAATCGGAGCTTCAACGCGTTTTTGTCCAAAGCGCACCGCGGTGAATTTCATTATGGACGAACAACTCGAACGGCTCATCCCCCTTTTTGACATGCTGGTCAATGACAATTCCGTCCCCCGCAATGTCCGCACCAAGATGACGACCGCCCGCGACCGCCTCAATGGGAACGACGAGTTCTCCACCAAGGTCTCTTATGCCGTCTATGCCTTGGACGAAGTTTCCAATGACATCAACATGCCGATGCATGCGCGCACATTGGTATGGAATTTGCTTTCGGAATTGGAAGCGATGAAGAATAAGGCGTAATTTTAACGAGCCCGAGGGGATTCGAACCCCCGGCCTGCTCCTCAATCCATCCGGGGTGCGATGTTGCAATCCGGTTTAGGACGGAGCCGCTCTATCCAGGCTGAGCTACGGGCCCTTACTATCCATTCTGTGCTTCGGGAAGTTAAAAAGAACGAAAGTCCACCGACTAATCTGGTTTTTGTAATCTTTTTGTTCATCCATTTTGTTTTGTGTATTCCTATGAAAATCACCATCCTAGGTTCCGGGGACACGCGCGGCTTACCCAAAGTGGGCTGTGATTGCGCCACGTGCCGTCAGGCGTTGGAATCCGGTTTCGAGCGCAAACGTTTCGGACTTTTGGTCGAGTCGAACGAAACAAACGTCTTGATTGACGCATCCCCTGATTTGCGCCGCGCCATGTTGCAACACGGATTTTCCTCCAAGGATCTGGACGCGGTGTTGCTGACCCACGAGCATTACGACCATGTGGCCGGATTGGGTGACTTCTTTTACGAAGGCAATACCGTGCCGCTGTACGCCCGGCCGGATTGCATCGCGCACGTCTTTTCCGAACACGCGTACGGCTACTTGCGCGGTTTCCGGTTGTTCGATTTTCACAAAGTCGATTGGTTGACGCCATTTTCGATTGGCGGGCACTCTGGAATCAAAATCACGACCGTTCCCGTGTCCCATTCCATTGAAACCGCCGGCTTTGTTCTTGAAGACGGCGGGAAGAAAGTCGCGGTCTTGACGGACTGCCGTTCCGACGTGCCCCCGGAAACGATGGATGCCATCCGTGGTTGCGATTTGTTGCTGACCGACGGCTGGCTCGAATCGGTGGAGCAGTTCAAACACGCCTACCGGCCGTTCCATCCGGAACTTTCCGACGCCCAGTTTGATGCGGCCATGGTGACCAAGACGCGAAATCATTTGCTGATTCCGGAAGCAACGGCGTTGGCCGAAAAAACCGAGGCAAAAAAAACGGTATTGTTGCACGTGGCGCATTCCGCCTCGCCGCATGCCGTTCTTTCCAAGCGCTTTGATTCGGCTACGCTTCAAATCGGTTTTGACGGCCTGGTTCTGGGCGTCTGATTTACCCGCTTTCCCCCTGTCCTTGTTTTTCGTTATTTTCCCTTTCGCCTTTTGTTTTTCCCGTTCGTCGGCGGCTTTTTATTGCGCCGATGCGTTCTTGAGCTGTTGACCATGGCGTTGGACGTTTCCCAGATTTCCGTCATCACCTTGGGCGTCGTCGCATTGGTTGCCATCTTGGTAGGCCTCATCCTTTCCCGTTTGGGCTTCGCATCCTCCGTGGGTTACATCCTAGCCGGCGTATTTCTGGGCCCCCTGGGCTTGGGGCTTTTGCGTCCGGGGGAAGGGTTGGCCGAACTTTTCGGACAAATCGGCCTTTTAATGTTGTTATTCTACCTGGGCCTTGAGTTGAGCATAGAGAACTTCAAGAAAACCGGCGCCGTCGCGTTGGCGTTGGTCTTCGTCGAATCCGTCGCCGCCTTTGCCACCGGCTTTGCCATTTCCAAATTCTTCGGCTTTACCGACTTGCAAGCCGTGGTGATCGGCGCCATGCTGCCCTTTGCTTCCACCGCCATCGTGGTCAAATTCATGATGGACAAGAAAATCTTCGACTGGCCGGAAAGCCGCATCGCCGTCAGCTCCTTGGTCATCGAGGACTTTTTGGCCATCTTGGTGTTGGTCTTTTTGTCCAGTCTTTCCACGGCCAAATCCCTTAATTTGCTCGTGGTCAACGGCCTGCTTTTTACCGTGGCCATGTTCTTCATCGTACGCAAGATTTCCCGTTACGCCCTGAACATCCTGGATAAGCTGGGACACCAGGACAAGATGGCGCTTTATGCCATCGGCGTCGGCATTTTGGTGGGCTACTTCGGCGAATTGCTCGGCATATCCAGCGCATTGGGGGCCTATTTTGCCGGCTTTGCCTTAGCCGAGACCAAGTACGGCGAACGCATCAAGAACGAGCTGGGCCTTTTCCGTGAATTTTTCATCCTGTTTTTCTTCGTATCCTTCGGCGTCACCGTCACCTTGCCATCCGCGCCCATTTTATACGTGCTGTTAGCCGCCTTGGTGGTCGCCTATGTGTTTTCCAAGATGCTGGCCTACGGCGTGTTCGGCACGGCATTGGGCTTCAAGACCAAAGCGGCCATCACCACCGGTATATTGATGTTGTCCATCGGCGAGTTTTCCATCATCATCGCCGCCGCTGCAGCACCCCTTATTCCCAACGGTGCCGACATCATCTCCCTGGCCTTTATGATGACGTTGTGCACCGCGATTTTGATGCCCGTTTTGTTCAACTACCGCGAAAAAGTGGCGGACAACTTTATTTCGCTTTATCCGGCGCGGGTGCGCAAACTCATGTCCGTCGTGGGCGTTGAAATGAAGGCCGCACAACGGCTTTCGCACGTATTCGAAGACGCGTTTTGGTCTTCCGTCAAAAGCCTGCTTTCCAACTTCGTCATCGCATTAGCCGTCGTGTACATGGGCGCCATCCTCAATTCGGAAATTTTGCTTCCCGCGTTTCCCAACCTGCCCTCCTCCGCCTCCTTGGCCCTTCTGATTTTGCCTTTGGTGGTCTGGCCCATATACCGGACGTTCCAGGAACTGCGCTTTTTGTTCACCTTGCTGGTCGAGCGGTTCGCTGGACCCTCTTCGGTCGAAAAAACGGCTGAAGCCTTTGTCGGCCTTATCATGGTCTTTACCGGCGTCCTCGTAGGCGGCTGGCTCTACGGCCAACACGTGCCTCCGTTGTACCTGCTGTTGCCCGGATTGTACACGGTACTTGCCGTCCTTTTCCTATCCCGCTCGCTTTGGTCCTGGTTCGAGCACGCCGAAAAAGTGCAGGGACTTCTTTCCGAGCGTCCGTCCACGCCTGCCAATTTAGTCCGCATGGCCAAAAACTTCGATGTGCGCGGCGAACTGGTCTTCCGGCTCAACGAGGAGCGGGCCTTGGCCAAGGAACAGATTACCGAAGCGTTATCCTCCGGCAGCCCGGCCAAAGCACGCCACCTGCTATCCACCTTCCGCCGGCGCGAGGGCGCATTGCTTGAAAAACTGGACCGCATCGGCCCGATGCATCCGTTCAAGGAAAAACCCGCCCCCCGCTCGCACCTCGAAGGCTACTTCATGGGTAAGCTCAACGGCAAAGACGGAAAATCGGCCAAGAAAAAATAAACCCGGACTGCAAAGTCCCCCTATTCGCGCTTCTTAAAAGCGTACGTTCCCACGTTTCCTTGTGGATGATGACCGCGAACAACCACGGATCCGGACCGCGCCCGCCTTAAAACGGATGCGTCCTTCCGGGCATGACGAGGCTGATAGCGACTGACACATTCTGATTCTGGTTACCGTTTGGCATTGGTACAGTTTTTGCGGTAAACGGTTTGATTTCGTTTTTTTTCCTTTCGCTTTCCGGCATCAATTTTTCCCGTTTGACCTGGATGCCAACTCCGTTCTGCAATCGTTTGGCCCATGGCGTGTTTGCTTTTTCCGTGGACGTTTTTGTGCAGCCGTCCTGATTCCGCTACCTCGCCTTGCCCGACAGGCGCAAACATAATATAGTTGGATGCCCACTATCATCCCGGTGATACGTTAATGGCCAAACGCGGACGCTTACCTTCCTTTTTCGACGACGATTTCGACCCATTTGCGGATTTGGACCAGTTCCACGCCCTATTCGAGGACATGTTGCGCCAAAGCATGGGCGAGGCCCAGTCCCCCTCCTCCAAAAACCCAAAAACCGGTATGCAGCGCCAACCCGGCCAACCATTAGTCTACGGCTTTTCGATGCGCGTCGGACCCGATGGCAAGCCCCATGTCGAGCAATTCGGCAACGTTCGGCAGGGAAAAGTCACGCCGGAGCGCGAACCGCTGGTTGACGTGGTGGACCTCAAAAACGAGGTGCGGGTCTTAGCCGAGATTCCCGGCGTGGACAAATCGGCCTTCAAGATCCATGTGCGCGGTGACCGGCTGCACCTGGACGTCAAGGACCAAGGCCGGCCGTTTTCCAAGGTGGTGCAGCTTCCCGCGGAAGTGGACGACCAATCGGCGAAAGCCTCCTACAAAAACGGCATCCTGGAAGTCCTTCTGAAAAAGAAACCTGAATCCGACAAAGGCGCCGTTGCCGTCCGTTGATCGGCCAAAACGGTTTTGCTTTTTTTCCCATATATTTTTCTTCCTTTATCCTGATTTTTTTTGTATTTTTTTAAAATCGAATTTGAAAAATAGGTATCGCCTTCTTTACTTTTAGTAAAACCTTCTTTACTTTTTTTGTACGTTTTTGGACAATCTTTATAAGCCGAATCGGGTTTATTTGTTAAATTTTTTTCCAAAATTAAGTCAACCTGTGGGAGTGATGTTATGAGTTTGAACGCATTTCGTACTGTAGTCGCATCGTTGTTCGTCATGATGCTTATCGGTTTTGCAGCCGCCGCAATACCCGTTCTCATTCCCCTCCAGGGCAAATTGCTCAATGCCACCGGCAACGTGCTGAACGGCTCCCAAACGATCAACTTCACCATATTGGACGCCGTGACGGGTGGAAACCAATTGTGGCAGGAAGTGCGCTCCGGCGTCAACAATGTATCCGTCACGAACGGATTTTTCGACGTCAACCTCGGTGACAACACCTCCCTTTCCAGCGTCAACTTCACCGGTCCCACTTGGCTTGAAATCAATGTTTCCGGCGAAATCCTCACTCCCCGCATGAGACTCGCTTCTGCTCCTTACGCCCGCACGTCCGAACGCGTTTTCGGCGTCGGCACTCTGAATGAAAGCTTGGTTACCTTGAACAAGACGGCCACCGGTTCCGGTGCGGTCCTCAACATCTTGCAAAACTCCGGCACGGGAAATGACATCTCGGCCCCGGTTTCCTTCTTCGTCCGCTCCGGCGCGGTGAATGCCACCAATTACACGGGTGCATCCTCGGCCCCAGGATTTATCGGCAACGGCACTCTTTTGACCTCCCTTGATGCGTCGAATTTGTCGACTGGTACGGTATCTTCCGGTCGTATTTCCGGTACGTATTCGGGTGAAGTCGTGTTCTCGGGTGCCACTAACAATTACACGGGTTCAAGTGCATTTGCTGCATTCCGTGGTAATGGTTCGGCTTTGACGTCTTTGGATGCGTCACAAATCGTGAACGGAACTTTGGGAGACACCCGGTTGGTTGGCGTATACACGAGTTTTCTTACTTTCTCCGGTTCGTTCAACAATTATACTGGTTATGCCGCTATGGGTAGTTTCCGCGGTAATGGAAGTACATTGACCTCTTTGGATGCGAGTCAGTTGGTGAATGGTACGGTTGCGGATGGTCGTATTTCTGGCACGTACACGGGTGCTTTGGTGTTTTCCGGTTCGAACAACAATTACACGGGTTCGTCGTACATTGCTTCGTTCCGTGGTAATGGTTCGGCTTTAACCAGCCTTGACGCTTCCAACTTGGTGAATGGTACTGTTCCTGCTGCGCGCTTGGGTACTTCGACTGTTTATGTGTTCAACGGTTCTTCAGTCAATTCTTTGGATGCGTCTAATTTGGTGAATGGTACGTTGGCTGATGGCCGCTTGAGCGGTTCTTATACGGGTGCTTTGGTGCTTTCCGGTACTAACAACAATTACACCGGTTCGTCTTACATTGCGTCGTTCCGTGGTAATGGTTCGGCTTTGACGTCGTTGGATGCTTCGAATTTGGTGAATGGTACGCTTGGTGATGCTCGTTTTGCCGGCGTTTATTCGTTCAATGTGAATCTTTCAAATCCCAGCAACAAGTATACGGGTTTATTGGGTATTGCGGCGTTCGTTGGTAACGGTAGTGCTTTGACGAGCCTTGATGCGTCGAATTTGGCGAATGGTACGTTGCCGGCTGCTCGTTTGTCCGGTGTGTATGGTTCGAATGCGAATTTCTCGAATGCGAACAATTTGTACACGGGTTTGTCGGGTATTGCGGCGTTCGTTGGTAACGGTAGTGCTTTGACGAGCCTTGATGCGTCGAATTTGGCTAATGGCACTGTGGCTGATGGTCGTATTTCCGGCACGTACACCGGTGCTTTGGTGTTCTCCGGTGCGAACAATAACTTTACCGGTTCGAGCTATGTTGCGTCGTTCCGTGGTAATGGTTCGGCTTTGACGTCGTTGGATGCGTCTCAGTTGGTGAATGGTACGTTGGCTGATGGTCGTTTGTCTGGTGCTTATACGGGCACGACGAACTTTAGCAATGCTAACAACAAGTATACCGGTTTGTCGGGTATTGCGGCGTTCGTTGGTAACGGTAGTGCTTTGACGAGCCTTGATGCGTCGAATTTGGCTAATGGCACTGTGGCTGATGGTCGTATTTCCGGTACGTATTCTGGTAATTTGGTGTTCTCCGGCGCAAACAACAATTACACGGGCGCGGCCTACTACGCCTCATTCCGTGGTAACGGTTCGGCTTTGACCAATTTGGATGCGTCCAATATCATCAACGGAACCATTCCGAGCTCAGTTTTGGTCGGCGGCTTCAACGGTTCGGCCATATTTTCCTTGGATGCTTCTAACTTGGCTAATGGTACTGTGGCTTCTGGTCGTATTTCGGGTACGTATTCGTCGGATGTTTGGTTTTCCGGTGCGAATAACAATTACACTGGTGCGACGTACAATGCGTCATTCCGCGGCAACGGCAGTGCATTGACCTCTTTGGATGCTTCCAACTTGGCCAATGGTACCGTCGGTTCTGGTCGGATTTCCGGCACCTATACGGGTGGTGTGTTCCTGAATAACGTCAACAACAACGTTACGGTCCAAAACCTCACGACCAACTCCTTGGAACTCCGCCGAAACGGTTTCAACAATGTGACCGTTGCTTCGGCTACGGGTAACGGTAACTGGATTGGTGGTGCGGATGCGACGGCTCGCATCTACGGCAACGGTTCCACTGATGGGTTCCACAGCGAAAGCGGTGTGACCATCCCGAACTCGGCCGTGACGGCAAGCTCGCTGATTTTCATCAGCCCGTATAATGCCTGCACGAACTGCACGTACAACATCGGGGCTCGGTATGCGGGCATTGGTTTTGACATCAACGTGACCAATGGGACGACGCGTGGCGCAAATGTTGATTTTGCCTACGTCTTTGTCAACTAAGGAGCGTGATTTGACTATGAACCGTTTCTTGGTTTTTTCTTTTCTTTTTTTCGCCGCTTTTGCGGCCCTACTCGCGGGTTACTCCGGAGTGTCATCCAGCTATCAGGCCGAATTGGCCGTTGTGGGAGCGACGCAGCCGCTGACTGCCACGTCTTCGAACTATAGCTTGGACGTGGTGGCAGGCACGCTTTCGCAAGGCCCAAGTTCGGGCGTGCTGTTCGTGAATCCCGGTTTTGGCTTTGAGCGCTCAACAATCGCCCATCCCCAATTGGCCTCCACTGCTGCGCCTTCGGACACGACCTGTTGCGGTCCATTCACGTTTACTTCGACTTGGACGGATATTGCCGGCCGCGGTTTGACGCGTGTGATTCTGTTGGGTAATGGCACGAATTATACGGCCTCGTTGTCATCCGGTACTATCCAAAATGGCACGTGGAGCGCAATCGTTCCCACCATCAACATCGGAACGGTTGAATACCAATGGTATGCGACGAACTTCGATGGATTGTTGAACAGCTCATCCGTTTTGTCCTTTTCAACATCCCCGGTGGTCCACACCACGGGTGCTACGCCCGTTCCTACGGTAGCGCCTACGACGGCTCCCGTAGTACCAGAAAGCAATTCGGTTCCTCCGATTCGCAGTGTAACACCAATTCCTGTTCCGGAAGCCCAGGTTGAAACCTTGGGTGCGTCAAGTGTTGTGTCCGGCATGTTCAAGGAAACGTCCTCGGAGTTTACCGTTTCGTACTCGGCTCCGTCTTCCGGATTCAACGGTGAAATCACGTACCGAATGCCGTTGGATTTCGCGGATTATGAGGCCGGTCTGGTCAAGATTGTGCCTGAGCCCAAATCCGTCCAGCCCGGTTCCATCATCGCCACGTGGGATGTGACACTTGCGCCCAAGGAGACGTTCGTGGCTACCGTGGAAATCGCCAAGAAACTGGATTCCGCCATTTTGAAGGAATTCAATGCCCCCTCGTTGGTGTCAAAGACGTCGGCCCAACCGGCAAAACCCTTGGCAACGGCGGTTCCCACTCAGCCGTCTAAGTCGGCTCCAACTCCTGCTGGCGCAGACAATACGGTGGGGTATATCGTAGGTGCCTTGGTGCTTCTGGGCGGCGCGTATTACGCGTTTGTCGGAAAAGGCAAAAGCAGGCCGAAGGGACTCTAAGTTCCATTGGCTTCCCTTTTTTTTTTATTTTTTTTTAATTTTTTTCTTGATTTTTGCTATGGATATGTCGAAATTTCTCAATGGGCCTCAGGTATTGCTTCACGTAATCGCTTTATAGCACTCCCGCTTGGGGTCAAGCATTGTTTTTTATTTCGTTTGTCCAAGATTGGAATTAGGGTGTTGATATTCGTATGAACGTACTTCGGAATGTTTTTCTCTATGTTGCCTTTGCGTTGTTGGTTTTTGGCTGTACCCAACCGACCAAATCCGATTCCGTCAATTCGTCCGTCCCGTCCAACGGTTCCTTGGCCCCGCTTTCCAACGATTCCCGTCTCATCGCCGCCCCGAATCAAACGAATGGATCCAATCTCCGGCCCGATTCAAACGCAACGGGCGCGTTGTGCCTCATTTCCACGCCCGGCCAAACGGAGTTGTTCCTGGTTGATTCGACCCGCTACGCGTATGAGCTGCAGATAAACGGCACCTCCCGGGTTGAGATGGTGAACGTCAACGACAGCATATATCTTCATTATTTGACCCCGTTAGTCCGGGGTTGCGAATGGATTTCACTGACGCCTAATGATTTGGATTCCGTGCGTGAACTGGGTGGAATTTCGTTGCTTACCCACCGCCAATTGCTTTCACGCATTTCAGCCAATGATTGCCGCTCCGTCCCCATCATCGGGCGGGTATTTGATGTCCCATCTGTGGTCTGCCCAATCAAGGAAGCCCTTTTGCGGGCCCAAGCCGGGGCGTAATGGTCCGGACCGTCTGCGGACGTTTTCCAGTGATGCCTGCGAGCTTTGTTCGGACCCTGCCCGCCATCGGTCTACTCTTGCTCTTAGGTGGAGCGGCCTTTTTCCTCACCCGGCGCAAACCCCAAGGATTCTGAACGCCTGGCGTGCATCTATTTCACTTCACTTTTTCCGATTTGACCAATCGCATAAGGCCTTGTCTTGGTTGTGTTTGCCGTTTGCCGCTGTATCCGCATTGCCTTTGAGTCTTGGACAGTGTCACCGGCCAGCTACTGTCCCCGGGCTTTTTAAAGCCCCCTCCGTGCTTTGTGCAATGAGGTGGAAGGTATGAAAGTGGATGTCAGCAAACTCACATACGAACAAATGGAGCGGGTGTTGGGCCGGTTAAGCTCCAACGTCCTGCAAATTTCGCAGGTCGGAAGCCAAGTCATTTTGGAATGCGGGTAAGTTTCTTTTTTTTTCACCCGTCCTTTTTTTGGGTGGTGGGTGGGTTTGACGTAATCGGATGGTTGTCGAATGCCGGCTTCCCCTGTTTTTTTTCTTTTTTTTTCCTTTGCGTTACGGTTTCTTTTTTTTCCTCGGAAAAGCCTATTAAACCGCCGCTGTGTCCTTAAGTGAGCTTCCGCCGCCGGTGGGATTTTCGGGATTTTGACGCCATGTATGCCAAACGCATCGTTTTAAGGAATTTCAAATCCTTTTCCAAGGCGACGTTGGAATTGGACAAGTCGTTTACGTCCATCGTGGGGCCCAACGGAAGCGGCAAAAGCAACACCATCGATGCCATGCTTTTTGCGCTCGGTGAGATGCGTCTCAAAAGCTTGCGTGTCAAGAGCACCAAGGATTTGATTTTCAAGAACGCCAACGTCGCAGAAGTCTGCGTCTTGTTGGTCGAGGACGACATTACGGATTTCACGGTCCAGGAAATCGAGGAAAAGGGCAAGGTCCGCAGGATTTTTCCCAAAGGGGTCCATGAAATCCGCCGACTTATCCGAAAAGACGGCAAGACTCGCTACATGTTGGACGGGCGGGCCGTAAAAAAGTACGTTCTTGAGGATTTCCTGACCAACCACAGCATCTCCCTACACCATGTCATCAAGCAGGGGGAAGTGCAGCGTATCATCGAGATGAACCCGAAAGATCGCCGTCAATTGGTCGATTTCGTGGCCAATGTCTCGGAATATGATGAGAAAAAACTGGAAGCCCTTTTGGAATTGGGCAAAGTCGATGTCAAGCTCAAGGACGCGCAGACGGTCTTTGCCGAACGTGAAGGATACCTTGCTGAATTGGAAAATGACAAGAAAAACGCTGAAAAATACCTTCTTTTGGAACAAAGCATGCGCCAATTGGCCGCAACCTTGTTGCACATCGACCTCAAAATAATGGAGGGCCAATTCGAATCCCTTGTGGCCGCAAACCTGGACTACCGGAACAAAGTGGACGCCTTGCAGGCTGCCATCAAGGAGCTGGAAGCCACCATCGACCGCCACTACCGGGAAAAAGACGCGTTGAGCAAAACGATTCTTGAGAAAAGCCAAGGAAAAGATGCGGAGCTGCAGCGGACTATCGGGGGCTTGCAGTCGGAAATCGAATCGGCTAAGAGTCTAATTGAGGACCGCAAAGCCGTATTGAAAAAGATGGATGAAAAACGCAAGACCATCCGCATGGACCACCAGCGAGCCTCGGATGAAATGAAAGGTTTCGAGCGGCAATCCACCCAACTTTCGGCCGACGTCGAATCCGTACGCAAACTCCTCTCATCCGAACAGGGCCAATTGGACCAGATGTTGAAAAAATCGGATTCCATGTCGGGCCAATTTTTTGACGCCCGCAAGCGCATGCAACAATACGAAGAGGACATGCAGGGCTGCAAGGACCAGCTCAATAACTTGCAGTTGGAAGCGTCCAAACAACAGGAACTGGAAAAAGTGAAGGAACAGGAATTGGTCCGGCTCAAACGGGGAATTTTTGACGATTACGCGCCGAAAAAAACGGAATTGACCGATGCCCGCCGCGTGGCCAAATCGGTTTTGGCGCCGATGGAAAAGAATCTCGCCGACTTGTTTGCCGAGGAAAAAGACCTCAACCAACGCCTGCCTTCGCTTGAAAACCAATTGCTTGACCTCAAGGAAAAAATCGCCACGGCCGAAAGCCGCTTGCGCGTCTCCTCGGACTCCTCGTCCCGAGGGCTTGAAGCCGTGATGGCGTTGCGCGAAAAAAACAAAGGCATCTTCGGCACCTTGGGCGAGTTGGTCCGATACTCGTCCAGTTATTCCCTGCCCGTGAGCGTCGCTTTGGGCAATCGGTTGCAATACGTGGTGGTGGATTCGGTCAAGACGGCCGGAATGGTAATCGACCACCTTAAAGCCAACGATTTGGGCCGTGTATCGTTCATTCCGCTGGACAAGATCCAAGCCCCCCCACACGATGATGAATACGGCAAGAAACCCGGCGCCGCGGGCATGCTCATCGACTTGTTGGAATTCGACTCCCAATTCAAAAAAGCGGTGGCGTATGCCTGTTCCAACACGGTGGTGTTCGACAAATTCGGGATGGCGGAAAAATGGGCCGGCAAGTGCCGCATGGTCACCAAAGACGGCGAGCTCTTTGAGTCCTCCGGTCTGGTCAGCGGCGGCAAGACCAAGGAAAAAGTCAACGTGTTCGCCGAACAGGCCCGATTGGCCGATTACTCCAAAACTTTCGAGAAATCCAAGGTGGAAAAAGACGCCATGGTCCAGCGGCTCTATGCCATCCGTGAGGAAATGTCCGGCGAGCGCAAGAAAAAAGCCGAATCCGACTTGAACCTCAAGAAAATCGAGTTGGAATTGGAACACGTCCAGAACTCGGAAAAGGCCGTGCGCGAGCAGCAAAAGGACCTGCATGCCGCCATGTCCCAGTTGGAAACGGAAATCGGCGGCTGCCGCGCGGGCGTGGAAAAAGCCGAAGAATTACGCGCCGAATGGGTCCGGAAATTGTCCGACCTCAACGTGGCCTACCTGGATGCCAAACAACTGGTCGACGTGGAAAAGGAGAAGCACTTCGGCGACCAGTTGAAGGAAAAGGAACACAAAGTCAGCGACTTGAAAATAAGCTTGGCCGGATTGGAAAATGAACTGCGTTCCATCACTACGCAAAAGGCGCTGTATGGTCGCCAGTATGCCGGCGTGGAAAAAGAGATGGCCGCCATCCAGGACGAGGAAAAATCCGCTGAAAAAGTCATTTCGGACATGGATGTCCGGGTGGCCGAGGCCAAAAAACAGCTCAAAGACAAAACGGAGGAGCAAAAGAGCTTGTCCAAGGAGCTCAAAGGCTGGATTGAAAAACGCGAAGAGCTCGATGCGCAAATCGGCACGTTGGGGAACAACAAAGGCAAATTCCAATTCGAATTGGACAAATTATCCACAAACCGCCAGGACTCGGAGCTCAAACGCGTGGCGGTGGAAACCAAACTGACCGAATTGAAAGTCCAATACGAGGAATTTAAGGACGTGCCGATCATCCAGAACAAGACGGAAAAGGACAAAGGCGATTTGGTCATCCGCAAAAAGGAAGCGGAGGAGCAAATCAAGGAATTGGGCACGGTCAACCTGCGCGCGCCGGAGTTGTACGTCCAAAAAGCGGATGAATTGGAGCGGCAGAAGGTGCGCGTGGTCCAGTTGGAAAACGAGAAAAATTCCGTCTTGTCGTTGATGGCGGAAATCGAGACGAAGAAGAAAGCCACGTTCATGGAGGCATTCGAGTCCATCAACGCGTCATTCAAGCGGCTGTTCCGGGTCATTTTCAAGGGCGACGGTACGCTGTTTTTGGAAAACATGGAGGACCCGTTTGCCGGCGGCCTGACCATCCAGGTCCAATTGGAAAACAAGGAAGTCAAATACTTGGAATTGATGTCCGGCGGTGAAAAATCCCTTATCGCCCTGCTCTTTTTGTTCGCCATCCAGGCGCGCAACCCGTCCAGCATCTACATCCTGGACGAAGCCGATGCGGCGTTGGACCAGGAAAATTCCCGGAAGCTTGCCATGCTCTTGAAACAGTTGGCGGCGCACAGCCAGTTCCTCGTCGTATCCCACAATGAGACATTGTACAAGCACGCGGATTGTTTGATTGGTGTGGCCATGGGTCCGACTGGTTCTCGTTTGGTGGAGGTCAAGCTTAACCCTGCTTGATTCGATTCGCGCACATTATCCGGAGGGGTCAGGATTGCCGGAAAACTGGGGGGACCTGGGTTCCCGCGGTTCCGGTGTGTGTCGCACAACGAAACCCTCTACAAACATGCCGACTGCCTTATCGGTGTTGCGATGGGTCCGACCGGATCCCGTTTGGTTGAAGTGAAACTGAATCCGGCTTGATTTGGTTTTCGTTTTCTTGCGAGTTTTTTTCTTCTTGTGGCGTTCGCGATTGCATGATGCGCGCTAATCGCGGTCCGTTTAATTATTTCCCCTGTTTTTTTTCAGCTTTTTTTCCACTATTTTTTCCGAAATCCGGGCGGTTGTTGAATGTTTCAGTTTTTGCATGGATTTTTTTTTTTTTGGCTTTTTTTTATGGACGCTTTTTTTCGAATGCGGCTTTTTTCATGTAAAGTTTTCTTTTCACTTTGTAAAGTTCGCTTTACATCGTTGGTCTTTTCGCCAAACGACGAATTTGGTAAAAAGGTTTATAAATTAATTTACCGTTTTGAATGCACCAGCATGGTTTCTATTTCAACCAACAGAGGGGGCGTATAATATGGTGTCTTTCGGTTCAGCAACGGCTCGTCAGTCCAATCCGTTTTTGTTTGTGTTTTTGGCATCCATTATGGCCGTCATGATTTCTACGTCGGTTTATGCCTCCTTTGCGCCGGGTGCAGGTACGGGTGGAAGTCTGACTTCTGAATATCTTAACATCACGGACACCATCGTCGTGCAACCCGGTGGGAATGTCACGTTCAAAGGTTCCATCATCAACGCTTCCAACGTATCACAAGCATTGCCCTCTTTCAATATCACCGCGAAATACAATGCGACTTGGAACGCCACGATGGTGGTTACCGGCGGCTTCGGACTCAATTTATCTGCCCCCAACATGACGCGAGGATTTTCCGGCGGCTTCGGCCTTGAAAACGTAACCGTTTACACCAATGGAACGGACAACCACAGCAAGACGTTGCACTTCTTCATCTCAAACGCCACGAACGTTTCGGTAGTAATCCTTACCCAGAAACCGCCCTTTGCGTTGTCCTCGAACAACACGGTCAACATCACCTACTACAACGGCTCAACCCCCTTGGCCAACAACATCCCTTATTTGCAGGTCCTCAATTCCAGCGGCCAGATTGATCGCACGGGCAACATCCAATTGTACAATCTTTCGGCAAAAACCAACGCCCAGGGTATCATCCAATACAATATTTCCGTATCGTCCAATGCACTCGGACAATATGTGATAATCGTCGACTATGGTCTTGCCAGCTTCAATTTTGAAAGCCAAACGGCCTTTGATTCGATGTTCATCACCCAAACCACGTCCGGTGAAAGCCGCAGTTCATTTTCCAGTAGCAATAACGTGAGCTTGATTGACAAAACGCGGTATGCCAATGGAACGGCCTATGACCTCACGGCATCCGACTACCTTACCGCGTTCATCACTCTTCCGAACAACACGGTTTACACCGTAAACCTATCGGCTACCAATGCGTCCAGCAATCCTGGTGCCAATAACAAGACCTTTTCCGGCGCGACGTTGCCGGGCACCTATTCAGTCCGTGTTGAAGGCACTATCCAGGGTCAAGTGTACCAATCCAAAGGCCAGTTCGAAGTCCGGACCGGTTTTGCACGATTGGCCGCTGGATCCGATTTCTTCCAAAACCAAGGGGCCAAGAGCGTGATTTTGCCAAATTCAACGGTCCGGTTCAACATCTTGCTTTACAATAACTCCGATGACTCACTTATCGGAAGCGAATCGTTGGGCAATTGCTCTTCCGCCGCTATTGTGTTCAACGGTTTTACCGACCTTTCCAACGGCCAAAACACATCCTATTACGGTTCGGCCGCACTATCCGAGGTGTCTTATGGTATCTCGAGGATTTGTGCCATCACGGTTGCAGTTCCCAGCACCCAAGGCGACTACCGCGTCAATGCCACGTTGCGTGACCCATCAAACTCTTCGTTGACCATCCCGGCTGAAGGTATCGTTCAGGTCCGCTCCTACGGATTGCGTATGAGCATCTGCCCTGCGGTCAGCGACTTCATGCCCTGCGGTTTTGTTCCGTTCGTGGAAAAGAACAAGAATGTCACGTTGGAGTTCAGCGTGGACAACTTTACCGGCGGTCAGCAGTTGGGCCGCTCCAATATCATCAATGTGAGTACTGTTTCCGTGCGCAAATTCAGCTTCGGCCAAGGCTCGGGTTCCGAAAGCACGAACTGGACGGCCAATTCGTCGTATTTCCTGTCCTACCCGCAAACGGACACCAGTGCCATCCGGATTACGTTGGACTTGCCGGATGACAATTCGACCGGTCCGCAAGAAGTCCAACTCACCGTGAACACTTCCGTCGGATACCTGTCGTCCAAACAGTTCTTCATGGTCAAAGGCTCATCCGTCGAAGCCCATGGCGGCCCCTCAAACGGACAAGGCGGGTTCAACCCTCAGATTTCGTGCAACGGCACCTTCCCGTTCTTTATCGAAGCGTTTGACATGAAATCAAACCAGCCGGTGCAAGGCGTCAGCGTGCAGGGCGTCAAACGCGCCACCCATGTCATTTCCGGTAAAATCCTGGATTCTACATTCATCACCGCCGTTACGACCAATTCTACGGATGCCAACGGTGTGGCTACATACAACGTGACGTTCAACACCTCAAAATCGATGCTGACGGGTCCCTATGATATGATTTTGAACATCTCGTATCAGGGAACGGAAGACGAGGCCTTTTCCGGATTCATGTGTGGTTCCGGTTCGTTCAATTTGTTCAAGCCTGGTGGATTTGACCAAAATCAAGGCGGTCAGCAACAACAAGGACCTAACGCCCAATTCGCCCAAGGTGGAATTACGGGCTTCCCGGCGGTCCAGCCCCCGCGTGCTGGAGCGAATGATTCGGTACAACTGAGTTTTATGCAAGTGGGTTTCGGTGGTCAGAGCTTCGGCGGTGACAACCAGGTCGGCCAAGGGCAAGCTCCCCGTATGTTCAATGGTACGCTCAAAGTCACTGGTCTGAAGTTTTTCAACAAGGACAGCGGTTCTGAACGCAGCATCTCGGCGACTGGCTCCTTGTCTTTCCCAGTAGACGCTGGAACTGTTGGATTTATTTTGCAACCCGCCAACTTTTCGCTCACCGGATGGCCGCAAGGTTTCATCCAGTTGCAGGTCAATTTCACCAACGGTACGACGCCAGGTATCGGAGTGGGTCCGTCCGGTTTGGGCCAATTCCCCGGCTTTGATTCCTCGCCGTTCAAGATTTTCGTCGACTTTGCCGGTCTACCTCGATCCGTAGCCGTTGGCCAGAACGTTTCATTGTTGATTAACGCCTCAACGAACGTATCGCTCGTCGGCAACAACTTCACGATGCGCGGACAAAGCATGACCCGTGGTACGCAAAAGGCGGTGACCCTGTTAAGCGCGGTCAAATTGCTCGATTATTGGAACACGACGGCGGATGACCGTGGATTGCCCGGCGGTTCCGAGCAATGGAACATCACCGTCACCGTGCCCAACATGGACAGCGGACCGGTAAAATTCATCGTCACCATCAACAACAGCCAAAGCGTGACCAATGAATTTGAAATCATGAGCCAGATTAGCGGCTTGGAAGTCCGGCCAATGTCTGGTTTCCTGATGTTCATGCACGCGCAATGCCAACCATTGGATGATGCGAATCAGAATGGGACCTTGCAAAACTGTCTCCCGATTGGACAGATGGGTGGACCATTCGTGCCCAGTGACACCAATTTTGCCTCGAGGATGAACTTTTCGCTAATGAACAACACCTATAATGTGTCATCCAAGAGCCAAAGCGTCTGCTACAAAGGCGCCATCAATTTCACCGGTGGCAACCTTGGCATGGGCCAGACGGCCAGTTTGTCCAACACCACCTACGTGGCGTTGTTTGACAACCTTACTGCCGGAGTGTACGACACTGCTGTGTTCAACAGTACGGACAGCAACTTCACCATCATGTCCTTGGCCAATCTGAGTTCCGCAAACCGCCGGTTCTACCGGATCAACCAAAGCTGGGGCGACATCTATGCGACGATGACGGAAGGCTGCGTTATGTTGAAACTGGCAAACTCGTCCGAAGCACCGATGGATAATCCCGGTGTCATCGGTTTGGGTCGCAATCCGGTTAACCAGAAGTTCTATTTGGCATATAAGGTCCTTCTAGGAAGCAATGCGGTTGGCGGAGCGGGTGTGGACTTGTTGGGTGTTGCCAACATGACGGTTGGAAACGCTTTCATCAACATGTTGCCGGCAAGCCAGTATGTCACCCGCAGTAGCTTGTCCGATTCCCGTGGCATCGCGTTTGTCGAAGCCAACGTCTCGGTACCGGGTCAGTATATGATTTTCTGGAAGGCCAACGCGAGCATCGGTGGGCAACTGGTTTCAACCTTCGCCAAATTGCAGCAGGATAAATATTCCTACGGCGGTGGCGCTGGCAATGGGATTGAAATCATGGCGTTCAACGTGTTCTGCAGCACGTCGCCCCAGATGATCCAATCGGGTGGTCAGAACATCACGGCGGATTGCTCGGCAAACTATTTCAATAATACTCCCGTGGCTGGCGCCCAGTTTACCTTGTCCGCCATGGACTTCAACAGCAATGGGGCGCCCGTCGCGTTGACGCTGTCCAATGCGACCTCGGGGGTTATCATCAATAACCAGTCCGCCGATGGTACGGGTATGGCGTCGTTCAATTTCACCAAAGCAGGTGGGTGGACCCAAGGCCATGGATACCAGCTGCAGGGCGTTGCAGTATCCGGTTTGACCAGCCAGCAATTCTTCTCCGGTGGCATCGGTTTCTATGGCGGGTCCGGAAACTTCGGTGGGCAGGGCGGCCCATAGTTTTTTTTTTCTTTATAATTTTTATCCCGTTTTATCCGAATAAAAATTGGTGGTGACACGTACATGGTTTCTATAAAAAACGCGCTGGTCTTTGCCGTCCTTGCGCTATTGTTGGTTCCGTTTGCCAGTGCCTTTGCAATATCGTCCATTACGACGTCCGCGTCGACCTCACGTGTCACGACCGGAACCGATGTGACCATTACCTCATCGGTTACCGCTGATTCATCCGGTACGGCCACCCAGATTTCCTTAGCCGGTACGGGTGCGACAACGGGCTCCTCCCTGACTGTTTCCGATCCTGCTCCGGGTTATTACTCCAGCGTTTCGTTGAGCACGTCCGCGACCAGCTTGGCGTACGTGATGTCCGCGGCCACCCCTGATACTTATACGTATTCTGTTACGGGCACGTATTCCGGCGGGTCGACCTCTTCATCGGATGGTACCATTGTTTTCGTCAGCCCCGATACGTTAAGCGTATCCGGTACGAATTCCAATACGTCCAATACCGTGGGCGGCTCCTTCATCGTTGAAGTTTCGGTAACGAATCCATCTTCCACCCAGTCGGTAACCACGTCGTATGCGCTTTCGTTTACCAGTTCTAAATTCGCTTTGCTTTCCGGTGATTCGACGTCCGGAACGGTGACACTTGAACCCAGCCAATCCCAAACATTCACGTATACGTTGAATGCCACGGGCGCAGTGACGGGTTCGGCCATCACGTTCGGATTGGGTGACAATAGTGCGGTGTATAGCACCAGCGTCACCAATACTGCTGTTTCGACGCCAACGCCCACGCCGACGGCCACTCCGACCACGTCCGTGAATACGGGTGGAAGTTCAGCCACGGCCACTCCGGCGCCCGCTGCAACAACCGCCGCTGTTGCGCCCGTATTGCTTCCGCCCGCACCCTCGACGACCGATGCCGGCCAGCCGGTTGAATCTACGCAAACGGAACAAATCACTTCCTCGTCTGAAGTACGCGGCAGTTTCGCGTCGGATTCGGCGACGTTGGAAGTCGCCTACAAAGCGTCCGCATCCGGATTCAACGGTGAAATCACGTACCGAATGCCGTTGGATTACGCGGATTACCAGAACGGTTTGGTCAAATTCAACCCCGAACCCACATCCGTCCAGCCCGGTTCCATCATCGCAACCTGGAACGTGGCGTTGGCCCCGGCCGAGACGTTCGTTGCCAAAGTCGATGTGGCCAAGAAGTTGGACGCGGCTATCTTGAAGCAATTCACTGCACCGAAATTGGCCCCGTCAAAATCCTCGGTCGCAACCCCGGTGCCTTCTGTTGCGCCTGTTGCAACCGCCGCCAAGCCCGCCCCCATTAAACCCGTGCAGACGGACAACACGTTGTTGTACATCGTGGGTGCCTTGGTCATCCTGGGCTTGCTGTATTACTTCATGGCCATGCGCAAGAAGTAAACCCGATTGCGCAACCTTTTGGCGGCTTTGATTTTTGGCCGTTTTCCTCCTTTTTTTGTTTTTTTTCGAATTTTTTCCTAATTTTTTTTATCGTTTCTTCTTTTCAGATACGGTTTTTTTTCCGTTGTTTGACTTGTTTTTGTTTTTTCCTTGCGCTTTTCGGTAACCCTTTTTCCGGTTTTTTGCTCTCCATACATCGGATGTCACTTTTCGACCGGTTTGCTTTTATTCCGTGCCTTCCTGATGGCCAACGGGGGTGTAGGACTCATAATCGTCGGTTTGGATTCAGGTGCATGGACGGCCGTAGCGGTCATTGATTTGGACGGCAAATTGGTCGCCCTCCAAAGCCGCAAACACTGGACCCATGCCGACCTTTCCGCTTTTCTGACTCCGTTTTGTCCCATTACCATCATCGCTTCCGATCGAAACCCGCCATCGCACGCCGCGCGCAAGATGGCCGCTTCCTATTCGGCGCGGCTTTTCCGGCCGTCGCATTCGTTGGGGGTCCATGAAAAAGTGCACGCGGCCCGTCTTTGTGGGGCAAAAAATGCGCACGAACGCGACGCCTATGCCGCCGCCAAGAAGGCGTTCGACGTGGTGTGCTCCAATAAGGTCCGAAACTTGGACCGTCGTTTGGGTGAGCGGGCCACGCAGGCGGTCAAGGCGGCCGTGGTGTTGGGAATGCGATCGGACCAAGCGTTGGAGGCAATCGGCAGTGGGGGCTCATTTTGATAGCAAAAGAGTCAAGCTCGACACCTTGCTCTTCCGCCCGTTTTCCGATGAAAGCTCTTCGGTTGAGATGTCCTCCAAGCTTATCTTGAGGTCCGGCACGAACCGGTTCTTCACGATTTGAGAGACGTCTACGGCTGATGCAACGGTGCGGCCACGGGCCTTGACTTTGACTTCTTTTGACCCGGCGTTGAATTGTGACACGACGGCCAAGACGTAGCTCATGACGTTTTTCTTGCCGATAAAAACGGTGTTGTCGCGCAAGGTGATGGATGCGGGCGGCTCTTTGGGTAGTCGCGTTTCGCGTTGTTGAGGGGATGCCGTTTCGTGCTCATAGTTGTGACTGATGACTCCGGACGGCCGCGGCATGCCCAGTCGCTCGGCCGGGATTTCGGATTCGCCGCCTTCTTCAGGCGTCAGTTGGCGCGATTCGGTTTGAACGTGGGCGATGGGGGCGTGCGGGTCGTTTTCCATGGAAGTTAAGCACCTCGATTTTCGGGTTTGGTTTTTTCAATGTGGCGACGTACCGGTCGCCCGTTACCTTGATAAGGCCGGTTTCGTTTAATAGCTTTTTTGGCGGCATCGGTTTAGACTTTTTTTTTACGGCCTGCTTTTTGCCCGGGCGCGTAGTTCCACGGTTGTTGCGCCAAGGCTTTTATGGGCACATCGATACTATTGGTATTCAATCAGACCGGTTCCAAACCTACCCAACCGTTTCTTTCCGAGGTCATTGTGCGCCATGTCTTTCAAAGATGTCCTCAAGATGCCGGGCATCCCGGCCGTCCTTTTCACCCAGTTCATGGTGGCCTTCGGTTTCGGCATCATCTTGCCCATCCTGCCATTCTACACGCTCTCGTTGGGCGCCCAGCCCTTTGAATTGGGACTTTTGACGTCCACGTTCGCCTTGATGAGCTTGGTTTTCAGCCCGATGTTCGGAAAATTGTCCGACCGCATCGGTCGCAAAAAAGTCATGCTGATGGGAATCGGCGGATTCTTTTTGGCCTATCTGGTGTTTGCGGTTTCCGATTCGTTGTGGATGGCCTTTTTGGCGCGTGGCATCGAGGGCGTGGCCGCCGGCGCCATATTTCCCGCTTGCATCTCGCTGCTTTCCGATTTGACCACCCCCAAACAACGGGGTCCTGCCATGGGCCTATTCGCCATGATGTTCTCATTGGGCTTCATCCTCGGTCCTGCCGTTGGTGGAATCGCGTCGGCCGTTTCGGTCCAAACGGCGTTCCTATTGGCCGCCGGCTTGACCGTCCTGAACCTTATCAGCGTCCACCTCCAACTGACGGAGCCCAAAACCACGGTCCGAAGCACGCATTTGGCGGAAAAGGAAATGACCTTGTTGCAGCATCTTACCTCGCCGTTTTTGTTCCTCTTTCTTTCCGCGTTCATGATAACGTTCATGATTGGGGGTATCGACGCCGTGTTGGCTTTGTACACGTCGGCTCGGTTGGGCTTCCAGACGCATGAGGTCGGCTTGGTATTCGCGTTCATCGGTGCTATGATTTTGGTCATGCAGTTTGTCACCGGTGGACTGGTCAACCGATTTGGCGAGATTAAATTGGTCACAGCCGGCCTGTTCCTCTCGGGTGTCGGCTTTTTCTTTTTGCAATTCGCGCATGACTGGCCCACGTTGCTTTTGCCATTGGCGATTTTCGTTTCCGGCAACGCGTTGGTCTTTCCTTCGGTCACCTCCATGTTAAGCAAATTGGCGAGCGTGAACCGGGGTGCGGTCATGGGCTTAGCCGGTTCGTTCAATTCTTTGGGCATGGTCGTCGGACCATTGTTTGCCGGCTTTTTGTACGGCCTGATGCCCACGTCGGCTTTCTGGGGTATGGCCGCGGTAATCGTGGCGTATGCCGTTTTCTTCGCGCTCATCGCCGTCCCCCGGTTGTCCAATCCGGCTAAAGCCACGTAGCTTTTCGACATGGCCGTTTTTGTATTCTTTACGCGGGTTGCTCAACTTTGGTTTCGGGCCTTTTCGTGGCGTCCAATGCATTGGGCCCGTTTGCTAATCCATTCCGGATGGCTTAAAATCTTTCCCTCGGTTATCCTTCCATGAAATTTCTTATCGTTGTCCTAATCCTATCCGGTCTTTTTTTGATCGCGTGCGTCGAAAATCCAAAATCGGCGCTCGCATCAGCTACTCCTGCACCCGCGGCGACGCTCCGGGCCACTCCGACGCTGACGCCCGCGCTTGGGCCGACGAAAGTTCCTTCCAGTACTCCAAATGCCCCTGTTTTGCCCTCTGTGTCCATCGTACCGTCTGCCAATGCTGCCTCAATTCCAACGCTTCAGGAGGCCGCCTTGAGGTTGGAACCCGTTGTCAATGATGTGTTCAACGTCAGTCGCATGACGAAGCACAAAGAAACGACGTTTGAACTCATTGATGCGAACGTGTGGTCCATGGGTGATTTCGAGCCGCAATACGTCTATACGCTGAGTCTGTCCAATGCCCGTACCCACTGGCTTCCGAAAGAATTGCTTGAAACGGCCACTAATGCCTCCGGCGTCCAAAATGGATACATCAGCTATGCCGTGGACTATTCGGACAAGGCCAACATCATGAAGTGCTACGGCCAGCGCTATGAAATCAACCTGAATCTCAAAGGGTTCGAACGCACGTATTTTGGCGCCGACTACCAGCCCCTCATCCGCCGAATCATGGGTAAGTTGGTGGATGTTTGTCCGGCCTGAATACTTTCCAAGCGATTTTCGAACTGTTTCCGTCGGTCTTTTTAATCCGGGCGGAAAAATTAGATTGTTGTGGGTAAGGCCGCGGGATCGAGCGTTCCGGATGGTTCGAATTTGCATGTTCCCGCGTGGCCACATCGCTTTTTTCTTCAAACCTGGCATTTCCATTTGACATTCCGGTTGATGAGTTCGATTGCAAAAAACTCAACTGTAGAGCCCTGAAATTATTTCACACCTGGGCGGCTAATTTGGCTATGACCAAATTAACCAACGCCCAAGTCAGTTGGGCTGTACGAAACGTGACTTACGGACGCATAACCGCGAAAAAAGCCGCTTTGGCACTCGGC
>JACRGH010000047.1 GCA_016212375.1 Microcaldota archaeon
AACTACGCCGGCGGTTAGGGCTGGCCTTTGCCGCAGGCCGTTAAGCCTGCGGGAAGTATTGATGGAGCGATCGTGAGCGGATGAGCAATTTTCAAGAAGGCAGTGGCCTGCCCCCACCAACACGGCAGGGGACCACTACCGTGTTGGGAAAATAATAGGTCCGGTGCCGTTTGGCGGTTTTTCAATTGGTAGTTTAACGGGTCCGGCTCAACATCATCCGCCTTTTTTGAGTCCGCGTTCCAGTTTTGCACGACTTCTGGGATTGGTTTCAGCTTCAAGCAGTTTTTGTAATATTTCTTTGGAGCTTGGATCCCGAAGAGAACCCAAGGCATCGATGACCTTACTCAGTTCCCTTCCTTTGCTATTTTTTAATTTCTCATGTAACGGGTCTACCGCGTCTTGGTGTCCAAGTTTTCCCATTGCTTCGATGGCAAAAATCCTGAAATCCTTTTGAGGATGAGTTAGAAACGGTTTAAGCAACGCGACCAAGGCCGGTCGGTGTTCCTTTTGTCGGTTCCCATATCCGTGCAATGCGTTGAATGCCGCCATCGCGACGTCAATCATTTTTTCTTGAGCGTCATGGTTCTCCCCCTGCGTGTAATGCGTGTTGATATTGGAATTGTCATATATTTTGGCAATTTTTTTCTGCATGGGCCCGGGTAGGCTCGCTAATAATTTTTCGTCAGGACGTATCTCAAACATATTTTACTAAAACCTCTTCGGGCTTAAAATCCCTGTGCCACCTTACAGGTAAACCACATCGTCCCATCCATGCCTATAGAGGGGCTGTTGCAACCGCTTTTGGTCAATGGCGTGTCCGATGATGCCGATGCTTCTACCGAGGGCAAAGAATGCGTTCAGAACGCCGATCTCGATCAATTGATCCTTCTCTTCCTGTGTGAATTCGGGGCAGGAGTCGAACAAGTCAAGGAACAATGCCGCAATGCAGCCGTCCACGTTGAGAATCAAGTTGCCTTTCTTTTGCGTGGTGAGGGCTTCAACTCCGAGGGCGAAGTCCAAGTGCTTGTGCGATTTGAAGTGCTTCAAGGCGTACGCTTTTAGCGCGGCCACGCGGGCATCCGGATTGGCAACGGATTTGATACGGTGTCCGATGCCCGGAATCAGCACGTTTTTCTCCTTCATCTGGTCGACAAAGCCTTTGGGCGTTTGGTTGGCTTTGATGGCGGCTTGCCAGACGCGCGCGGCGTCGTCAATGGCCCCGCCAAAGCGCGGACCGATTGTGAGTAAGCCGGAACAGAGCGAAGATACCAAATCCTTGCCCGCGCGCGAGGCCACGATGGCGTTGTGTGCGCCGGACACGGCCGGCCCGTGGTCGGCGGTTATCTTGAGCGTCATTTCCATGAATTCCGTGGCATACTTGGGGAGTTTTTTCTTGAACCAAAGCGCGGCAATGATGTCGCCCACGGACGCGCCCTCATTGAGCAGGTTGGTCAGCGGGACCTTGTTGTAAAGCACGTCTTCTCCACGGTCATCCGAGATGCTTGAGATGATGGACGCGGGACGGCGGACTTTGTTTTTTGCGACAGCATCCTTGTATTCGGCTGGAAGAGGCTGTGGCGCACTTGAGTCTTTTGTTACGGGCCCGACTTTTTCCACGAACACCTTGTGCACCAGTTCGCCGAAGTCATCGTACGATTTCGGCACGAATGCGCCCGCTTTGCGGAGCGCATCGTTCTTTGCTTGTGCCGATTCTTTGTCTGAGCCTGATTTGGCTCCGGCGTGTCCGAACTGCACTTCGGTTGGAAATACCGTGGCGCACGTGCCAGTGACCCAGGCTACGAGTGGTTTTTTGATCTTCTTGTACGTGAGCGCTTCGGCAATGCGGTATTCGTCCGTTCCGCCCAGTTCGCCGAGCATTACGATCAATTTGACGGCGGGGTCCTGCTCATACCGCATCACGTGGTCCAAAAGGGACGTGCCGGGGAACGCATCGCCGCCAATGGCAATGCCTTCCAGAATACCGTCGGTGGTGTTGCCAATGACGTTGAACATCTCATTGGACATGCCGCCGGACTTGCTCACGAAGCCCACAGATCCGGGCCGGTGCAATTTGGCGGCGATCATGGCCTCGACCGTGCCGCCGGAGTTGCCAATCTTGAACGTGCCCGCACCGATGCCGCCGACTGTAGCCGGACCAATCAAGACTTTACCTAATTTCTTGGATTTGGCCGCCAATTGGCGGGCTTGGCGTTCGGGTACGCTTTCTGCGATGACGACAAGCGTCTTGAATGGCAAGTCCAGCGCTTCATCCGTTGTTTCAAATGCGGAGCGGAATGAGGCGAAATTGATGAATACCTCCGCTTTGGTTTTCTCGCACGCCTCTTGGGTGGTCTTATAAACGGGAATGAGGATTTGTTTTGACCCAAAGAAGGCGGTGGTGATTTCCGATGACGAGGGATTCACCACGGCGGCAACGGAAGGCACTTTCCGGCCGCACATCCAGTCAAAGTCGAGCATGCGCTGGATGGCAGCCGCCTGCATTCCATAGATGACGGCGGTGGTTTCTTTGGTGAAAAGTGGCATGTTCAAAGCACCTTTAGGATTTTAATTCTTTCAATGCCATGGGCACGATTTTTGTCATGTGCGTTTCAGGACCAAATACTTGGATGGGAATGCCCGTTTTAACGCCCAGTTGGCGCATGAGGTCCAATCCTTTTTCGTAATTGGGTCCGCCGCGGCGAACGTATATCTTCACTCCCGCTTTTTTGAGCGCGGGCGCCTGTTCTTCCAGCGCCTGGATGATGCCTTTGAACGTCTTGGCCACATCGGTGAAATTCGCAATGCCGCCGCCGATTAATAGCACCTTTCCGCCGCCTTTGACCATCAAATCCAGCACGGTCTTGGCGTATTGGTACGTCTCCTCGTCATTGGGGTTACCGGAATACTCGCCGTAATTGGCCATTTCCTTTCCAAAACCGAGGTCCACCAGCGTGTCGGCGTAAATAACAGATGCGCCGCCGCCTGCAACTAATGTCCAGACTTTGCCCTTGGGGTTCAAGACGGTCAGCTTCAAGGAGGCGCCGGTTTTCTCGTCCAATGATTTGATGTACTGTTCTTCCTTGGACAATTCGCGGCCGAACGGAGCCGGAAACTCGACGTCCCATTTGGCTTTGAATCCGGCGGTGTCATCCAATCGAGCGACGGAGCCCAAAATCACCGCTTCGCCTTTGACCAAAGTGAACGGGTTCAATTCCAAAAAGGAAAAATCGTTTTCGCGGAAGACTTGGAAGACGTTGAGGATGAACTCTTCCACGGTTTTTTTCTCGGAGGCGTCCTTGATGCCGTTCAGTTTCAGCTTTGGCGTTTCTTCAAGAACGGGAACCTCAATGTGTTGCACTTTTTCCCAATTTTCCTCGATGTCAATGCCGCCTTCGGGTGAAAATAAGATGACGTCAACGGCCTGTTCACATTTGAATGCTACATAGTATTCGGTTTTGTGCGGCACGAACGGCTCAATCAGCACGTGGGTGACGGTTCCGGAGACCTTTCCAACGGTTGCGCTTTTGCCGATTTTTTCCTTGCAAAAGCTTTTCGCCTGCTCCAACGTGGCGTCCAACAACAGAAGGTTGTTCTTGCCCCTTTTACCGAAGCACATGTCCGGTTTGGCCACCAATTTTTCGGTTTTGAGCCACGGGTTTTCTTTGACCAATAAGGTCCAATCGGTTTGGCTGGACACTAAGGCGCCTTTCAGTGGCGTGCCGAGGGCTACAGCGAGGATTTTTTTGCCGTCAAATTCGCGGATGGAGCGTTGGGCCATGAGGTTCACCTACTGAGATGAAAAATATTTTCAGACGGCCGGAAAAACAAGGGCCGCATCTTCAAACGGTTCTGGGACCTTAACGGTCGCGGGCTTTTTTTAACCCATGTTCTGGATGATAGCATCTCCAAATTCCGAGCACTTGACTTCTTTTGCCCCTTCCACTTGCCGAGAAAGGTCGTACGTCAGAATCTTTTGTTGGATGGTCTTGGCAAACGCCTTTTCCACGAGGTCCGCGGCTTCAATCCAGTTGAGGTACTGCAACATCATGACTGCCGACAAAATCAAGGAACCGGGATTCACCTTGTCCTGGCCCGCGTACTTCGGCGCCGTTCCGTGCGTGGCCTCAAATAAGGCGATGCCGGAGACGCTGTAGTTGATGTTGGCGCCTGGTGCGATGCCCAAACCGCCGGCTTGTGCCGCGGCGGCGTCCGAAATGTAGTCCCCATTGAGGTTGGTGGTGGCAATGACGTCGTACTCGTCTGGCCGCAGGAGCAACTGTTGGAACATGCTGTCCGCGATACGGTCCTTAATGATCAGCTTGCCCTCGGCGGATTTGCCTTCGGTGACCTCTTTTTCCGACACAACGGAGTCGCCGAATTCCTTGGCCACTTCATAGCCGGCGGCCAAAAACGCGCCTTCGGTGAACTTCATGATATTCCCCTTGTGCATGATGGTCACGGATTTGCGTTTGTGCTTCAAGGCGTATGTAATCGCCGCACGCACCAGGCGCTTGGAGCCGGATTCGCTGATGGGCTTGATGCCGATGCCGGAATCCGGTTTGACTTTCTTGCCCATGGACGCCAAGAATTCGATGACTTTGACCTGCTCAGGCGTGCCTTTGGCCCACTCGATGCCCGCATAGACATCTTCAGTGTTCTCCCGGAAAACCACGATGTCCAGCTTTTCGGGGTGCTTCATCGGATTGGGCACGCCCGTGTAATAGCGCACGGGCCGCACGCAGGCGTACAAATCCAACACTTGGCGCATGGTCACGTTGAGGGATCGGAATCCGCCGCCGACCGGCGTTGTCAGCGGTCCTTTGATGGCCACCAAATGCTCTTTGATGGCGTTGATGGATTCGTCCGGCAATAATTGTCCGGTGGCCGCGATTGCTTTCTCTCCGGCCAAGATGGGTTTCCAGTGGATTTTCTTTTTGCCGCCATACGCTTTTTGGACGGCTGATTCGACGACTTTTTGCATCACGGGTGAGATGTCCACGCCCACGCCGTCGCCCTCAATGATGGGGATAATCGGCTCATTGGGCACGTTAAGTTTTCCATTTTGGATGGTGATTTTTTCAGCGGCCATAGGTGTTTTTCCCTCGTTCACGTTTGGTTGCTTTGATACTTTTTTTCTTTGACCATTTGGTTTTTTTTTAATCGAATGCGGTTTTGGCCTTTGTGTCTTCATTTTTTATTTTCTGATCGCGTTTCGTTTTTTTCGGGATGTGTTTTTCTATTTTTTTCCTTTGGGCATTCGATTTCATTTTTTCATTTCCGTGCGCTTTACTGAACCGGTTTTTTTCCAGTTTGTTCAAGACTGCGAGCGTTTTTTTTTTGGCGTTGCGGTTAGTGGCCTTATTTTTAGGCGGCTACCGCTGCTGGCGCTTTGTTCTTCTTTCGGGTGTGGTTCAGCAGGCCGCCGTCCAAAACAATGGACCGGTCGCGCTTGGACAAATCCAGTTTGGCCTGGTACACGGCTCCCGTGGTCTTGTTCGTCACGGTCACGGTCGTAGCACCGGTTTCAAATGCTTTTTTGACATCCGACAATTGCAATTCGTGGTCCTGCTGGACGTCAGCGTAGGCGGCTTCGTCCAATTCCAACGGCACGATGCCGAAATTGACCAAATTGGATTTGTGGATGCGGGCGAATTGTCGGGCGAGTACCGCTTTGACGCCCAAAAACATGGGTGCCAATGCCGCGTGTTCACGCGAGCTGCCTTGGCCATAGTTCTCGCCGCCGATAATGAACCCTCCGTGGCGGTCTTTGGCCCTTTTGACAAATCCGGCATCCACGTTGGTGAACACGAATTCCGAAATCTTCGGCACGTTGGAGCGCAAGGGCAAAATCTTGGCACCGGCCGGCATGATGTGGTCCGTGGTCACGTTGTTGCCCGTTTTGATGAGCACGAAACCGGATAACTTCTCTTCCAAGGGCTCTTTGAGCGGGACGGGTGCGATGTTCGGTCCACGCAGGACTTCCACCTTGTCGGGGGTATCCGACGGGTTCAGAATCATGGAGTCGTCAATCACGATTTGCTCCGGCACGATGATTTCAACCGAAGGCAACTTGCGCGGGTCGGTTATCTTGCCGGCAATGGCCGACGCAACGGCCATCTCCGGCGAGCAGAGGTAGACCAAATCGTTCTTGCTTCCGGAACGTCCTTCGAAGTTGCGGTTGAACGTCCGCAAACTCACGGCGCCTGTTGCCGGAGCCTGGCCCATGCCGATGCACGGACCGCACGCGCTTTCCAGCACGCGCACGCCGGCGGCGATGAAGTCCGTGAGCGCGCCGTTGCGTGCGATTTCCTGGAAAACCTGTTTGGAACCGGGCGACAATGCCATGCTGACGCTGGAGTGCACTTTTTGGCCCCGCAGGTAAGCGGCGACGGTCATCAAGTCTTTGAGCGAGCTGTTGGTGCAAGAGCCCACGAGGACTTGTTGCACGGGCAAGCCTTCCACTTCCGTGACCGGCACCACGTTGTCCGGCGATAATGGTTTTGCAATCAAGGGTACCAATTCATTGAGGTTGATTTCCAGCAGTTCATCGTATACGGCATCGGCATCCGGGCCCACTTGGACGTACTGGTTTTCGCGGCCCTGGCGCTTGAGGAACTGCAGGGTTTTTTCATCGGTTGGGAAAATCGACGTGGTGGCGCCCAGTTCCGCGCCCATGTTGGTAATCGTCGCGCGCTGGTACACATCCAGGCTTGCCACTCCTTCGCCGTGGTACTCGATGATTTTGCCCACGCCGCCTTTGACCGTCAATCGGCGCAACACTTCCAAAATGATGTCTTTGGCCGCCACTTGGCGTTGCAACCGGCCCGTAAGCTTGACCCCCAAGACTTTGGGTGCTTTGAGGAAGAAGGGTCCGCCGCCCATGGCGACTGCGACGTCCAAGCCACCGGCACCGATAGCCAACATGCCCATGCCGCCGCAGGTGGGGGTGTGAGAATCCGAGCCCAATAATGTCTTGCCTGGCACGGAGAAGCGTTCCAGATGCACTTGGTGGCAGATGCCGTTGCCGGGACGGGAGAAGAACAATCCGTATTTGGAAGCCATGCTTTGGAGGTAACGGTGGTCGTCTGCATTTTCAAAGCCGGTCTGGAGCATGTTGTGATCGACGTAGGAGACCGCCACTTCGGTCTGGACGCGTGGGATTCCCAACGCCTCAAATTGCAAGCAGGCCATGGTGCCGGTGGCATCCTGGGTCAAGGCTTGGTCGATCTTGATGGCAATATCTTTTCCGGCTTCCAGTGTGCCTTCCGCGAGGTGTTTTTCGAGTATTTTGTAGGTTAGCGTTTTCCCCATAGTTGGTGTTCACCTGTGTAGTTGGGTCTGCCGGTCCTATGCGAAAACCGCTCTGTCCGAATCGATGGCCCGAATGGTTTCAAACGGGGTTTTTCATCCGGGACGGAACTCCCAGCCGGCAGCCGTTGAAGCATCGGTTTATCCGGTCTTAAGGTTCGACCCCTCTAGGACTCCGATGCTACGAGCAAGACCTAGATTGAGCCGCAACGAATTTAAAGCGAAAGAAAGCCGACGGGTGACGAACTTGCCGGACGTTTCGATTTTCAGTCTTTGATGCCCCGTTCGAAATCGTCGGCGTCGTGTTCTTCATGTGTCTGGACTTCCAGACGGACGTAACGGTCATGATAGGACAATCGGACCAGCCTGTTGCCGTTTTCCATCAGGGACGTGGCTAAAGCGGCCATGTTGTGGATTGTTCTTTTCTTCTCCGCCCGCTCTACCTTGCCGATGAGCACGAGCCGCTTGGCATTGCCGCTTTGACGATCCTTCCATACGTTTCCCACGGCGTGGAAAAACTCGTTATCGGCATGGGCCAACGCATCTTGGATTCCGCTAAGACTTTTCGGCAATTCGGAAGGCAAATAGGTCCGCTGACAGGCGTGTTTGAATGCTTCGAAGAACGCGCGCAAAGACATCACCACCCGTAAGACTCGGCCCGCGAATACCCGAACGCCTCCAGTGCGCTTAACAGGCCTTTGCCCAGCAATCCGGGCTTTCGGACCAGCACATGACTGCCGAACTTGATGCGTTCCATGGTGGTGATATGCGAGAGTTCTTTGGGCATGATGGATCCGACGAATTCAAGCTCGTTGTCGGTCATGTCATAGAGGGCGTGCTTTCCGCCGATGAGCTTTTGGTAATCCGGAAACTCCGCCTTCCACATCATTTCATACTGGCTTAAGAATTTCTTGCTGGTGTCACCCAGGGTCACAGCTTTGCGCGCCACTTTGGCGGCGTAGCGTCCGGAGACCAGGCCTAAATGAGAGCCGCCTTCAAACAGCGGGGATGTGAACCCAGCAGCGTCACCTATAAGCATGACGCCGTCGGAAACGGTGTTTTGAAGTGGGCCAGATGCGGGAATCAGACCGCCGAACGTCTTGACCACCACTTTGTCCTTCCAGCCCATCTTGGCCACGAATTGGTCCAAATAAATTTTGGCTTTGGTGTTGTCGTTGGTGACTAAACCTATGTTCGCGCGTCCGTTGCCTTTGGGAATCATCCACAAATAGCCATGCGGTGCCAATTCCGGCCAGATGAAAAAGTCCATGTACCCATCGGTCGGAATGTCCTTCATCTCGTATTGGATGCCGATGACGCTTTGGAAACGGGGATTGAGGTTCAGTAAGCGGGAAACCAAGGCGGCTACGCCGGTGGCGTCCATCAGGATTTTGCTTTGAAACGATGAGCCGTCGGCGCATGAAACGGTCCAAATCTGGGTTTCGGCATCGCGCTTAAGGGTCGTGACTTTCTTACCTAGTGCCACTTGCGCGCCATCTTTTTGGGCCATCCGCATAATCCATTGTTCAAAGCGGTGCTTTTCCAGGACGTACCCTTCTTCCGTCAGCTTGGTTGTCTTATTTCCCGGAAAGATGACGCGCACGCCCTTGACGGGCATGGCTATGGCTTCCGGCGGTAAAATCCATCCCATCCGGTCGCACGCGACTTGACTCAAACATTCGCCGCAGTGCACCGGCTCACCGATGGCTTGGTGCTCTTCCAAAACCATGGTCTTTAATCCGGATTTTGAGCAATGCCACGCCGCGGAGCCGCCGGCCGGACCGGCACCGATGATAAGCACGTCAAAGACGACATCGTTGGAATGCTTGGATTCGTTGGAATCCCTGGGCCCGAAGGTAGTCTCTTGGTTTTCTGCAATCGTGAGGTTGTTTTCGGTCATGGAGTCCACTCGGAATGAAACGTCGTATCTTTGGTTGGGAACAAGGGGGCTTTTTTAGTTTTTGGACGATTGGGTTGATGCGGGGTGGCAACAGTTCTGCGGGTCCAATCGAAACCCATTAAAAATCCCTATGCCACACTAATCGTCCGCACTTCTGCCTTGATAGTGTAGTGGTCCAGCATTCGGGCTTGTCGAGCCTGCGACCCGGGTTCGAATCCCGGTCAAGGCGTTTTTATTGAAGCTCAGCGTGCGCACGGCACAAACCTACTTCTCATTCTCGAATTCAAGAGGCGTTTTGGCGTATTTAACCTCTGCGTCATTTAGGATTTAGACGAACTTGACCTCGTTGATTTACGATATTATTTACGGAGACTTCTTTACGGCTATGGCGTGCAACAATTGTGCACCGTTATCAAAAGTCATATATCCTGCTATTTGGCTTGCACTTTTTCCATCGAGCCGTTTTAAAGCAGGGATATCTTCTGCTGAAGGCTTGTCTTTGCCGTACCTCATCAAACCTTTTTCAAACATATTTTGTAAAATCGAATGACTGGGAGGTTCAGGCCTCATAATTTTTGACATGAATTGTGCGTGCATTAACGGCAGGTATGTGGGATCTTTGAAAAACCGTATCAAATCTTTCCACATGTTAAGTGGGGTCGCTACCATCGGTTCAAGCCCAATTGGATATTGATTTACGTGGTCCGCAGTAAGATGGGTAATGCCGCGTTGCTTGATATTTCCAACGAACAATGTCGCTGCTTTTTCTCCGCGTTGATAGAAATCAGCATTCGGGTTTTGACGATACCACTCGTAATATTTTTTATATAGGTCTAAGATGTCCCGCGTATACTTGCGAAATGTTCGGCCTTCATCTGCTTTCAATACAGGGGTAATCATGGGTAAGCGAAGTTTTGCCCATGGGCTATTTTGAAGTTGTGTTGAAATGTCATGAAGGTGTTCGCGGTTGTGACTCAGAGCTTTTAGCCACCGATTCATTCTCCTTACTTTTTGTGCTTTTGGGTTGTCTTTTGACGATTCCAAATTGATTGCAGTTTGTAGCGATTTGATTGCTTTTTCAAAATCTCCCTCAACGAAATGATGGTGAGATGCCGTCATTGCGGCGTATGAACTCCGGAATCGTCGCGCGTGTTCATCCATTTGGCGGCCTATTCCTTCGGGCATGAGAACGTTAATTCTACTAGATTAATATTTTGTTCCATTAAGCGATAAATTCGCAGAAGTGCGTAAAAATTTGGATTTTAATTATTATACGTTGTATTTGTAGCAGCTGACAATAATGATTTTTCATGTTTTAACATTTGATTGTGCAATTTCATAAATTGAACTCTTTTTTTAAGAATTTCATCGATTAATTCTGGTTCTGCTCGCTGTGCTTTTTGAAAAAAGGAAATAGTTTTTGAAGCGGCATCATATGCTTCCTGTATTCCGATTTTTGCTTGTTCGATTTTATCCCTTGAAATCCCTTCATTGAGCATTTTTCGTGTTCTGGCAAATTTTTCACCCCCTTTTCCGGATCGAATTTCTTCAAGACGTTCAATACTTTTTTTTGCTTCTTCCGCCTTGGTAAATAGGATTTTTGGGTCGCGACGGAATTGGGGAATATACTGCGCAATTTCATGAAACAATTCTTCGGCTCTCTCTTTGACAACTCTCGTGACGAATTCGTGTTCTGTTTCGCTTTTTTTCTTTGGTTTGAATCCGGCCGTTTGCAAAAATGGTTCGACCGTACGAATGAGAACATCATGGAAAAAGTCAGATTGATCGGTGGAAACTTGGTCTCGAAAATCAACATGCCGTAAATGCAATAATTTTCGATCAGGTGCATATCGAACATCGTTTCCGTTTCTTTGTAGTAATTCTGCTAGCTGAAACAAATCCTCTCCTCTAAAGGGCGTAGGGGGCACTAGGCCAAAATGGCTTAATCGTATCACGCGCGCACCGCCATTCGCTTCTGCCTTTTCCGGAGGTGGATTTGACAAATTATAACTAAAATCTGATGGATCCGGAGGGTATTTTGATGGTTCAAAATATCCTTCATTGATTCCGCGGGCAAGTTTTCCGAAAAAGTCTGCCGTTTTGCTGGCGTCTTTCACAAGGCCAAGTGGCGTAACTTTACCTTTATGTAAATTATCGATATGTGCTGCTGCACCCACCATCGGGGTGTAGGATCTGTAATCTATATGTCCTGAATAACGTCCATTAAGTACTGCGGCATTATTTTCTCTAAAAGCATTTTCTGATGAAGTAAAAATGGAAAATGGCAAAGGTTCTCGTGATTTGGAGGATGATGGAACATATTCTGGCCGCACGTCGTCGTCAGTTTGGTGAATGAGTGTTTTATGAGCGTCAAGTACAAGTTTTTTTGCCAAAGAAAGACTTGCAAAGTGACCTAGATTTCGTAATTGTGAAAAGCTTATGTCGGTTAGGAATTTTCGGACAGTTTTCGGAATTCTTTTTCTCTCACATTTTTCCAAAAATTGGTTTTTCCATTCGTTTCCAAATAAATGAATATTCATTTCTGGAGTTTCTAATTTGAATCGATTAACCGCCAATTCTAAATCCGTATATCTTTTTCCCGCTCCTCCGTTGATAATGACGAAATGTACCCGATTCGCTTCAATTGGATTCAGAAACAAATGAGTTTTGTACGATTGAAGAAATTCATGAATGGCTTCTGGCCTATTGCTCGGGACTACGACAAAATGGTGGAATGATTCTTCCATGGCATTCTTCAGGACTTTGGCTTTTTTTACCTATTCATTTCAAAAACGCGGTCAAAGTAATTTGGGCACTGGATTTTCAGCTTTATCGGTCAACTGGGCTTTGTCAAAATCTATGACTCTTACGACTGGTTTTCCTTCCACTAATTCGACGGTAAAATTGTCGTTGTGTAGGTGTGCAGAATTTCCAAAGTTAATGCCTAGACGATTGAGCGCCTTTACGATTTCAATTTGCTGCTCCCAAACTTCCCTCGCTAATTCTGGGTTTTGATCTGCAAACTCTGATATCCGTTGTCCGGTATAGCGGGTGTAAACTCTTTTTTCATTATTGGCTTCAAAAACTCTTAAACGTGAATCTCGTGGCCGGACAAGAATTGGCTCCACATGACCACTCAGAAACTCGTCTCTATGTGCTTTCTCCCAGGCTTGCGCAGAGTCTTTTGAGATTAATCGGATTATAGTTCCTGTAAGCTTTCCTCCTAGGGGAATCAAGTTTCCGTGACGCCATACGTCGTGCTGGTCGGATTTGTAAAACCTTAGTCGGTTGATTTGAGTATTTGGTGATGCGAGTCTACCAAAATTTTCCATCACCACTTTGTCAAAGAAGAAATCGTCTGGATACTGCTCGAGATAGGCTTTTGCAACCTGCAAGTGCCGATCGATTTCTTCATCCGTTCGTGTTTTTTCAAAAAATTCATTCAAATGTTCAAAATAAGATTTGAGGTTTTTTTGGAACGAGTAATCGGTTGTTCTTATTTTCGGTAAAAGTGCGGTATTGACCTTAAGCCATTGTTTGAGGCGCTTTGAAGTTGGTTTTATTTTAAAGAAATGCGGTAAGCCTTCTTTTATTAAATTTTCGTGATGCTCTTGTGGCAAATCATTTAGTGTTTTTTTTAGGGCCAGCCATTTCTTTTCGAGTTGTTCGGGGGTTTGTCTAAATAGCAGGGTTGTTGGTACTGCATATTTTAGAAATAATAGTTTTGTTTGCGGTGTCATTCCATTGATCGCTGCAATGGCTGCTTTACATGATTTCACAAGTTGCCATTTGGATGGCTTATGGGTTATAATTGCAGGTATGGCATTTGATATGAGCGTTGAATGATATCGCTCTGGGACTTCTGACAGAATTTGTTTCTCTATAATTCGTGATACCTTATGAGATATTCGGGGCATCTGTCTTTGACCTTCTTCATCTATATGAACCATTTTTCAAGCACTCTTCTATTACCAGTAGTTCATTGCATTTATGCTATGTCTATCTTACTTTTTTCGTAAGGTTTTAGTTTTGTAGGTCGACCGAAAGGCGTAAGTTCTACTTTTTCGTACCTCTTTTGCTTGGGCGTCCCGACCAGGACGCCCCGCGCAAAAAAAGGCCCACCCGCCATGACAGACGAAAAATACGTACGCGAGCT
>JACRGH010000046.1 GCA_016212375.1 Microcaldota archaeon
CTACGCCGGCGGTTAGGGCTGGCCTTTGCCGCAGGCCGTTAAGCCTGCGGGAAGTATTGATGGAGCGATCGTGAGCGGATGAGCAATTTTCAAGAAGGCAGTGGCCTGCCCCCACCAACACGGCAGGGGACCACTACCTCCTCAGGCAAAACCCTATTAACAACCGGCAATTTAGGAAAGGTTCGATGAACGTCAACCAATCCAAGACAAGCGGTTCAGACTCAGCGGTCGAAGCGGTCATGAAGATCCACTCCGCCCTGACCTCCCGCGGCTTTTTCTCCCAGTTCGTCGGCAGCATGATCCAATACCGGGACCCCAAAATACCCGACGTTTCCTTAGGCCTGGTCTTTGAAGAAAACCCATATCGCAGCGCAGGCAAGCACGGCCAGTTCCGCTACAAACTCATCAATACCACATTCGTGGCGGATGATGCAGTGCGTGAAAAAGCTCAAGAACACCTCAACGATTTGTTTGCGGAAGGTCTGACATTGGAGGCCAACTTCGACGTCTCGGATTTCAAAGGCATCATCGCGCCTTCGGCGCTTAAGACCATGGAGGATGCCTGCCGCGACGGCATCGTACTGCGCGAAGCGTTCAAAGTCTACCTCAAAGCGGTGCACGACGTGCTGAATCCAGTGCGGATATCGGAAATTCGCACCCAGGACCAAGCAGGAAAAACGCAATCTGCCGTCAAACAAAACCAAAAAACGCAACCCAACGAATCCAAAAAATCGACCAAAAGGTAAACCCGCATGCCGATTCCCCTGCAACAACAAACCCTGGATGCCTTGGAGCAAAAAGGCGTCAACAGCAAGATCATGGACAAGGACTTGATGGACGCCGTGTTTGACTTCAAGCAAAGCGATCACGTCAAAGCCGTCGGCATCTCCACCTCCAGCCGGCCGGAATACGGGGGCAAGTTCTCACACAGCAAGATGATTTTGCAGGAAGTGCTGGACAACTTAGCCAAGCATGGGTGCCAGACGTCGATGATTGACGCGAAAGCGTTGAACCTCTACGAGTGCGCCGGATACTACTCTAGGGGCCAGACCGAGTGCATCTTTCCTTGCAAGACGTCGATTGCGCGCAAGGACGACCAAATGAAGCAGATTTACCGTGCCTTGTTGGAAAACGACATCGTCATCTGGGCCACCCCCATCCGCTGGGGCATGTACAGTTCCCTGATCAAGAAAATCATCGAACGCATGAATTGCATCGAGAATATGCAATCCGTTTTCGGCGTGAAACTCATTGAGAACAAAGTCGCCGGTTTCGTCACCATCGGGCACGAGGACGGCGCCCAGAACACCGCCGGCCTTTTGGCCATGACGATGAGCGCCATGGGCTGGCACATTCCACCGCACTGCATGTGCTACTTCGTAGGCGGAGCGGATGAGATGACGGAACTGGATGATGAGCGCATCGCCAAGAACCAGGTGCACGAGCTTGCGGAAGTCTTGGCGGAAAATTGTTACAAACTGTCAAGCAAGCTGACGGGCAAGACCAAGACCTTTGTACCACCCCAACCGGTGGATGCGGCGGCGGCCAAAGCGTAAGGACCGAAAATCCACAATTCTTGGAAATGCGATTTCGATTCAAAGAAGTTTCAAAAAGTCGTCCCGTTTCAGTCCGGCTTGTCGGAGGATTTCCAAAAGCGTGCCCAAATCATTTCCGTGTGGAGGGGACCGGTATGTCCTTTTTTTCCATCGGCGTTTTGGCGGACCAGAATGACATGGCTGCCCCGTTGGCGAGCGGGAACGAATCCGACCTTGCCAAGCGTCTTGATGACCTCATTACCCGACAGATGGGGCAGTTTCGGCATCGGTCTTGACCTCAAAATGAGAGACGATGGTCCGTCCGGAGCCGATGCCGTCTGGAACTCCCATCTCCTCAATGTAAAGTTCGACGGCTTCCTTCAGGTTTTCAAGCGCTTTTTCAACCGTAGGGCCCTGGCTCACGACATCCACTTCGGGACACAGTGCCACGAATTGTTTTTCGCCTTTTCGAACCACGGCGGTGAATTCCATCATTGGAACTTTTCCCGACGCCGGACTATAAAAGGCATAGGTGGAAAAAAAATCAGACTTTCCGGACCATCACGCCGGCTTCCCTCAAAAGCTTCGAAGCGGTTTCAGATACCGAATACTCGCTGGAATAAACCACTTCCTTGAGGCCGGCGTTGATGATCATCTTGGCGCACAACAGGCACGGCGAGAAGGTACTATAGAGGGTGCCGTTGGCAATGGGAATACCGTGATACGACGCCTGGACGATGGCGTTTTCCTCGGCATGCGAACAAAGGCATTCTTCCAGCCCTTCGCCGGACTTGCCGAAATTGTTACAACGAGGGCAACCCCCTTCGTTGCAGTTGCGCGTACCACGGGGGGTGCCGTTGTATCCGGTGGACATGATACGTTTATCGCGCACGATGACCGCGGCCACTTTCCGTTTGATGCAGTTGCTACGCGATGCGGCCATCTTGGCGATGTTCATGAAGTATTCATCCCAGGAGGGACGGTCCACGCGGAATTCCTTGGATAGGTCCGCCAACGTCCGGTCCACGACGTCATACAAAGCGGGAAAATCCGCCTCGTTTGCAATGGCGCGGTCGGCCAATTTGCGGCTCGCATCCAAGTTCTGGTGACGGCCGGATGCGCTGGAACGTTCTTTTTCCTCGATGACTTTGAACGCCTCAAACGACTTCGGATCGGATTCGCGTCCGCGGGTTTTCATGCGCTCAAAGCGCACGTCGGACGGCGCGGTGATGTACAGCAGAAAAAAGTTGGGTTTTGCTTTTTTGAACGCCTCGGCCTCCTTTGGGTTGCGGAAAGAATCGATGACGTAATTGCGGTCGTCTTGGAGTTTCAAAAGCGTCTTTTCGGCCAACACGGCCGGGCCGAATTTCTCGCGCAAGAAGTTGCCCTTGGCAATCAGGTTGTCGCGGGTGACCTGGGCGCCTTCTGCAGCCAACTCTTCACGAATCACATCGGATAGCGAGTAGTAGTAAAACCCTTTTTTTTCAAGGTACGCCGCGACTGTGCCTTTTCCGGCGCAATTCTCACCCGTTAACCCAAGAACGATGCCCATGGACAAAAACTGCCAAACAAAGCCTATAAACCTGACTTTTGCCACCGTTTGAACTGAGGATTAACCCATCCCAATCCAAGTGACCCCACATGATTCTCATCCACTACGGCGAACTATTCACAAAAGGATTGAACCGCCCTTTTTTCCAGAACATGCTTCTGCGCAACCTCAAGGCGGCGGTGCCCAAATCCCAAGTCTATCTGGAAGCGCATCGGTTTTTGATGGAATTTCCCAAAGGCACGGAGGCAGCCGAGGAATCCAACGCGCTGGAAGCCGTGGGCAAAGTCTTCGGCGTGGCGAATTTTGCGCAGGCCATTGAAACCGACGGCACGGACATCCAGGACTTGGTGCCCGCTGCCATGACTCTTTTGGAAGGCAAAAACGGACCGTTCAAAATAGAAGTGTCACGCTCGTACAAAAACCACGGATTGACGTCCATCCAGATTGCCCAACAACTCGCCTTAGCATTGGAGAAAAAAGGCGTACACGTGGGCGTCCGCAATGCCGTCGGCACCTTGAACGTGGAAATACTGCAACACAAAGCCTTGGTCTACGGACAGAAGCATGCCGGATTGGGCGGGTTGCCAGTGGGATGCACCGGAACGGTCGTCACCTTGTTATCGGGTGGAATCGACTCACCGGTCGCGTCATTTTTGTTGGCAAAACGGGGCGTCAAAAGCGTTTACCTCCACTTCCATCCATTCAAGGACAAGGAAGACGCGGTTCGGCGTTCGGAAAAAATCCAAAACCTGGTACGGCAATTGCATCCGTACACCCAAAGCACCTCGCTGTATTTGGTGCCGTACAATTTCTTCGTCCTGGACGCCCTGCACGTGCCGGAACGGTATGCGTTACCGCTGTTCCGCCGGTTCATGATGCGCGTGGCCCAACGGATTGCAGAAAAAGAGGGTGCTGAAGCTATTGGAACGGGTGAGAATTTGGCCCAAGTCTCATCCCAGACGCTGTCGAACCTCAATTCCATCGGCTCGGCAACGGATTTGCAGGTGTTACGGCCGTTGCTGACGTATGACAAGCACGAGATTATTACGCTGGCTGAAAAAATCGGCACCTACGCGATATCGAATCAGGATTACATCGATTGTTGCCAAAGCCTAGTGGCCAAGCACCCGGCCACGTCGACTAAAATCAGTGAACTGGAAAAGCTGGAACAGCGCCTGTCACCGGATTTGTTGCAACAGACGCTGAACTGCACCGTCTTGGTTTCCGTGAATACCGATTCGCCTAAAGTTCCGGCGTAGCATCTTCGGCCATCAAAAACATCGCCGGCACCAATGTGCTCAATACAGGCACCAGCACCCACAAACCGGAACCCAGAGCCACGTTGGCCAATACCGCCATCACCAACAAAGCGGCTAACGCTATGGTTGATTCTTCCTCCATGTTCTCCCACCCTGCATTCCAGACGTAAAGCACCAATATATAATTTCAGAACGATTAACTGTCAAAACAATACATACCAAACACAAATCGCTTACACAAAATAGAATTATTACGAGATTAGGTTACCGAAAAGTACAAAAACATAAAATAAGCCTGAAAAGAAAAAATCAAAACGTTCCCCTAAACGACCCACTACCTTAAAGCAACCGCGACGGCCGCTTGGGCACATGGAGCGGTTTTTGGGCCAAAAAGCCCTGCAAATCCTCCTGCCACAAAATCCGCTCAAAGCCAACCGACGCCAGACGTTCCTTGACCCCGCGCGTGATGCCTTTGCCCCTGAGGGCACCCGGATTTCCCGTATAATGGAAAAGGCGGCCGCCGGCCTTCAAAACACGGAACAGTTCGCGGTAAAACGCCTCGGAATACAATTCACCGGCCATTGAAAAACGAGGCGGGTCATGGCAAATCAAGTCAAATGACTTGTCAGGTAAGGTGGGCACGAATTCCAGCGCATCTTGGTTGACCAATTTGATGTGGGGATGGCTGAACAGCCCAACGGAGTCCTTATTTTGCTTGCACAATTCCAGCACTTGCGGATCTTTTTCTATCGTGGTGACCCAAAGGCCGCGCCGTGCCGCGGACAACGCCGAATACCCTAAACCGGTGCAGATGTCCAACATGGAAAGCCCATCGCGGGGGCCCAAAGCCATGACTCGAACGGCAGCATCCTTACGAGGGGACGTGTTGGCGGTCTGGTGCATGCGGACCCCGTCGATTTCCAAGGTCCCGTCCACCAGAAGGTAGTGCATCGGCATGGATTTACCTTGAACGTGGTCCGAATAAACCCTTTTGGAGTGGATGAAAAAAAGGCAAACCCAAGCAAAAGCTGGTCATGAGGGTGCGTTGGAAGCCATTTGGGCGTTCTTAATGCTTGGCCGACAGGGGGATCAAAAAGGCGGCAGCGCCAAGTCCGGCAAGCTCCAGGCTTCCCGCGGAAAACGCGGCCACCAAAAGCAGACCGGCCAACAATGCCGTCAACGTGGTCTCATCCATATTCGAAAACTCATCGGCGGAAAATCAAACAGAACCGGCGATTAGAGGCCGACGTCTTTTTTCCGTTATGCAAAACGGTGGAAAAAGTTTCTTAAAAACGCATCGATTTGCATTCCGACGGAATGGACGTTTTCAAAGCGGATACGGCACCTTGCTTGCCAACGGAATCAGGGCCATACCCGGAAGCCAAGCGTCGGCCGGGCCGTTGGAAAAGACCGCCACCAAAACCAATGCCGCCAAAACCAACGTAATCGTAGACTCATCCATAACCACAAAAACCTCGCGTCAAAACCCGGCAACCCGCGTGGTTGTAAAAGCCGAATTTGGCACGTCGCGCCAAAATGGCCCCCGTGGAGCAACCCGTTTCAACAAGCTTTTTGGTGCGGCTGGGCCAGGATAAGAGTTCGGACGTAAACTATAGAGAAAATCCGCAAAAGGCCACAAGCGGGAAAAAATCAACCCATGCGAAAAAATGAAAACGAAGAAAAGAAAAAAAAACAAATAGAAAAAAACTAAAAAAACGGGAAAAGAAAAAACAAAAAAGAAGAAAAAGAAAAGAGGGCCGCAAACGCGGCCCGATTGGTTTTAGTTGGAAACGTTTAGCGTTTCTTGGCCGCGGATTTCGGCTCTTCAACCGTGCACGCCGGACACATGTCCATCGAGTGGACCAATTTGGCCAAACCGTACAACGCCAACAGACCGCCGGCGACCATGTGGACCATCATGCCGTCCTTGATCATGCCCCAACCGTACAGGAAGAACATCAAACCGGACAGCAGGACCAAAAAGCCTGACACTTTGCAGCACATTGAACCCATTTTCATAGTAACCCCTCCAATTGGCGCATCGATTGCGCCGTAAGCATGAGGAATTTACGGCTATAAAAGGAACGGGGCGGGAAGGAAAATGCGAGCGGGGAGGGGGAACAATCCGGAAAAAGCCAAAAGTCATGAAAAGGCCTTGGAAAAAGCGCCGGCGGCCGAATCGATCGCTCAGTCCCAGCGGATGACTTCGAATTCCACCGGCTTTTCGTGGATGCCGTAATGGAAGTCGAAAAAGGCGAAAAACGATTTTGAGTCCGGAAACCCGTCCCGTGCAATCAACTGGCGTGCCGCCGCAAGTGCCATGGGCTTGCCGTTTTTTTCAATCCAAAACGACGATTCCAAGTCACCAGGACGGAGGGGCGCGGATGCACCCATCCAAATCTTGAATTTTTCCGTGCACACGCCCTCACCCAGTTTCTGCGGCAAGGCCACGTAATGTTGTTGGACGCCCTCGTGGGACTTGAAGTAATGCTCCGGAGTTGCCAATTCAAACACGCAGTACCGCGCGCACGGCTCGCAATACCGCCCCGCAATGAGGCCGCGGCGGTTCCACCAAATCTGCAAAAAATCACCCACGTTGATGTCGTCGCGGGGAGGGCGGATGGTCTGCGTCTTGGAACCGGTCCGCACTTTGTCCGGATAGCACGTGAAGTTGACTCGGACCATAAGGGGGTTCACTACGATTTGAAAATGAAGGACGCGATGCTGGAAGAAACAAAGACGGCAGGCCATTTAATATTTTTGCCAAAAGCGACTCCAATCGTCGTCTTACCAGATTCGACGCGACCCGTTTCCTCAAGGAAAGGGCATTACCGCCGGAACGGCCTTCGCGGGCCACCGTGTGACCCGCCGCCTTGGCCCTGGCCGCCAAAAGGCCTGCCCCCACCGCGATTCGACGGCCCGTGACCGGAGTGTCCCCGATTCTGTCCGCCGGAAGGAACAAAACGCCGACCGCCGCCCCGATTGCCTCGAGGAGCAGGCATTGCAGCAGCTCCGGTCGCATTTTTCGCGGATTCGGAGTGCAACGGATGGTCCATGACCTGGATTTGTTGGCCGATTAGGCGTTGGATGGCGTTGAGGTAACTGCGCTCATCCGCCGCACAAAATGAGTACGCGGTTCCTTCCGCTCCAGCTCGAGCCGTCCTACCAATCCGGTGGACGTACGTTTCGGGCTCATTTGGCAAATCGTAGTTGATGACGTGCGAGATGTCGTCGATGTCGATGCCGCGGGCGGCGATGTCGGTGGCGACAAGGACCGAAACGTGGCCGGACTTGAAACTTTCCAACGCCCGGATGCGTGCGGTCTGGCTTTTGTTGCCGTGGATGGCGTCCGCCTTGATACCATTTTGGTCCAACATGGCGGCGACTTTATTCGCCTTGTGCTTCATCAGCGTAAAGACAAGGACACGGGTCAAATGCGATTGACGCAACAGGTCGACAAGCAATTTGTCCTTGTTTCCGGAGTCCACGAAGAAGAGGCGCTGGTCAATTTTTTCCACCGTCTTGCGCTCCGGCGTCACTTCCACACGGAAAGGGTCTTTCAGCAACGTATTGGCCAATTCCGTGATTTGGGGCGACATGGTAGCAGAGAAAAACAAGGAATGGCGTTTATGCGGCAACAACGCGATGACTTTCTTGACATCGCGGTAAAAACCCATGTCCAGCATGCGGTCGGCTTCATCCAAGACGAAAAACTGGACTGCATTCAAATTGATGTGGCGCTGCTGAATGAGGTCCAACAAACGGCCCGGCGTAGCGATCAAAAAGTCGACCCCATGGGCCAAGGCGCGCACTTGCGGGTTTTGTCCCACGCCGCCAAAGATCACGGTATGCCGTACTCTCAAAAATTCACCGTACGCACCGATGCTCTCATCGATTTGCATGGCCAATTCGCGCGTCGGCGTCAGAATAAGCACTTTAGGCATTTTAGGATAGGTGGGACCGGGGTTCTTGGAAAGCAATTGCAAAATGGGCAACGTGAACGCGGCCGTCTTGCCGGTGCCGGTCTGGGCAATGCCCATCAAATCCCGTCCGTCCAGAAGCGGGGGGATGGCTTTTTCCTGGATGGGCGTGGGCGTCACATAGCCTTGCTTGTGCAACGCGCGCATGAGCGGCTCGATCAGATTGAGTTTTTGGAAGGGCATTTTTATTTCGTACCTCGGATGGTCGTTAAAAACGTTAATGCGGAATGAGTGGATTTGGTTGAGCCGCATATAATTGGGTTACCAGAGGTGCATTATTGAACTCAAAACGTCCTAGAGGTCAAAATTACGCCACGAAAGAGGAGGTGACTACAAAACAGAAAACATGGTCACCCAAGTCAGAACGCCATGAAAATGTGGTCACCCAAAGAAAAACGCCGTCGAAAAAATGGGCATGCGCAAACTATCCAGTACGCTGATGAAAAAACGCCTTGACCGAACCTGGAGCCTAGGGTTCTACGCCTTGGCCGGAATTAGAGTCGTGGGGTCAAGGCCTCATAAATCTTGGTAATCCTGTGCGGGATTCAGCACGAATCCAAAAATAGTCTTTTCCGGAGGAATTTGGATGAGAAGCAGCGGAGCACAGGTGCACAAACAGATGGAAGATTTGGAAGGAGCATTCAAACGGCTAGAAAAAGACGAACGAATACTGCCGGAAAACAAGGCTGAAATTACGAAGTTTGCGAATACATGGCTTGCTAAAGGCGTCACGAGAATTCGGGTAGTTAAGCTGCTTTACTTAACCCGGTATTTGGCAGCGTATTTGGAAAAACCATTCAAAACCGCCTCAAAAGACGATATTATGGAACTGATTAGCAAAATCGAGCAGCAAGCGTATTCGGATAGTACAAAGCATGATTTCAAAGTCGTTTTGAAAATGTTTTACCGATGGTTATTGGGAGACGATGAAGTAACGCCCAAAATCGTTTCGTGGATAAAACCGAGAATGAAAAACGGCATTCACAAATTACCGGAAGAATTGCTAACTGAAGAAGAAGTTCAGGAAATGGCGGACGCGGCGAATAATTTGCGAGACAAAGCTCTGGTCTTGTCGCTTTACGAATCTGGATGCCGGATCGGAGAAATAAGCTCTATGAAGCTGAAAAACGTCCAATTCGACCAACACGGCGCCATCTTACGGGTGACTGGTAAAACTGGAGACCGACGCGTACGCATCATAACTTCCGCCAATGCAATCCGGCAATGGATCGGAATGCACCCATACAGAACCGATTCAGAAAGCTGGCTATGGCCTTCCCGAGCAACCAATTATCACAAAAACATTACACCGCACCACCGCTCATTCTACAAAGTACTGGTCGAATTGGGAGAAAAAGCCGGAATCAAAAAACACATCTACCCCCACCTATTCCGCCACTCCCGCGCAACCGCTTTAGCCAATAAACTGACGGAGGCGCAGATGAAAGAACACTTCGGCTGGACCCAAAGCTCGGATATGGCGTCAGTCTACGTCCATCTATCAGGAAGAAACGTGGACGATGCGCTACTTGCGATTCAGGAAAAGAAAGCAAAAGAACACTTCTCCGCTCCAATCGCAATTCCAGTTATCGCGCGCGCTGAAGACCCTCAGCCTTCAGAAAACGAGCTGAAAATTATGCTTGGAAACCCTGAATTCAAGCAATTTCTACTCAATAAAATTAATGAGTTCAAAACGCTAGGGTGACAATGTTGAAGATTGGGGCGGATGGAAAAAATCAATCAGCGCATAAACTCGCTTGCAGTAAGGAACAAAAAGTCGTAAATTAGCGTATGCTTGCATCCTATCAATTTTCTTCCCAGAAGGATGCCCCACATCGTTGCGGCTAGTTCGAATAAGATTTGAAATCCCATCAAACTGAGTTTCAAGATCATCGGCTAAAGTTTTTGGTAGTTTTTTGCTATCCCTCAATTCATAAAGTTCTTTTCGAAGATAATCAATTTTGTAAGGGTTTAGTTTTGTAGGTCGACCGAAAAGCGTAAGTTCTACTTTTTCGTACCTCTTTTGCTTGGGCGTCCCGACCAGGACGCCCCGCGCAAAAAAAGGCCCACCCGCCATGACAGACGAAAAATACGTACGCGAG
>JACRGH010000048.1 GCA_016212375.1 Microcaldota archaeon
CTCGCGTACGTATTTTTCGTCTGTCATGGCGGGTGGGCCTTTTTTTGCGCGGGGCGTCCTGGTCGGGACGCCCAAGCAAAAGAGGTACGAAAAAGTAGAACTTACGCCTTTCGGTCGACCTACAAAACTAAACCCTTACTTTTTTTGTTTTCACCCAATACACGAAGCCCCCGATGACGGCCAAACCCCCTAACCCGGCCGCCCACTCCAAACCGGAATGCGCGCCCAACAAACCGGTCGAGGACCCCACCGCGCCGCCGTTTTGGCCGGCCCCCGCCGGTGCGCGTTGCAACTGCGCGCTTAAGGATTCCGAAAGATACTGCGCCGCACCGAAGCGCCCCTCATCCAAAGCGGCAAGGAGGGCATCCAGTTGGACTTGGAGGGCAGGGGTGCCGAATTGCTGGAAGGCTTTTTGAACGGCGTCCACGGTTGCGGTGGCATCCGTTTGTTCCCGGTCCAACACGGCATCCAATTCCGAGGCAAGACGTCGAGCCGAATCCAACGCGGCATTCAACTCGGCAAGCGCCACGGTTTTGCCAGCGTCGGACTTCTGTTTGAAGTCGGCCAATTTCTGCGCCCCTTTTTGCAGCGCATCGTACCGCGTTTTTCCCTCGACGTACCCCGATTGGCGGTTCCGCCATTTGGTCGCCGGTTCGGAAACGGTCCACACCAAATCAAAGCGGCTCAGAGCGGGCCATTTTTCGTCGGATATAGGGTCCAATAAATCGTGCAACGTCTGGTTTTGTTTTTGGCTCTCGGCCAGCCATTGTTGGAATTGGAGTTGGGCCGATGCCAGCTGATTTCTGGCTTGGGGTAACTGGTCCAAAAAAAGCGCGGATTTGGCCTGGTGCAACCCCTGTTCGACCGCCGAGGGGCATTGCGTGCAGAGTGCCTTGATTTGTTCTTCCAACGCGGATTTTTCCTTACGCAATAAAGCGTCCAACTCCCTGACCGCACCCTGCAAAGCCGCCGGATCGCCGCGGGACTGCGCCGCCTCCGCGCGCTCCAAAAGGGCGGAAAACGAGGGCGACACGTCACGCAAGGAACGAAACTTTGCCAACGAATCAGACGGGGGATACGACGGTTGTTGCAGTTGGGACAGAAGCCACGTGGCTTCGGAATAGGCGCCTTGTTTGAGCGCGTTGCGGACTTGTACCAGCACGGCATCGGAGCCTTGCGGCAGGCCCGGAAGCAAGGACAACAACGCGCTCTGATTCCCAAGCGTCTGAGCCATACAATCCAATTGCACGGACAGATTTTTTTGCTCAAATGCGTGCAACGTCACATTGGCCGAAAAGCGAAAAAGGCCATCGGAATCGTCAAGGGCGCCAGAACCAACCGGACTATCGGACATCGGTGCAATGGAAAAGTCCTTCGAGGTTGGCGCGCAGGCCACAAACTCGTCCAACGCCAACGGAAGGTCCAGCTCGAACGGCACGTGGCTTTGCAACGCATACCGCCATTGGTTTTCCACCGCCGTCTTGTCCATATGCACCGCATTTGGAACGTCGTACTCCAACCGCAAGTTGTTGGTGCCTTTATTGACATGCGCCAGGACCCCGCGGACCGTGTCATTGTCCACCGCGACGTCAACGCCACCGATAATGTCCGACACAACGCCTTGAACCGGAACACCCAGATTCCGCTGGAACCAAACGGCGCCCTCCACGTCGCTTTGGAAGTTAATGACCGTAGAGCGGCGCACGGATTGCAACGTGGCATAACGGGTTTCGGACGTGACCGATTTGGTGTGTGCCAAAATTCCTTGGAAAAGCACCTGGACGGAATAATCCGTTTGGGCGTCGACCTTTTCCAGCAACAAACCATCCGGCAACAAGCGGATGCCGTTTGAAGACACGACTTGGCCGCCGTCAGGAAAATCAACGGGCCGCTTCAGCAGAATAGGACCTTCCGAGCCGAAATCCAAGCCGTTTGTTACGCCAAGTACGAACGTCCGATTTGCCGGTTGGTCCAGCACCATGGATTCACCGGAAGAGTGCAAATCAAGGTGCGTCTGCAGATAATCCGCCAACCATTTGCCTTTGTTTTTGTCCACGGTTTGGCGCATGTTTTCCAATTGGGTTTCCAATTCCTTCAAATGGCCCAAATTGGCCGCTACCATAAGGTGGCCGTCCGCGTCAAATGCCGGCACGTCCAAGGTAACAAACGCAGCATATGGCGCTAACGTTTTCCACACTGATTCCAGACGCCCATAGCGCTCGGTTGCTTTGGAAATGACCGACTCGCGGACCGCATCGGCCTGCTCGTTCGCTTGTTCCGAGGTAAGGCCCATTGCCAAGGCCGCCAGTTTTTCCAGCTGGGAAGATTCTACGGCCAAGTCCAGACCTTCGGTTTTTCCATGCGCCAAGACGACCTTCAACGCATCCATTCGCGATGCCAGCGCGTCTGAAAAAGAGTCGGAGTCCAACCGGGCCGACGCCAAGCCCATTGATTGCATCGCATCGGCCAACTGCAAAATCCGCTCACCACGCGTAGCCGGAAGGGGCCGCTCGGACAAATCCAGCGCCTTTTGCAACTGCAAGCGCACATCCAACGAAACGGCGGAATGCACACCCAACGCCCGTTTGGCGCCATCACGGGCGTTCGCGAGCTGGGATACCAAATCCGATTCCAACACCTGGGTCTGCCGATCCACCAACTGCCACAAACTGGCGGCGGTATCCGTGGATTCCAGACCCCGGGACAAATACCCCGATTGGCGCTCCAAATATCCGGCGGCATGGGCGGCATGGACTTTTTCCGCCTCCGCGCGCAACTGCCCCCCATCAGTCCAATGATCCAAGGCCGACTGCAACGTTTGGGGAAACGACTGCACAAAACCGGTCCGCGCATAATCGCTTTGCTTTTGCAAGGAAAAAGCGAATTGGGAAACCAGGCCGATTTTCTGGACATCCAGTTGCGCATGCAGGCGTTGGCCTTCTTCAAGACGTTGCGTCAGGCGGTCCACGTCATCCGCGTAATCCCGCTCCGATTGCTGCAACACCCGTGCGATATCGCGGCGGGCCTGGAATTGCATATCCAACACACCATCCGGCCCAACCAGTGCCGCCATCCCTTCAGCATACCCATCGTCCCGATGCGGCGCGTCTTGGACGGCCTGCAAGGCGGCCACAAACCGACCGCCAATGTCCGCACCGGTCGTGCGATTCTCAATCGACAACCGGGATTGGTCCAACTCCTGGAACTTGCCTTTGGTCGGACCGTCCATGGACACGCCGGCGTATTCCAACTCCGCTATTTTTTGGTCCACCGCCGCCCAATTGGAGTTAACGGAAAAAACCGCTTCCTGCAACGCCTGGGCCGCGAAGCGGTGGCAGAACAGCGATACCATCTTGTTCAAAACAGGATTGACGCCGAACCACAACAAAGGTGAACGCTGGAATTGGGCCAATTGGCGCGCGTGCGACCAAAGCCGCACCGCGTCCTGTCCATGGGCTACTCCTTGTTCGAATCCGGAATCCATTGCTGCCCGACCCGTCAGAGCCACCGGGACCTCAAAGGCTGAACACGAAGCCAGATTATTGGGAACCGGAACATCGGGGAACAAAAACGCGTAACCGGAAAAGGACAAGGCGGATGCAAAACTGGAAAGGAAAAGGACCAAAAACACGACGGAAAGGGGAGGTCGGTCGAGGTGGCGTTTGGAAAACATCACAGCCGAAAGGTCCGACGCGCCGTTTAAACCTTGGGTAGAAAAAAAATCAACCTACGGTTTTTGAACACCGGTGCAGCTGTTCCGCCCAGGTGAAAACCGACCATGGACGGAATAGGCAATAGGTACGGAAAACACGCAACCAACGGAACCCAAATCCAGCGCATATTCCAAAGATTAATAGGAACCGGCCCGCAACAGAGAACCGGGGACACGTCCATGCGATTTTTCAAACACGGCGAAGTGCTGGCCATCAGCCTGCCGGAAAGCATCCGCAAAAAAATGGGAATCGCCGAGAACGATGAATTCGAATTTTCCGAAAATGCCGACGGCACCCTGAAACTGGTCCGCAAAAGCCCGTTTGCCCAAGCGGCGCCAAAGAGTGCCAAAAGCGCATCTGCAACGGCCAACCCATCCGTTCGGACCGAAAGCCAAACCGCCCAAAAACCGGCCCCGTCAGCGGCAATGGCACCGCAAAACGCCGCCATGCCCTGGACACAAAAACCCGCGGCGAACCAAAAAATGCCGCAAGCGATGGCGTCCGGCCCTTCACCAAAGCCCGTAGCAACCGCACCAAGCGCGTCCGCATCTTCCACGAAACCAAATTTAAATTCCGCCAACCTTTTCGCCTCCACGGGCACCGAGCTTGACCGTTACGGCTATCTGGTGCTGGACAACGAGATGGACGCGAAAGGTTTCTCGCATCGGTTCGAGTCGCAAATCAAGGGAGGCGACATCAAAGGCGTCCGCGGCTTTGACAAAAAGTTCTACCTGGCCTCGCGGGCGTATATTGAAACGTTCGCCGACAAATTGTTGGTGGCCTTAAAGGAGCCCAAGACCGTTGCCGACCTCGCCGCACTTACCAAGCAGCCGCAGGAAGGCGTCCTCTGCATCTTGTACCTCCTAAAAGAAGAGGGGGAAATCATCGAGAAGAAAAAAGGGTTGTTCGTTCGCGTAATTTGAATGAAAAAAAAATCCAGGAAAATTCGTACAAGTGAATGCGCGATATCGAAAAAAGGTATAAATGGATTCAAACCGTGTGGAAAATAATTTCCAGCGCGATGACGATTCCGCAAACCACCATGATGATTTTCGGGTCCAACTGGATGGAGCTTGAGGACACGTCGGAAAAGCGCATCAGGCCTGTCTGCGACTGCGGCGTCATGATTTGGTTTTGGGACGACATAACCACGTTTTAATAGAAGGTTCTTTTTAACGTTACCCATGGCGTCCAACGCGGGCAACATCGGAAAAGACCTCACCCACATATTGGTGTTGGCCGTCTTGGTGGTCGTGCTGTTGGTCATCCTGACGAAGTTCCAATGGATACATTGCTCACTGATTCCCGGATGGTGCAACGTGTATTGCAACGTCATCACCCGCAGCCACGCCCAGGTGGCGCTTATTTACGGCCCGCCCGGCGACGGCATCGGCAACCCCGTAGCGGATGACCTCGAATCGCGGGGCAATTTCGAGAACGAAATCCGCGCGCTCCGTCCGGACATCGCATTATTACCCATATCGGTTGACGATTTGAGCCAAGGCCTGCTCAAACGGTACGACGTCGTCATCCTGGAGCGGGTCAGGACCATATCCTCGCGCCAAGTCAAGGTGCTTTTGGATTTCGTCGAACGCGGCGGCACCTTGGTCATGGTGGGAGACTCTGCGACCAACCAATACATCGACCCGTACGACATCCTCCTGGCGCAACAGGACAACCAGACGTATTACGAAAAACTGACCACGGAGCTGTCCCGCCGCAACGAGACGTTTTCCAGCGCGTATGCCAACCGCAGCCTCAAGGAATACCAAAAGACCGACACGTACGACATCCTGAACAACACCAACCGCACGCGCAAAGGCTTCCGGAAATTAGTCGCCGTGACCGGAGCGGTCTACAACCGCACCATCGTGCACTCCCTGGCGTTCGTCAACCTGACGATCGCCCTGCCGGACCATTTGGTGGCCAAAGGATTGTTGAAATACCTCAACGCCACGCAAATCCGCGAATACTCCATCGTCCAGGCGGATCCGGCATCGACGGACATCATTGCCTACATCGATGACAACGGCAAACGCTATCCGGGCATCATCGAGACGCGTTACGCCGGAAAAGTCATCTATTTTGCCTTCCCGCCGGAGCGCAGCAATTCACCCACGCTATTTACCAACATGTGGGACTACATCGCGCAGTGCTCGCAAGACGCGTTTCCGCCCTCGCGGTCCGAGCCGCTGGACGTGGCGCCGGCACCCACCTAGGGAAATTAGAAAAAAAGACTGCAACCACGTCCAAGATGGATGGAATCGCGTCTTGAAAAAAACCAGGCTGAAACAAAGCGTCGGCCAATAGGGTCCGGATGCGACAAAAAAGGGAGCCGGACCAATCAAAACCCTTTAAAAGTCCTGTAGATTTATAAAGTCAATAACACAGAGTCAACCCATATGTTTAAACTTACAAGTGGTGGTATTGGAATGAAGCGTGGACAGTACGCAGCGCCGGGAAAAGCGTATGAAAGCCTCATCCCGCTCATCCTCATCGTCATCCTCGGCATCTTCATCGCCGGCAAATTCGGCTTTTTGAACCTCAACACCGTCCCCGTGGTCGGCGGCCTGTTCCCGGCACCCATGATCAAGATTGCAGTCGTAGGCCATTCAACGGACGCGCTCAAACAGATGCTCCAATCCGAGGACTTCCGCATCGCCGGCGTGCAATACGCGGCCGATTTACGGCAGGATTTCATCGTACCAGGCGTGCTGGACGGTTTTGACGTCGTCATCTTGCAAGGTCAGCCCGTGTGCGACCGAACGGCCCGCAAAGTCATCGCCGACCGCATCAAAGCCGGCGGAAAGTTGATTGTCGTGGGAGATGCATGCATCCGCGTCAATGACGACCCCAACGCCATCGGCTGGGACATCGGCATCGGTTCATTGGGCGACGTCATCCCGGTCACGTACCGCGGCGTGCTCTTCCACGAAGTCGTCGATTCGCGCGGCTCCGTTGAAGTTTCAGGCGGCAAATTCCGCGTCGTCTCGGTCGATCACCCCATGTTCAACGGCATCAAGAACTTCATTTTCAGCGGAACCGTCACGGAAGTTCTGCCCAATGCCAACGCCAAAGTGTTGGCCTACATTGACAGCATCGGCGGACGCCCGACAAGCCCCGCAACATTTGGCATCATCGAGAGCCAAGGCTTGCTTGCCGGAAAGACGCTGTACTTCGGGTTCGACCCCGGCACGACCACCACGGGTGGCAGCCGCAACATGGTCTTGAACACGTTGCTCTATCTGAAAGGCGCCAAGGGCTAAGACGGTCCGAAGCGTTTTTTTTCTTTTTCTCTCTTTTTCAAAAGATCAGCCACAGGCATACCCCAGCACAACGAATAAATCAAAACACCACCCCAATTTTACAATGGCCGATCGTCCGTTCAAAAGTCGCCAAGAAATCGGGGACAAGACCATCAAAAACGAAGAAACCATTGGAAAAGCGCAAATTCTAGTAAAAAAGGGCTTCAAAGACACGGGCTCTTTTTTCTACAACCGAACGGAAGATGCGGATATCGGAATGAGCCCAAGTGCCCTATTGAATCTGATTCACGCAAGCCGTCTGAATGGAAAAAGTCATCTGGGGCACGGCTCATTTGAAGATTTTCTCAAAAACGAATTTGGGGTCGAACACCAAACGCAGTTACCAACGGATATGGACGCGAAAAAACTGATTGAACGAACGGCCCAAATGGCTGAAGGCAAGCTTGCAAAAAAACAGGGAAAAACAGACAAAACGGACAACGAAAAACTCAAAGAAGCAGACACTTTACTGCACCTGCACAGAACAGTAGGCGTCGTTACGGACGAACACGTTATGGCCTATTTGTTGCATCATCAGCACGGCCTCTCAATTAATACAGTATCCGGAGTCATGAAATTGAGCCCGCAAAAAGCCCGCAGTATGATTCAAACGGCCACCCGTCACCTTAACCGGGAACAAAAACCATGAAAACATCAATGCTTATCAGCCTTGCCACCCCCAATAACCAACGGGCCAATTCACTATGATAATCGCAACCGGTAGCATCGCGTTGGACACCACCCGCACACCCTTTCAGACCATTGAAAAGGCACTGGGCGGAGCGGGGTCGTTCTTTTCCTATTGTTCGTCGTTCTTCACGCCCACCCGATTGGTCGGCGTGGTCGGGGAAGACTTTCCAGCGCAACATTGGAAATTGCTGCAGGACAAAGGCATCGACTTAGCCGGTGTGAAAAAAGAAGGCCTCACGATGTTTTGCGATTGGAACTACCACCACGACTTGAACACGCGCGATTACAACAAACTGGAACTGAACAGCTTGCTGACGTACAGGCCAGTCGTGCCGATAACCTGGACAAAAACACCATACCTCTATTTGGGCACTACCGTGCCGGAACAACAGCTTTCCGTATTAAAGCAGGTCAAAAACCCGCTGTTCACGTTAATGGACACCATCGAGTACTACATCGACCACGACCGCAAGAACTTGGATGAAGTCATGGCCAAAGTCGACGCTGTGCTTCTGAATGACGTGGAGGCGCGAAAGTACGCCAACACGCCGAACCTCGTGAAAGCCGCCAAATATGTCCTGGACCGCGGGCCCAAAATGGTCATCATCAAAAAAGGCGAAAACGGTTGCACCCTTTTCACTCCGACGGCCATCCTTCCTTCGGCGGCGTTCCCGCTGGAGAACATCATCGACCCGACTGGCGCTGGCGATAGCTTTGCCGGCGGCTTTTTGGGCCACATCGCCAAAATGGGCAAACGGGACGTGCAGACGCTGAAGGAAGCCATGGCCTATGGGCACGTGATGGGCAGTTATGCAGTGGAAGACTTCGGTTTGCGCCGCTTGAAAGCCCTTACTGCGGGCCAGCTCCAAAGCCGGTACAATCTGTACAAGCAGATGGTATGCTTCTAAAAACCTAGGGCACCACTTGGGCCGAACCAATCCGGCAATGCCATGACCAAAAAAAGCCAAAAATAGTCCTAGAAAATAGCCATTTAAACCGAAAAAACCATCAAAAGCCTAACGAATTTACAACCGTCAGTTTCAAGGAGGATAATTTCCATGGCACTCAAATCCAAAGCCGCCCGTCGGGCCAAACAGGTCGCCAAGCGCAAGGACCGCCACAACGCCAAAAAAGGTGGCCGGCCGAAGCGCAGAAAGGTTTGGTAAGCCGCCGGATCGAAGCCAAGACCAATCGGCCCCGGCTGCATCGTCACTATTCTTCATATTAGCGGCAAGCGTGCTGGAAATACGATGCATCCAAGGGCCGGCTCCCATCCCGTGACTGTTGCGCCGACTATTACGATTCTCCCTGGAGCATCCGGACTTTCAAAGCGTTTCGCTTTTTTTGTAAACCCAAGGCCCAGTCTTTTTAAACCGGAATAAACCCCTGCCCGCTCACATCGTATAAGCGAAAACGTCGTTCTCTTTGGGTCGGAACGGAAAGAGGGAGGGGGATACGTCATGGATTCAATCGGGGTTTGGAAAGCCCGTGGACTTTTAGCAGTCATAGTGAGTATCCTTGCAAGTTCCCTATTCGCGGCCCCATCAGACATGCGGCCCGAACGGCTCATCACCCATACTTCAGCGGAGATTGACGCCGCTTTGGGTCTAGGTTGCCAGGTGGTCCAGCAAACCAAAGGCATGACCGCGGTCCTTTGTCCGGCAGGCATCGGCCAGTCCCTAGGATTGACGCAAGATGTGCGCGTATTTGCAACCGATTCCGACACCAATACCCAAATCCGCGCGGATTCCGTACAGATTTCGGGCAACACTGGCCTTGGACGCAAAGTCGTGGTGCTGGATACGGGCTACAACTACATTCATCCGGAACTGGTTTCTAGTTACGGCGGCGGAAAGGACTTCGTCAACCACGATGACGACCCGATGGATGACAACGGCCATGGCAGCCACGTGGCCGGCATCATTACAGCCGATGGCATCAAAGCGGACGCCAAAGGGGCGGCACCAGATGCCACGGTCATTTCCGGAAAAGTCTTGGACGCCTCCGGTTCAGGCTACTTCAGCGACGTGGTGGCGGCGATTTATTGGGCCGTGGATGGGCCGGACGGAATGATCGGAACAGCCGATGATTTCAAAGCGGACGTCATCAGCTTAAGCTTGGGCACCTCAGCACCATACCTTTACAAGGGATATTGCGACGGGGCCTTGCCGGACCTGACGGCCGCCATCCAATACGCAGTCCAACGGGAAGTCAGCGTCGTGGTTGCTGCGGGAAATGCCGGAGGCGCAGGTGTTTCGATTCCCGGTTGCATCAGTTATTCCATAACCGTTGGTGCCGTAGATTCATTGGATAAAGTGGCCAGTTTTTCAGGCAAAGGAAATGCCGTGGACATTACGGCGCCTGGAGTGGGGCTATATTCATGTTGGTTGGCAACCAATTATGCCACGGCCAGCGGCACCAGCATGGCCACGCCCGTGGTCAGTGCCACCGTGGCTTTGATCAAGGCCGCCCATCCGACGTACACGTCGGCCCAAATACAAACTGCCCTCTACTTGACCGCCAAGGACCGGGGCAAAGCAGGAAAAGACACCAGTTACGGGTGGGGACGCGTGAACGCAGATGCCGCCGTGAATTTTGAATCATAATTGGAAAAAAATGACATCCTCCCCGGGCTAAAGCCCGGGGTATCCCCGCAGGGGCAAATTAAACAGCATTTGGGACATATTGCCGACCTAAAGGTCGGGGTATGACCCAAAGCGGAAATGAAAAAAAAGAACCGGAGGTAACACGCGTATGGCCACAAACGATTGCAAGGTGGCGGACTGCCGCCCGATTCCCAGCGAGAAAAATTGCTCATTGCGGATTGCCGGAACCGAAGCAGAAGTGCTCACCGTAGCCCTCCGGCATGCCGTGGAAGACCACGGACACAAGAACTCCAAAGAGCTGCGAGAACAAATCCGCCAAATGCTCAAAGGAGAATAAGCGATTTCAGCTCATCCAATTCGTTGACAACGCGGGCAATTGCCTAAGGCCAAAGAAAAAAAAAAATAACAGCGTTTAGAGGAACCAGACCGCCAGCCCGTACGCCAACAGCCCTCCCACGACCGAAGCGAGGAAGTTGACCGAATCGTTGTCTATAACGGAAAATCCTTTGACCAGCTTGCTCTTGGAGCCGCAGGAATGGATGGGCCGCTCCGTTTGCTTGCCGTCCCGCTCGCACACGTAACGCGCCTGCAAAATGGCGCCAAAAACGCTGTCCGCAAGTGAGCCCACAAAAGCGGCAAAGGCCACGATGAGCACGAAGTTGACGTCGCCAATGAATTGCGGATAAAACACATCGGAAAAGCCACTTTTGGCCAAGTAATTGTTCAAGGCATTGAAGAGCACGGCCAGGATTCCAATCAATAAGGCGGCGCCGGCGGACGCTCCCAGACCCAACAAAGACACGACGCCGCTTTGACCCCGTTGCGCTTTTTTTCCCGTCAGGACGGAATACGCTTTGGCATCCAACATACCGATTTCCGTGGCCCATGTGTCCGCCGTAACGGTGGCGACGGCCGCGGCAAAGGCGGCAAACAAGGCCGCATCCGGTTGCAAGAAATGGACGGCGGCCAAAACGGTTGCAAATAGGCTGTTGGCCAGCACCTGCCAGGCATCGCGGATGTCGCCTTTTTCATGCTCGGATGCGAATTCGTCTTTTTGTTTGCGTTTGAACTTGGACCACGCAGAAGACGATACAAAAAAAGACACCAACAGCAGGAACCAGGACCAACCGCCCAACGCGAAGATGACGAAACCGACGCCCATCGCCGCAATGACGCCTTTTTCATTGAGCTGGCGTTTCTTGAACGCGAAAATGGCAATCAATAAGGTGATGATGAGGCCGACGAGGGTGTTGACTTGGGAAGCCATAAGGAATAACGGAAAAGTTCAGGGAACCCAAATTGAAAAAGGCACCGAAAGCGGCTGGAAAAACAAAAAAAAGCATGAACGAAAACTCACGCTAAGAATTACATTCGAATCTGGCAAACCATTCCGCCATTGGCCTTGATTAGTTCGGCAGTCGCAATGCGGACCAACGCCTGTGGCGAGCCGCCTCCGGTCCAAACATATGGTTTTTCCATTATGCGTTCGTCGACGAGCACCGTTACGAGCCCGTCGTAGCCAAACGAAGGCGTTCCTCCGACAGGGTAGCCCGTCTTTTCCAACATCAATTCCGGCGTTGCCGTCTTGAGCTTGGTGGCGCCCACGATTTTTGCCGCCGCGTCCTTGTCCACCTTGTCCTCGCCTTTGACGATGCAGATGATGACGTTGCCGGAAGCGTCAGCCGGATTGAAAAGCCCGACGTTCTTGACAAAGTCCTCCGAAGGCGCACCCACAGCGGCCGCGGCATCGGCTACCGAGTGGCAGGACTGCGTAAAGTGACGGTGCTCAGCCGATAGGCCAAGCTGGGCAATGGTGGCTTTGAGTTTGGTCTCGTAAAATAAGTCGTCCATGGGAAATCACGAAAGCCACTCAATGGAATAGCCGATGCCGAAGGTAGGATAAAAAAGCGGCAGAAAAAAAGAAAAAACGAAAAGCGTATCGGAAAAGAAAAGAGAAAAAAGAAAATGAGCCGGGTTTTCCGGCATCCGCTCAAACGATTTGGAACCGCCTTAGGCGAAATAACCCAAGACCGCGCCAGCTAGTGCCAAACCGACCAAATAGTGGCCGTTGTTCAGCAGGTACAGCTTGAACGGCTTGTTCTCGAACAACACGGTGTGCACGGTGGTGGTGGCGATGAAACCAATCCATGCCATGACGCCGACGAATGCGCCATCCACCAGGCCCTTGGCGCCGGCGTAGCCGACGAATCCGGACAGCACGAACGAGAGCACCAACGTGCCCAGGAACATCCAGACCATCGGCATCATCATGTCCGGCTTTTGCTTCTGGTCCATCTTGATGCCGGACATCTTCATCCAGGCGTTTCCAAAAAGCATCGGCGAGTACCACAAAAAGCCGACGACCATCTGGATGACGGCGGCAATGACGATTGCCATCCAATTCACAGCGGGCATTGCAAACATAGTTTCATTCCCCCTTGATTCGAGTTTATATATTTTTCAACGATTTGCTCAAACACGATTTCAACGGCTCAAACCGTTCAAAAAAAAAATCGTAACCGTTTAGTTTCGTAGGCGGTTTTCCGCCAAATCATGGACAAACTCGATGAAGTTTTCGTTCTGCAAACGCGCCGTCTGGAAAAAACTCATTAGCACGGCTGTATCGTTCGCGCCGTGCTCCGACTGACTC
>JACRGH010000052.1 GCA_016212375.1 Microcaldota archaeon
CTCGCGTACGTATTTTTCGTCTGTCATGGCGGGTGGGCCTTTTTTTGCGCGGGGCGTCCTGGTCGGGACGCCCAAGCAAAAGAGGTACGAAAAAGTAGAACTTACGCCTTTCGGTCGACCTACAAAACTAAACCCTTACGAACGACTTTAATGCCACGATTAGACGTGTTAGAAATGACGTTGTTCGTGACCCAGCTGGTATTCGAGGATGACTCGAGGCTGATGCCGTCACCGGAAACATTTGAAACCGTATTGGAAGACAAAGTGGTGTTGGATGATGCCATGATCTGGAAGCCGCCCGCATAAATGAACGAAAGAGTGTTACCGGAAAACGTATTGTTGTGCGATGAGCTACCCACGACGGTACAGGCCGAAGTGGAATTGGCGAACGTATTGGATTGGATGGTATTGAACTTAGAGGCTGACGAAAGAATCAAACAATTGGACGTCACGTTGATGACGCGGTTGTAGGAGACGTTGGTGTAATTTGAATTGGTGAGGTAGATGCCTTCGGAAAAACCGTTGGTGAAGTTATTCAGATACGCCGTGTTGTTCAGGGACGAGTCGAGGCGGAAACCGGACGAGGAGGAAAAATTGGTGACCACGTTGTTGGAAAACGTGTTGAAATTGGATGAAGACAATAGGAGGATGGACGAACCGGTGACGTTGTTCACCCGGTTGTCGTGGACGTTGGAGTACGAGGCGCCGGTCAGGGATATACCAGAGGAGCCGCCGTAGATGAACGACACGTTGTTGTAGGCGACGGTATTGTTGTTGACAGTGGATGTCGTCAGGACGATGCCGCTTGCGGAGGAATTGGTTATCGTGTTGTTCAATACATAATTGTAGGAAGACTGTTGCACCAAAAGCGATGTCGACGTAGTATTGGTGATGGTATTGTTCAGCACCGTGGTGTTCGACGTGCCGGTATTGGACAGGCTGATGCCATTGTTGACTGCGAATGTAACCGTGTTGTTGCGGATGGTATTGTTTACGCCTTCAATAACATCCACGCCGCCCGCGTCGTGGTCCAAGGTATTGGAACCGATGAACGTGAAATTCTCGCTGGAATCCAGGCGGATGGCGGTGCCCGTTGTGTTGGTGATGGTGTTGTTGCTGGCGTTGTTGTACGAGCCGGCCTGGAATTGGATTCCGTTGGACGTCGTATTATGGATCACGTTGCCCGTAACGTAGGCATAGTGGGCGCCGGGGAGGCCGATGCCAGTGGAAGAAAAGTTGATGGTGTTGTTGAACAAATACGAATTGTTATTCTGGGTATCGACGCGGATGCCGGCGGAGTTGTTCGACAACATATTGGCCGTCGCATTGTTCCGTAAGCCGCCTTGGAACACGATGCCATTGGCGGAATTATTGTAGATACGGTTTCGGTCCACCACGATGTCCGACGTGGTGCCGACGAATATGCCGTCCTGGGTGTGGTTGAAAATTGTGTTGTTGAACAGGTAGGTGTTGGTTTCGCCTTGGTCCACCACGATGCCCCAGTTGGTGCCGTTCCAGATGGTGTTGTTGGTGATGTTGTTGTTCTGGCCGGTTGAAATCCACAATTGGTAATCACGGGTGCCGTAAAGAAGGTTGTCGTGGATTTGACTATTGTTCAGCGGAGTCGCATAGACCCCGGATTGCACGTTGTTCGCAAACGTGTTATTGTAGATGTTCGTCGAATTGACAGGCGCGGTGTCCGTCCGGATGCCGTCGTAACTGTTGTTGATGAAGGAGTTGTTGTAAATCGCTACGTTGCTGGCGGTGCTGATGCGGATGCCGGCGGAATAATTGGAAACGGTGCAGTTGGCGACGGTGACGTTGTTGACCCCGTGGATGTAAACCCCCACATCGGTCAGTTCATTGTCGCCCGCATCACTGCCGTTGCCGGAAATGCGGAAACCTTGGCAATTGAGGACCACGTCGGAAGATGTGACGTTCAAACAGATGGCATTGGCTGCGAAAAGGTTGGCCGTGATGTTGAAAACGCCCGATGCCGCGATGTTGCCACAAACGGAAACGGCCGTGTCGGCCTGGACCAATGGAAACAACAAAAGGGCCAACAAAGCAAACAAAAACAGCGTTAAGGACTTGAAACGGGACATAACGAACCAAAACGGTTACGGATGACGGATATATTAATCGGTTTGAAAAAAAGTTTCAAAACGGTGCGAAAAGACCCAAACGCGACGGTTCTTCACCCAAACCGCTCCAAGTTCCAATCCATATTGAACGACAAGCCGTCGTTACACGTTCATGAAAGCGTTTCCAACTTCTTTTTGATGTCGGACAGACCCAACTTGGTCACAGCCAACGGGATGCCTTCGCTTTCCGCGATTTTGACCGCCAATTTATCCACCTTGTCGCCTGGAAGGTCATGCAAAACGACCATGGCCGGCTTAATTGGCGCCAATCGGACGGCGACCATTGGGCTACGCCCGGTAGAGGTGCCGGTGAACAACAAGGCGCGCTGGCTCGTGGTGCTGTAAATCCGGACGAAACTTTCGTACGGCAATTCCAGGATGATTTTAATGGAATCCAAGATGGTCACGCCGTACAGGGGCAATTCATCGACTTTGCGGCTGCAGGCCACGCATTCACCCTGGATGGCTTCCAGAAGCTTGCCCCCGGTAATGGATTTTGAAAAGTCAACCGCGTCAAAGAATTTTTGCTCCGGTTCCGCTTCCATAAACCGTTTGATGAGCTCGCCGCCGGCTTTCAGGTCTATTTGGAAAAGGGCATCCACGAACCGTCGGATTACACCGATGCCGGGGCTTTTGCGCCGGTTGGACTCGTAATCGCTGATGGTTGAGGGGGAAATGCCCAAATAGTGGCTCAAATCGCTTTGGGAGATACTGAACACTTCACGCCATTTTTTCATGGCATTGCCCGGATCTGAGCTTAGGGCAATTTCACCGGCAATTTTGACTTTTAGTTGGTCCATGGAAATAGGATATCCACCAAAGCAAATGGGGCGTTCATACGAATAAAAAGCTTTGCTTCTTGACGAAGGGTAGTTCGGCAGATGGCTATCAAATCCAGTTGCCACGATGCGGCTGACGCCAAAGCACGCCAACAACGATTAGCCAAAAATCCCAAGGGACCAATAGTCAATGCCTACGTACAAAATAAGGGCCCATTTCCAAAGTTTTCGAAGCGGAGGCGTGCCCGCCCAGCCCAGTATTATATTTAGAGGAGAGAGGCGGACAAGCGGGAAAACAATCCTGGGTCACAGGATAAAGAAACGCACAAACAAATATAATTATATATACATAGATTAATAGAAATAATAGAAAATGACGCTTTTTTTCCATTTGAAAACCGACACGGAACAAAAATTCCGAGAAGCGGCGATGAAAAAACACGGCTATTCCAAAGGCTCCCTTAAAACGGCATTGGAAGAGGCCATCGGCGATTGGCTCGAGAAACAAAACGGCCAGCCGACAGATTCAACAAATGAAAAAGAACGTCAAACAAAAGAAACAACACAAACACAGAAAAAAACAACGTAACAAAATTGCGTCGTAAGAAAATTAGGTGAAAACCAAAAATGAAAACAATAGTCCCCGATACCGGCGTCCTCATCGACGGCCGCATCACCCAACGCTTAGAACAACTCAAGGAACCCCTCAAAGTCCTGGTGCCTGAAAGCGTCGTCGCGGAACTGGAATACCAGGCCAACAGCGGAAAGGAAATCGGCTTTGCCGGACTTGCCGAGCTTAAGATTCTCTCGGAATTTGCCAAAGAGGGCAAGATTGAGATTGAATTCGTCGGCGAGCGCCCCACGGCTTCGGAAATCGAGCGCGCCCGTTTCGGAGAAATCGATTCAAAAATCCGCCAAGTGGCCAAAACCCGGAAAGCAATGCTTTGGACCACGGACAAAGTGCAAAGCAAGGTCGCGGAAGCCGAAGGCATACCCGTCGAATACTTGGAACCCATCATTACACAGGCCAAACTTTCCTTGGAAAAATACTTCACGCCTGAAACCCTTTCCGTCCATCTGAAGGAAGGGGTCAAACCCAAAGCCAAAAAGGGCAAGCCCGGCAACTTCCAACTGGTACCCATCGGCCAAGAACTCATCAACCGAAAAGAAATCGAAGTTTTGATGAAAGATGCGGTGGAATTTTCCAAGCAGCATGAAAAATGCTTCATTGAAATCGACAAGCGCGGTGCCACCGTGATGCAGGTCAAGGACTTGCGCATCACGTTCACCCGCCCACCCGTTTCCGAGGCATTTGAAGTCACTGCGGTCCGCCCTATCGCCAAACTGTTTTTGAAAGATTACGTTTTGGGGGATAAACTCCGAGAGCGCCTCAACGCCCAGGCCGAAGGCATCATCATCGCAGGACCCCCCGGTTCCGGAAAATCCACCTTTGCCACGGCTTTGGCCGAACATTACAACTCGCAGGCCAAAATCGTCAAAACGCTGGAGTCGCCCCGCGATTTGCAAGTGAGCGCGGAAATCACGCAGTACGCGCCCATGGACGGAAAAGCCGAAAATACGGCGGATATCCTTCTGCTGGTACGACCCGATTATACCATTTACGATGAAGTGCGCAAAACCGATGACTTCCTCGTATTTGCCGACCTGCGTATGGCGGGCATCGGCATGGTCGGCGTGGTGCACGCTTCAAAGCCGATTGATGCCATCCAACGGTTCATCGGCAAAATTGAATTGGGCATGATTCCACAAGTGATTGACACCATCTGTTTCATCGAAAAAGGGACGGTCGCCAAGACTTTTGCCTTGACCTTCACCGTCCGGCCGCCGCACGGCATGCCCGATGCGGACCTCGCGCGGCCCGTCATCGAAGTCCGTGACCTAGAGTCCAACGTCCTGGAATACGAAATTTACAAGTTCGGCGACGAAACGGTCGTATTCCCGCTCAAGAACGCCAAACCGGAAAAGAAGGTGGATGAGCGCCAGGTGCAAAAGGTGCTGGACCGCTTCATCACGGGCGATTACGAATACGAGCTTACGGGAAGAACCGTGCATCTGATCGTGCCGGAACACGCCATCGCCAGCGTCATCGGCAAAAAAGGCGCCAACATCATGAAATTGGAAAAGATGCTGGGATTGAAAGTGGACGTCAAGGCGGAATAAACGCCAATTACATCCACGGGCCATCCGGACGTTTTTTGGATCTATTTTTTTCATCGGCGTCCATTTCACGCTCACGTTCCTGCCGCATTTTTTCACGTAGACGTTGTTCATTCCGGTGCGACTGGTCAATCAACTTTACGGCATGGTCGGGTGTGAACATATTCGAATCCAGCCAACGGGGAGGAATCGCAGCCAATAACACCAGATGTTTTTTCCCTTGGCGGATTTCGGATAGCCTCATGTGCCATTCGGGTTCCAGCGAAACGACCACATGACTTTCGCACAATTTGGTGTAAAGCGCCTCGTCCGATGGCGGGCGTTTTTCGGTATAGCGGACTTGCTCAAAAATAGGTCCTTTGGCATTTTTGGCGGATATCGATGCCATGGACTCAAAGAAAGCGTCCGAACCAGGATTCTGCGCGCTGGAAAGAACGATGACGCGCGGCCGCTCAAATGCCATACCCACGCTGAAAACATGAAAGTAGATAAACCGTGCGGCCGTTTCAAAGATGGACCATGAAACCACACGACGACTCCGCCATGCGCCACCATGAGATTTACATGGGCCAAAAGGAAGGCTGGACCGAAGTTGGCAAAGAATTGGGCCTGAGCGCCAAAGAGCTTTGGACCGCCGTTCGAACCGGAAAAATCAAATCGGTCGAGACGCACGAACGGGTCTACATCATCCCGCCGGACGAGGAGTTGAGGCTGACGGGGAATTTATGAGTCTTGAATGAGCCGCACGATTATCGAAGGAGAATCACTCCCCCGGCACTAGACCTGCGGCCGTGATGAAATGCCAAAAGTTTCTCGAAATGATTCCCTGCCAATGGAATTTCCTCCAAAACGACCCCTGGAGATAATCGTGATTCCAACTCTCGAATAAAAGCAGAATTCAAGTCCGCGCGCTGATTGGTCAAAATCAGACCCGCGGGTTTTAAAGACTCTGCAAGACTGGCAGCCATGCGCCGTTGTCCATGTGCGTCATAATGTTGCGCCACGTTGATGCAAGTGATTAAATCGGGTGACTCAGAGGGAATCGAATGAAGAATATCCCCCGAAACCCCTGGTCCGTGCCATTGGAACCTGCGAACCACATCGACAGGAACGCGAAACCGGAAAGGAACACCCGCCAACGGCTTTACCCCCGTCAGGCCATAAATGTACTCCCGTTGTTCATTCAAGTCACGACGGTTGAATGCCTCGGAATTAGAATCACGCGCGGTGAAGACTGCTGGGACCCCTTCAGGATGTTCCAACACGTGCTTTGCAGAATCGAGAAGAGGTTTGCTAGGTTCAACCGCATGAACACGATACCGGCGAACGCCGTGTCTTTTTAGAGAAAGAGCAATCTCAAGATGTTCGGTCCCAGGCGATTGCTTTCCACCCAACCCCACTACCCACGCTATAATTGGTCCCGCGTGACCCGAAAAATAATGAGACGCATACGTAATGGCTTTATGATTTCGTCCCATCCAGGTCGTGTGTTGCAAGGAATCCAGCCACCAAAATTACTCAAACAAAACCGCCCGTGCCGGCGCCGCTTCCCGCCCTTCCAGCTTCAGCGGCAAGCAGACCAAAAAGTACCGCCCCGCCTTGACCTCGCCTAAGCGAAGGCCCTCGATGATGGCCAACCCCTTGTCCAAAATGGCGTGGTGGACGGGGTGGTTGCCGGAACGGAATTTGTCCACGGATAAGCCATCGACCCCGACGGTCTTGACGCCCGTTTTGGCCAAATATTCCGCGGCTTCGACGCTTAAGGGAACAAAATCTTCGCGCCAGGCGTTTTCCGAGGAGTTACACGTCTTGAACAAAACGATGTCGCCTTTTTTGGGCCCCGCCTTCTTGAGGGTTTCCAACGTCACGGCCGGCAGGTCCGACGTGGCATCGACGACCAACGCCTCGCCCACGAATGCCGAAAGCGGCACGTCATCCAGACTTGCCGCACCCAACTTGAAATGCATCGGCGCGTCCACGTGCGTGCCGGTGTGCGCGCCAAAGGAAATGCGCGTCACGAACGATTTGTCGGCGGGCAAACTTTTGGCCCATTCCAGTTGGGGCACCGGATCGCCCTTGTAAACGGGCATCGACTCGGTAATCGGCATGGAAATGTCGAACATTTTGGAATATTGGAACATGACATGCAACCTCGAAATATTCATGACGGTTTCAATTCGTTTCGCGCGTTGAACAGTTCATTTTCATTCTTTTAACTCAATATCATTCGGATTGGCCAAGAAGCCGAAATCATCCGGATTTTCCGCGAACAGTTCGTAATTGTACCCGCCGTCCAAAAAGTCCGCCAATTCGGGATTGACCATCCGGTTGAACTCGTGCGCCAAAAACGTTTCCAATTTGGGAAGGGCGCTTGAATCGCCATAAGCCGGATTAGGCGTGTCCCCGTCTTCCGTCACGTAATACGCGCCGCCTTTTTGTTTGATGTACGGCTCGTACACGCTTTTGAAATTCCGCTCCACGAGGTTGTCCATCACCAGCACGTCCGCGCCCATATTGAGGGTGACGTGACCAAAGTTGGGGGGAATCAGCACTTTTTCCCCTTCCGGGCACTCAACCATTATCACACGTTGGACGCCCTTGAAATCCGGACCCGGTTGTTGGAGCAAATAGTGGGCCGTACCCGACAAGACCTCATACAGTTCAGGAAATGAAAACCCAGGCCGCGCAGTTGAAGGCGGGTGGTAATGGCCTAAGGTCTTGTTGAACTCGGTCCCCAGCATGATGGACGGCACGACGGTGATATCATAACGCAAGTTGCGGTCGGAATAGGTTTTCAGGTCCGCCGAGTTGCACGATTCCCTATACATATAATAGAGGGGCGCCGAGTCGGCCAAGGCCACGGCAGCTGAATCCATAAGCACGGGGCGCATCTGCTGAAGGGTGCGGATGTCGGGGGCTAATTTTTGGCCTTCAACCAGTAAGTCAAACGAATCGGACAGTTCGACGTTTAAACCGGGATTATGGATGTCCATGTGGATTCCTCTTGTGAATTCAAACTTTTAAGCCCGAATTCAGGCAAACTTTGAAGCCCCGGAGGAGGATCGAACTCCCGACTTCCTGTTTACAAAACAGGCGCTCTGCCGCTGAGCTACCGAGGCGTCTTAAGCAAAGCGATCGTTGAAAGGAAACGACCGCTAGCTTCGTATTTGCCGCCACGCTTTTTCCATGGCGCCAGACTCCTTACAAATTGATTTCTTTCTCAAGGCCACATTCCCTGAAGCGCAAACCACTTGAAAAAGACGTAGAAAAGTAGTGTTCTTGAGGATATTTATACGGTTTAAACCATAGGAACTTACCAACCAAAATCATTTAAAAAAAACCAATTACAATTCAAGGTGACCAAACCCATGGAAAATTTCGTCTACTCCTGCTCCGACGTCAAGGAACTCAAGAAAGTACTGGATGCCGACCCTCTGGACGCCCAGTCGTTCACGCGGCTCGGCTACATTTTGCGCGAAGGCAAACTCTACGGCCTGACCGGCTATGTAGTCCACTTCAAGGTTGATGCCGCGTTGGCCAAAGGCTATCAGGACAAATTGGCCGCCGTGCCCGGATGCACCGCCCTTCCAGCCGCGGACAAACAAAAAGTCGTGGACGCCATCGAGCAGGAAGAAAATTCGGCCACCGCCGGCTTTGGCAGTTTGTTCGGCTGAACCAAACCAAGTCAGCCGCAATCCGGTCGTTTTAGGCGACAAGGTACCTCGGTTTTTATAGCGTGACTGCGTCCCTCTACTGATTCACATGTTGCGCGCGCTTTGCAGCCATAATGGCAGTATCCGGCATATTTCGGGATTGGATGAATTGGAAGCCGAAATGAAGGACGCCAAAAAACAAATCTGGATGGACATCGACAAACCCACGCCGGATGAATTCGAATTTTTGGAAAAGAAACTCGGCTTGCACTCCTTGGTCCTGGAAGATATGGCGCACGAACGCCAGCGGCCCAAAGTCGAGCCGTACGACGACCACCTGTACGTCGTCGTCAAGGTATTCCAAAACGGGAACACCGGACAGACGGCCCAGCTGAACATGGTGCTGGGTGCCAACTATTTTTTGACGTCGCGGTACAAACCCATGCCGTTTTTGGAAGAGGTCTGGGAGCGGGCCGGAAAAAACAATGGGTTGCTCAGTCGCGGGGCCGATTTTGCATTGTACAGCCTGCTGGACGCGTTCGTCGACAACCTGTTTCCCCTCATCAACCAAATTGACCTGGAACTTGACGACGTCAGCGAAAAAGTGTTCAAGGATTCCTCACCGGACGTGATGAGCCGCCTATTCAGCCTCAAACGCCGGTTATTCAACACGCGAAAAGCCATCGTACCGTTGCGCGACGTGTTGACCACCCTGTCACGCCATGACAGCACGCTGATAAGCAAGAAAAACGCCGTGTACTTCCGCGACGTGTACGACCACATGATCCGCATCATCGAATCGCTGGACAACGACCGTGAAGCCACGTCGTCTGCAATGGAAGGCTACCTTACCGGCGTGTCGAACAACCTTAACATCATCATGAAAAAACTCACGGCGATTACCGCCATCATCATGGTCCCATCCCTGATTGCCGGCATCTACGGCATGAATTTCGCGAACATTTCCGATTACGCCCTCGGGGGCGCACAAGTGGCGTTCGCCATCATGGCGCTGTCCGTCATGGGCCTGGGAATTTATTTCAAGGGGCGCGGCTGGCTCTGAGACGAGCAAGACGATGATATACCGTTCAAACCGTTTCTCATTTCCGGAAAAAACGACCTGTTTTTTAACGCGAAAACCCACCGTTTGCCTTGAATGATGAGGCATATGAGTAATGAGCAATGCAGCGCATTGCGATGATATAGAGTTAGAGTGCTGAAAACCGATTCCACGCCACGTCGATATGCCTGCGTGGAATCAAAAACAATAAAAAAATCATTGCAAACAGTATGAAAAAGTTGACGTTATCATATGAATTGACTTGGAGGACCAAAGAAGACAATGAGTTCCTAAATAGCCAAGAATGGAAAAACATCCGCGTAAAGATACTGAAACGCGACGATTTTTCTTGCAATTATTGCGGTTTAAAAAGGGAAAAGGGGATGCACGTAAACCACATCGACGGCAACCCGAAAAACAATTCCAATGAAAACCTCGAAATAATTTGTCCGGAGTGCCACATGATTACCCATTCAGGCCTCTGGTGCGAAGTCCGAAAAGTCATCGATTGTTATGAAAAAAGCAATACTGACCAGAACAGGATTATCCGAGTCACGAGGGAACTAAGAGCGTCTGGAAAAACTGACGCGGAAATCATCGCACACCTAGGGCTGAAGAACCAAGTTCCGTGGAAACAGGACCTAAAATATCTTTCAAAGTTGTTTGGTTTTGTCACAAAGCGAGCGCCGCAGACGGAAAATGAAAAACCAATTCTTACAAACGCGGAACAAAAACAGGCAGTGTTGACTAGGCAAAACTGGTGAAAAAAACATGATTGACGCCGACTTGACCATCGCCAAAATCATTAACGAAGCCAACGGGGTCAAGACGTTCCGATTCAGCCTTGCGGACTTGCCTGCGGGCCAAACCTTGGGACAAAAACCGGGTCAATTCGTCTCGGTCCAAATCCCGACCGCCTCAGGCATCCAAATCCGCTCGTTTTCCATTTCATCCTCCCCATTGGAGCTGGACCACTTGGACATCACGGTCAAGCGCTACGAGGACAGCTTGGCGGCAAAGGCCTTGCACGAATTGAAAGAGGGCCAGAAATTGCACCTCAAGGCGCCGTTTGGCAGGTTTACGTTCAACGATGCGGACCAAAACCCCGTCTTCATCGCCGGAGGAAACGGTGTCACGCCGCACATGGCCATGATACGCTACATCGTCGAAAAAAAACGCTCCCAGAAGCCCATTTTGATTTACAGCAACCGGACGCAAGACGACATCATTTTCAAGGACGAATTGGAACAATACGGCCGGGATAAAAAAAATCGTAGCCGACATCACCCTGACCAATGAACCGGAAGGCACCAATTGGGCCGGCTTGCGGGGCAGGATTGACGCGGCCATGATTACTACGCTTGCCTCACCCTTGAATGAAAAAACGTTTTTCCTCTGCGGCCCGCCGGACATGGTCAAAGCGATGAAAGGGACGCTGTTGGGCCTAGGCGTGGCCGATACGCAAATCAAGATGGAGCAGTTCATCCGGCCGCCCAAAAAAGCGGTTTGAAACGAAAAAGAAACAAGGAAAAAGAAGAAAAAACAAGTGAAAGGCCATGTACGTCGAACGACCCCGCAAATCCCTCTTGGTTAACACAGTCATCACATTGGCCATCGTGGCATTGGGCGTGGCATTTTGGTTCACGGTGAATTCAAGAAATGCCCCAAGTGGCGCGTTTTTGGCCGTTGGCACCGCAGTGGTCGCAGTTGCATACGTCCTGATTGCCTTTTACACCATGGAATACCGCATTACGACCGATGAATTGCAAATCCGATATCCGCCCTTTTTGTACCGCATACCCAAGCGCGACATCCGCCGCATCGAGGTGGCAAAACTGCCTTGGTGGCGCGGCGTAGGAGTAAAAATGGGTTGGCACCGGATTGCATTCACCACACGCTACGGCCAAGCGATGCACATCGAACGCAAAACCGGATTTTTCCACGACGTGTGGCTGACGCCGGATGAACCGGACGCGTTCGCTGCCAAGTTGAAAAAATAAGGGAAAAAAAGCCAGTCAAACATAAAAATGAAAGCCGGGCTATAGCCCAAAGCGGAAATAAAAAAAACTCAAGTCCGCTCCTCACTCATCACGATTTTGACCAATTCATCCAAGGATTCCTTAACTGCGGCCTGAAGGTCCCAGTTCTTGAAATGGTCCTTGCGGTCGTGGGGGTGGGCGGCAAAGACCTTTCCTTTGACCGTCAATCGGCTCTTGATTTCATACTGGCGGCGGGCACCTCCCGTGTTTTTGGCCTTGATATCCACAACCAACTCATCATCCGGCTGCAAATCCACCCGGCTTGAGAGTTTGTCCCAGTATTTGGCGCCGATGTCCTCCAACGACGTCTTGAAGATATGCTCCTCGGAATTCAGACCCAAAAAACGCACGTTGGCCCGCTCGTGAACCAAGCAGGCTTCGAACACGTCGCGGACGGTCAGGACCCCGGTAAGCGTCCCGCCGGATACGACGGCAAAGGAGGAGACGCCGTTTTTCTGCATGAGTTCCACCGCATCTCCGACGGGCTTGTCGGCCGAAACGGTTTGAGCGGGGCTGGTCATGATGCTGGATACGGGCTCCTCATCGATGCGCACTTTGGGGGTGTCAAAATAGTAGTATTGGCGGCGGTTGTCCTTGGGGTCGGCTTGCACCCGCGTGGCCAAGTCAAACGAGGAGACCATGCCGACGACCTGGCGTTTGCCATTGATGACGACCAAACGGAATATTTTTCCATCCTTCATTGCGTTGCGGGCCTGGGCGATGCTCGCCGTGTCCAAGATGCTCAACGCCGGCGCACTCATGATTTCAATGACTTTCTTGCCGTGCAAATGCGATGCGTTCTTGACCAACGCCAATGCCTTCCAGCGGGTGACGGCACCGACGACTTTGTCGGTTTTATCCAAAACGGGCAGGACCTTGGTCTGGGTGGCAAGCAATTTGCGGACCACTTCTTCGTCGGAATCTTCCGCACGTAAGACGGGGGGTTTGACGGCCAGATGCTGGCATTTGGTCTTGGACGGATCGGCGTAAAAATCACGCAACACGCGACTGTCGACTACGCCTGCGTATTTGTTCGTTCCATCGGTTACGATGAAGTAATCGTCGTTTCGCTGTTTTAACTGGCCGATGGCCTTGGATAACGTCTCATTCCCATCAATCATGACGGGGGTTTCGATGACTTGTTGATCCATAGGGGTTACCACCTCAGCGCGACAATCGGCCCAAAAAACATAGGGTCAAATCGTCAAAGCCGTTCAAACCATTCCAATTGTCCAATGCCTAATTACGAAGTCAAAGTAGAATAAGCTTTCGCGGATATCCGGCCCAAAAAATCACGGGCATAGGCGTAAAAGGCAACCGATGACCCTTCCGGGAAAAAAGCCAAGACACCGACAAGATAAAAAAAGAAAGGATTAACGCGTAATCTTCGCGTCCTTGTAGACGTCCAAGAACCTCGGGTTTTTCTCAAAATGCGTGCGGACCGGCTCCAACACGCGGTTGACGTGCGAGGCCACGCCGTTTTTGAGGTCCATCGGATGCAGTTTTCCGGCGGCAAAGTCCACCTCCAGTTGGCCGTATGACTCGTACCACACGTCGCCGCCGAACTTTTCCGGCCGCTCGATGCGCAAAGAACCGATGGAGGGGAAAATCAGGTACTTAGCCCAATCCAACACGGGGTTGTCAGCAACCGTCTTTTCCGGACAGAAAGCTTTCTTGAATTTGGACTTGATTTCAACATCAGTGTCGTGAATGAAAACCGCGGAATCGGGTTTTGACTTGCTCATTTTCTGCAACATGACGCGCTCTTCGATGTCGTCGGTTTTCGGCGGCTCGCCTAAGGCGGGCAAGAGGTGGTGATGGACGCACACCGGGGGCTTCCAACCCATTTTGGGGTAGACTTCGCGTGCCAAAACGTGGATTTTACGCTGGTCCATGCCGGCGTGCGCAATGTCCGCGCCCAATTCGTGGATGTCCACGCCCTGCATGGACGGGTAGAAAAACTGGGACACATGGAGCGTCTCTTTTTCCGAGCGGCCCATGATGGTCAGACATCGGGTGGCGCGGGCCATGGTCACGTGGTTGGAAAACTCCAACACCTTGCGCCAGAACTCGTCGTTGGAGCGGTAAAGGTCGGAGCCGTGGACGATTTTGACACCCGGGCAGAAAAATTTGAAGGCGGCCTCGTAGTATTTGGCGGCTTGCTGGATTTTGTCCCAATCCCCGTCCATCTTGCGGTTGATGACGGAATGCCAATCCGCCAAGAATACCTGGCACTCCACGCCGGCTTTGAGAAGATTGTTGATGACCAAACCATTGGCCACCAACGAGCCCACGTGAAGCAGACCGGAAATCTCGAAACCGATGTAGTGCTTGGGCTTTTTGTTCGTCTCAAATAAGGTAGTCAGCTCGTCAGTCTGGATGATTTCCTCGACCGGCAAGGCGGTTGCCAATTCGACTTTGCTTTGGACGTCCATAATCCAGAACCTTGGAAACTTGGGCTTTTAAGCTCTTTCCAGCCTTCACAATATCATGGCGCGGAAAAAAAGAAAACGGACGGCACAAACCAAACTCGCGTAATGCCCGCCAACGCCGCGCCAATTGTCGCAAATCCCGAAAAATCGGTTCCCGCAATAAAAATCAAGAAAAACGCCCTTTTGAGCGCTTTGGAGGGCGCCAAGAACATGCATCCGGATGAATTCATCGCCTTATTCCGAGGAAACGAGCAATCGGATACGTCCGGCAAGACCAAAAAAGGAGGCATTGATATCAGCCAAAAGAAAGACGGCAAGCCGGATCTTTTACTCACCGAACTCATCATCCCGCCCTTTGCCACCGGGGATGAGGATTCGTCATCGTATTCGCCTTATTTCATCCCCGCCAACTCCTCGGAAAAAGCTTCGTTCCACTCCCACCCCGACCCGGACACGGCGTATCCCTCGGATGAGGACTTGTATTACATGGCGCGCTCCGGCGGAGTTCACTTCATCGCCTGTTGGCCGTTCCGGATGCAGGACGTGGCGTGTTTTGACGCGGCAGGAAAACCCCAGCCATTTGCCATTGTTTGAAAATGCCCTGCGTTGAGAGGGAATCGGCAAGTGTCGGACGGCAGGTCGATGCAAAAGCCGTTTTAAGCGCAAAGGTACAATAGAAGCTCAAGAAAACCGAAAAAATAACACAAATACGCGTAACCAAATCTCAAAACCGTTTACCAAAGGTGTCAAACATTATGCGGATTGCTCGCCGATTGGACGGAGTGACGTACGCCGTGCGTGACGTCGTGGCCGAAGCGCAGAAATTGGAAAAACTGGGCCACAAAATTTTGAAACTCAACATCGGCGATCCCAACGCGTACGACTTGGACACACCGCAATACATCAAAGACGCGCTGGCCAAAGCGGTTGCGTCCGGACATAACGGTTATTCCGATTCCCAAGGTTATTTTCCACTGCGCGAAGCAGTGGTGCAATTCAACAAGGGCAAAGGATTTGACAGCACGGCGGACAACGTCGTCGTCACGTCGGGCCTATCCGAGGCAGTCAACCTATTGTTTGGGGCCATGGTTGAGCCGGGCGACAACGTCGTCATCCCATCGCCGTCTTACCCTCTTTACGATGCCTTTGTTTCCTATTACGGCGGCGAAAAACGCCTTGCCCTTTTGGACGAGTCCAACGGCTGGGCTCCCGATGTGGACGACTTGCGAAAACGGGTGGACGAAAACACCCGCGCCATCGTGGTCATCAACCCCAACAACCCCACCGGCTCACTGTATCCGGAAAAAGTCCTGCGCGACGTCATTTCTGTCGCCGGCGAGTACGACATTCCCATTTTGGCCGACGAAATTTACGACGAATTAGTGTACGAAAAGACGCCCAAATCCATGGCATCCCTGACCAAAGACGTGCCCATCGTCGCCATGAACGGCCTATCCAAGAACTTCATCGCACCCGGCTGGCGCGTGGGCTGGATTACGTTCTGCAACTTCCCGGATGACAGCCTCAAGAACGCATTCATGCAATTGGCCCGCATCCGACTGTCCTCCAACTTCCCGGCCCAGGTGGCAACCGTCGAAGCCCTCAACAACCGCAAGGCGTATGTCGCTGCCAAAGCCGAATTCATCCCGAAACTGCAAAAACGCCGCGACATCACCTACAAGCGTTTGAACGAAATCCACGGTTTGTCTTGCGTGAAGCCGGAAGGCGCTTTTTATGCATTCCCCAGAATAAATGAAGGGCCCTGGCCCACGGACAAGGAATTCGTGCTCCAACTCCTCCGCGAGAAACATGTCCTGACCGTTTATGGCGTGGGTTTCGCCCAACCGGCCAACACACGCCATTTCCGCACCGTTTTCCTGCCCAATGAACAAATTCTTGAGGAAAGCTTTAACCGGATTGAGGCGTTTATGAAGGAGAACGTCGGAAAAAAATAAAAAAAAGTGTAAAAAAAGAAAAAAAGGTCCCGGATTAAATATGGTTCGCGCATACACGGAAAAAATATTCAAACGTAACAGTCCTTTTGGTGACCAACCGCACAAACCCGGACTTTGGAAGGTCACTGGCCAAATCGAAGCAGAAGATAAATATAGAGGAATACCGATTCCGTCATTGCGTCTTACGACTTCGGGGAAGCTGATTAAAACGGCCGAATTGCACCTATTCGACCGACCTGAACTGGGACCCCACTTTCTTCTTGATATCAAAGAACCGGAAAGTAAAACCCCGGACTTAGTAGCGGTGACGATTGACACAGAATTCGTCAGAAGCCAAGTCAAAAAACCACTTAATTCCAGAGTCAGGCCACAAGTAAAGGTGTTTTGTTACAAACCAGGGGTTGAAGGTGAATTAGAGCCGCATCCGCAAAAAGAAGTCATCCTCCAGCGGTTGGCAGAACTATTCTGGCATGCAGGAAAAAATGCAAGCGAATTTCAAAAACAAGGAAAGTCATCGGAAACGTATCCGAGCAGCCTTTCGGCTAAAGCGTTGAAACGAATTTCCATCGCATTGATTCACGCGGCGGATATCGGGATGGCAGACAAAGCAAAAAAAATCAGGCAGTCCAATGCCAATCGGCAACCACAATACCAACATGGTCCCGCGCGGAAATGAGGGAAAAATATTAACTAAAAAGGCCTAACCGGTTCGAGGTGTTTTCGATGAAGTATGAAACCCGGGATGTCTCACGGACGAACATGTGGCGCGGAACGCCTGGCTCCAAACGGTTTATTTTCAACCCATTTCACCGGATGAATGACGAGGCAGGAATACAAAACGGGGAATTCAACCTCGGAGGCAAGGAAAGTTCGTCCCACCTCCATCTGAGAAACGGCGAGGGCCATTCGATTTCCATCCTATTCAGTCCGGAACTTTTCACGAAAGTCGGATTGAACCGCACGGATTACCGCGATGCCGTCCAACGGGGCCAAGGTGAACCGGTGGCGGTGATGCACGCCCAAGAAGGCGGCGGTGCAATATCCCCAGTCCAAATGGAAAAAATGAAAAAAATAGCATTACAGGCATTGGGGCAGCTCGGAAAAGAAAAAGGCTATAAAAACGCCCTAAAACTTGCAAAAATGGCGATGGATGAAGACAACGCCCCGGCCAGAAAAGCGGCCTAGTGGACGATTAAAACCACTCCGGCAAAAAACAATGCACATTTGAAAATTGCAGCCAATGCAAAAAACGGAACGATTGAATATGCAAAAAGACTTCTACGCCGAATCGATGAAATTGCACCGAAAGGTCCGCGGCAAAGTGTCAACCGAGTCCAAAGTCCCCTTGAGCTCGAAAGACGATTTGAGCATCGCCTACACGCCCGGCGTGGCCGAACCTTGCCGCGAGATTGCGCGGAATCCGGAAGCCGCATTTGACCTGACCATCCGGGCCAACACCATTGCGGTGGTATCCGACGGCTCGGCGGTATTGGGGCTTGGAAATATCGGCGGATTGGCGGGATTGCCCGTCATGGAAGGAAAGTGCCTTCTGTTCAAGGAGTTCGGCGGCATCAACGCGTTTCCCATCTGTTTGCAGACACAGGACCCCAAAAAGATCGCCGACATCGTCGAAGAGATTTCCATCAATTTCGGCGGCATCAACTTGGAAGACATTGCTTCACCCAATTGCTTTGAAGTGGAGCGCCTGCTCCGGGAGCGCTTGGACATTCCCGTATTCCATGACGACCAGCACGGCACCGCCATCGTGGTCATGGCCGCCCTCATCAATGCCTGCAAGGTCACTGGGAATAAAATGAAGGATTTGAACGTGGCCTTTAGTGGGGCGGGTGCTGCGGGTTTGGCCATTTCGCGCTTTTTGCTCGGCATCGGCCGCAAACCCGACGAATACATCGTCAAGAATATCATTTTGTGCGACTCACACGGCATCGTCTCCCGCGACCGCAAGGACCTGAATTGGGCCAAAGCGGAAATCGCGAAGATAACCAACAAATCCAACCGAAAAGGCACCATGGCAGACGCCATGAAGGGAGCCGACGTGTTCATTGGCGTATCCGTCAAAGGCGTCGTTACCCAGGAAATGGTCAAATCCATGGCCAATAACGCCGTGGTCTTAGCCATGGCCAATCCGGAGCCGGAAATCTGGCCCGAAGATGCCTTGAAAGCCGGCGCCAAGATTGTCGGCACCGGCAGAAGTGACTTGCCAAACCAAATTAACAACGTCTTGGCGTTTCCCGGGGTCCTGAAAGGCGCATTGGACGCCCGCGCCACGCAAATCAATGAGGAAATGAAGCTTGCAGCCGCGTTGGCTATTGCGAATCATTTGCCGAAGCCTACCGCCGGCCAAATCGTGCCCAGCGCGTTGGACCGAACCGTCGGGAAAGCCGTGGCGAAAGCGGTGGCGGATGCGGCGATAAAGACGGGAGTAGTACGGCACAATAAAACATAACCGGCATGATCATCTCATTGACTTAATCAAAATAATATTCAGCGAATAATTTTAAATAATAAAAAACAAAGGTGGTTTTCTTGAAAGAAGAGATTCGACCAAAAACAGCGGCTGAATACAAACTCGTGGAAGCCATGGGCCACACTTTCGCGGTAGATGCAAGAAACAGCGTCGTCGGAGTCACGTTCAATGGCGGCCTTCAAAAAACAATGACGGCAGGCAGTTTTGCAAACACAAAAATTGGCAATCAAGTGCACCGGATGTTCATTATTCATCCCGAAGAAAAACAAAGAATCCAGCAAGCAATCGAGCTGAAAATAGAAGAACAAGAAAAAAATAAAAAAAATAGGCGTTAGTGAACCCGCAAATCAATGAATTCCAGTTGGGTCAGCGACTCAATCACGCGTAGCGGTGCTTAAAGCGGCTTGACGTACAACAAAACGTCCTTCCCCCAAATCTTCTGAGCCAACTTGCCCCGTTTGACAAAGCCGGCCTTTTCATAGATACAGATGGCCGTTGCGTTGCTTTCTTCCACCAACATCACCACCTGCGTACACCCCGTGGTTTTGGCCTCGCTCAACGCGGCCGCCAATAACTTTTTGCCCCAGCCATGGCCTTGAAGTTCGGGTACCACGCAAAGCCCGAGTATTTTGGCGGTTTTCTGGGCCGGGAGTGGGGGTTTTTCGGTTATTGCGTGACGGGGGTTGGGCTCGTCATTGAGCTCAAAGTCGATGAAACCGACCAATTCGGCAGTTCCATCGACGTCGGACCGTTCCAAGACAAAATAAACCACTCCCGTTTTAATCCGCTCAAAGACGTGGTCCGCGCTGATGTGGATGTAGGAAAAGAAGCGTTTGGTCAACTCGGACAAGCGGACCGAGTCGGAGGTGACGGCGCGGCGTATGTGAATTGGGGAAACCAATGCGGTTTCCAATGACACGTTGGAAGGTGGGCGATAATCCAATTCGTTTGTATTTAAGGGGTCCATGGGGTGCCGATATTCCAATCGGTTTCAAAAACCGACTCAAATGAATTGGCAACGTCGATGTTTTCAATGCTTACGGCCGCCTCGCGATTCAATTGCATGGCATGGCGGGACCAGTTGGTTGAGCCGACAAAGACGGCTTTTCGGTCCACCACCATGAATTTCGCGTGGGTAGAGGCAAAAGAACGGCTTGCCCAGCGTACGCGCACGCCGGATTGGACCAGCTTTTCGGCGACGAATAAGTTGGAGTCGATTTTGGGATCCATCAACACGCGAACCGTTACACCGCGGGCCGCAGCCATTGCCAGCGCGACCTGAAGGGGGGTGTACGAAAATTGGTAAAGCATCACATCCAAACGGGCGTCCGCCGAGTCAATCAAATCCAAAAGGACCGGTTCGCTCTGGCCGGGCGAAAAAACCGGACGGACGAGCGCTGCATCCGCATTCAGCGAAGCGGAAGGCAACGGAACGAAGGCGTGGAAAATAAATCCGGCAATAAAAGAAAGGGCGGCCACGACGACCAAAAGAACCAGCGGGCGCTTGGGGCCGATCAAAACGGGGGAAAAACCGCGGGAAAACGTCGACACGGAAACCTGGGCCGAAAATGGGACTTAAAGCTTGGGTGGAAAAAAAATCAACTCAGAACCGCGGAGGGGAAGCGTCCCGTCCCAGTTTCATGGTCTTGCAAGCCATGGGCGGCTTGTAAGGCCACACAATTTTGCGAAAAAATTGTGCTGTCCTCCTGCCCCTCCCCTCAAATTCGCACGAATCAAAAAAGAAGCGCCGGAATACAGGTAGTATTCATGCAAAAATGCGATGCGGCGGTTGCACCCCGGCGAATCCGTACTAATACGACGCCTCGATGTACGCGCCCACGCCCAACAACACGAACGAGAGGACCAGCAACAAAAGCACTTCAAGAAATACGTGGAAGAACAAATCCGGTTTGGAAAAGCCGCGTTTCATGAATTCCATGGAAAACAGGCCGCCGGCGATGCTGGCAAGGAAGTACGCCGACATCTCGAAGATGCCGTGGGGCAACAAGTTCAGAAAACCGATGGCAGCGCCCATGATGCCCATCTGATGCACCTGGCCGCCGATGACCACGCCGATGATGGAGGCGTTCCACAATAAAAGATAAATCGAGCCGATGCCGTACACCAGTGAAAACAAAAGCATCAGGCCCATCACTTGCAGGTTATGCTCCAGAAGGAACCAAAACGTGCCTTCTTTGGCCCCCAGGCCGATGTTGACGACCTGTCCTTGGATGGCGGATACGGAGCCGCGGATGAAGCTGACTTCCTTGAGCTGGTCGGCAAACAACGCATTGGAGCCCGGAAGTTGGCGGCCCATGAACTCAAACGAATCCGGGGGCAAAATGGCGAACCAAAACGTGTATGCCAATGCCGACCCGATGAAAAAAAAGGCGAATACTTCCCATAAATCGATGTTGTGGCTGAACAGGCGGAGTTTGCCGGTTCCTTTTTTCCAGGCATCCACTTCGGATTCCTCCAATTCCTCCTCGCGCATCAGCACCATCCAGACCAACGGGATCAGGGGGACCATGGCGAAAACGATGATGGAGCCTTGGATGGGTAAGTACATCTCGACAAAGACGCCGAAGGAGACGAAGACGAACGTCGCCAGTATCAGGGACCACGGCTCCTTGGTGGCTTGCGTTGGGGACACTAAAAAGTCCAAGACCATAAGGGGACTAAGCAAGCGCCGATTAATAAAGGAGCCAAGACGGAAAGAAAAAAAATCCAGGATTACCGGAATCGCACCATCGCCAAAGACAGCAACAGCACCAGGCCCAACAACAGCCCGTCATATCGGCGTGCCACGACCATTCCATCGGACGGGGGTTTGCCGACGGTGACCACCGAATCGGCAAATGCCGCGGAAAGTCCGTCAGCGCCTGGAAAGCGGGCCAGAATCCGGTACGCGCCCGGTTGGTCGAACGTAAGGGCGGAATAGGCAAAACCGTCGGAATCCGTGAAAAGGTCCTCGCGGTTTCCGGCGGATTCCAGGACCAGCGGTTGACCGGAAAGGGGGTCACCAAAAAAGTTGCGCAAGGATAGACGGACTGGAACCGTTTGGAAAGGATGCACGAAATTGGGAGTGGCCCGGATGGCCAATCGGACCGAGGCGTGACCCGAGACATTCACGGAAAACCCAATGGCATCCCCGAATACGTCGTAAGCCGTGACGGTCCAGCGATGCGTATTTGCGGACGTGCGGGAATCCAAGGATTGCTCAGCACGGATGGCCCATGAAAAGTTTTTTGCCGCGAACTTTTCCACCCGGTCGGATGCACGGTCATCCGGCGTCAGGAAAAACGTCGAATCGTTTGCAAGTGTCCAAACCGACCAGGCATCCGCGGAATCCGAGCGGATCTCAAAATCCAGATACCGGCGCCTACCCCGGATTGACCCGTCCAAACTCGACGACACCCGATACGACGTCGTATTGGAAAACAAGTAGGCCTGAAGATTGGGCAAAAATACGCTGTAATTTGAAATCCAGGGGTTCAAAAAAACGGTTCGATTCACCGGATGGACTATCGGGGCGACAACAGTCGAGGAGGTTGCAACATACGGATAATCCAATACGCGATGCGTGGTTTCCACCCAGGTCTGAATGTTGCAACTGCCCCAAAAACAGGCGGTACGGCACATCCGGATTTCATCATCGGTGTAATAATGGAGCGTCAGATTGCCATCCAGCCATACGGACAGCGGCTTTTTGGACGAAGAAAGCTCGGATACCGACCAACCCACGCTTACCGGGCTTTTTTTCACTTCCACCGACCGCACGCCCCCGTCCGAGAGGGAGTGAAGCCAAAATCGCCCCGACGTCCCGGACAACACCATGCGCGTGCGGTTCGCACCGCAACTATAACCCAAGGCCCGGTCCCAATCGTAATTGGATTGGGCATCATAGGTCCAGCCCCACAACACCGAGGTGGGATGGATGGCCGAAATCGTTTGGTCAACAGACGGATAGACCGAATGGAGCGACACGGTGAATGAGCGAAGCGGGCTGTCCTTTGGGCGATTGCCTTCCAAGGGCAACCGGACGCCTAAAAGTTTCAAACCAAGTGCGTCATTGTGTTCCGCAACCTGCGCATGCGGCGGATCCGGATAGAATCCGGAGGAAAAAGGTAGTGCCAAAAAAAGGATTAAAAAGAAAAGCGTACGGGAATTTTGGAACGGCCGGCATTGGGAAGCGGCACGATTGGATATGCCGGAAAAAAAGCCAACCAAATCCATCACCGCCGAGCCCGCGCTTTATTTGCCATGTATTTTTCAAGTTCGCATAAATCCATCGCCGACTTGACCCCGATGATCCGCACCCGGCCCACGGGCCCGTCCGCGTCCAAATTAAAACGGCACCCATACCCGTGGCACGTATATCGGTTTTTTTTCCGCGTAAAGCGCCAACCGGCCAAAGTCAGCGCATCCGCAACGTGGCGGTTGAAAAAAGCGGCCTTGGCATCGGCCTTGGTTGCAAACCAGCCAACGGGGGCGGACAGGCCGCGTTCGACGTAAAGAAAGCCAGAGTCTTGCGCCTGCAACAAAAACAACCGGGCCGCATCCTCGGTCAGAACCAACGTCGGATCACCCAGTACCGAGATGACGCCGGAACAAAATTCGGTAATATGAAGCGGCATACGCGTCCAACCGAAACGGGCGTTGGTGGATTCAAAAACCAAGTCCAATTTTTGCACATCCAAGGGGATTTTATGCGAACGGGGTGGAGCGGATGCCAACAAACGGATGCGCAACGGCCGGCTCCGCGCCATATGCCACGCGCCCAAAAAAAGCAACAGTCCGGATGCGGCCAACATCCGGTCGGGCCATGTGGACAAAAAGGAGGATTGCACCTCATAATCCAACGGCACGCGGATTCCATCCCCTAAGTCCAAAAAGCCGCGGTTGGCGCCGGAGGCCATATCCGGATCCGGCAATTTGAAATTACCCTCGGAATCCGCATACACCGTCTGGTTTTTCCAAATGAGTTTCGCACCCCCCGCAGAATGCGCGCCTTGCCAAAGGCGGCCGTAAACGGTTTTGGACGCCCCATCGACGTACCGCACCTCCACACGGTAGGCGTAAACCTCCAATGCCGAATACGCATTGACTCGGTCCGACCCCATGACTTCCAAAACATACATGCCCGGAGCAAGGGGACCAGGCACGGGTTGGGAGTGCCAAAACGGCCCAACCGGGAATACACCCAACGGCATCCGTGCCACCTCTTGGCTAGTGTTGGACATAAAAAGCGAGAATGACGCGGCGGTTGTCAGGTTCGCCAACACGGACACGAAAAGGGTTCGATTGAAGGGCATCCGGCTTGGATGGACCACGCGTAACGCGGGCATGGAAAGGGCGACCGAATGCCGGGTCCGGCGTCCGGCCGAATCGCGTATCCAAAGCACGGCATGGCTGGGCGTTCCGGAAAAGGCAGGTGAAAAAATAGTCCGGATGCCGGACACGTTGCCTGAAAAGAAAACTCGTTGCAGCCAGGACGCGTTAAGATACATATCGGAAAAAACACGGGCCGCAACTTCCGCATCGGCAAAGGAAACATCCAAAAGGCCAGGATGGACGGCCAAATATCCGCGGCCTCGCTGGAAAACCTGCCATCCGTCCATCCGACGTAGCGTACCGTTGCGTGCGACCAGCCGGTAATCGGAAAGCCCGTCGCCGGTTTTTTCAAACCCAAGTCCCAAACCTGCGCTTTGGATGTTCCAATCCGGATTGTCAACCAGGCGGCCATCATGGCGCACCATTGAAAAAGGCAAACCGGAATACAGGACGACCCATCCACGGTCCAACAATCGGGAAAGCAGTCCATCACGCAGGAGACCGGATGGAATGGCCGACGCGACCACGACCAGCACGGACGGATCCATTGCATCCAACCGGACAAGCGTGCGGGCATCCACCTCGCCGGATGGAATGGATTCATTGGAAAGCAGACCGGCCAATGATTTGGAAAAACGACCGAAACCGTTTTGGTCCGAATCGTTGAATACCAACACGTTAGAGGGCGACGGATGCGAAAAAAGGGTGCCCTGGACGTCGGCCGTTCCGCTTGCATTAACGACAAAAAATGCGACGGTTGCGTTGCCATCCACCCAGGCTATGCCAGACTTTTCCAAATCGGCCGTTCCGGGCGTTTGCACGACATGCACGGGCTGCACGAAAAACCATAGGCCGACGAGTACCAAGCCCACAGCCAACAATACCACTCGCCGCATCAGGGGACCAACACCAATTCGGCCAACCGTTTGCCGGACGGAAGCGAGAGTGCAAAAAGGCCGGCCATGGCGTGCGCCACTTGGTCATCGGGCAGTCCGGCGGTTTTGAATTTCTGCCGGATGGCCTCGCGCGATAAACCGCATTCCTGCAATGCTTGGGCAAAATGGGCGGCGTCCACCACATGGTTGCGTCGGTTCAAAAATGAATCCAACACGGCCAATCGATCCTCCCCGACACCGTCCGCACGCAATCCGTCGAATACCGCACTTTTTTCCAACGCCCATTCCATACCGGTTCCCTCCAACACGATCCACTGCAACAGCCCTTCCCCGTCCACGCGCTCAAGGAAAAACAAATCCGAGCGGGCGTGGTCCGCCCACTGCAACGCAACGGCGCATTGCCCTTGGCGCAACTGGGCCAAATCGTTCCGGACGTCCGGGCCAAAACGCAACGAGCGCTGCAAATAATCCAGCGAATCGGAAAAGGGCGTGCGGAATACGAACAACGAGCCCACGTTGGAAAAAATCACCGGACTCAAGTCAGTCGGGTTCTGCGACGCGACCATTAGACCGAACGCGTATTTGCGGCCCTCCCGGACAATGGCGACCGGATCACCGTCTTCCTGGCAGATTTTCCACGCTTCATCCATGACCACCATCAAATCCAAGTTCCGTCCCTCGCATGGTCCCCGGGCCCGCATGGCCTCCCGCACGAACTGCACGATGCAAAGCCCGGCTAACGAACGCATCGATTCGCTGGGCAGCCCGCTTAAATCGACGCAGGACAAACCGGATTTCAACAAGGCATCCAGCCGGAACGACGTGGGGCGCGCGAAAAAATCGGCACCAGGCAAGCATAAGGGGCGCAACAGATGGTAGGCGCTTTGGACCACGGAACGCTCAGAAAGGTTTTGTTTTTTAGCCTGTAGTTTGAGCCACGCCAGGACATCCAGCAAGGTGGGCGCGCGCCGTGACGAGCGCTGGGAGGGGGAAAAACGGCCAAGCGCATAGGCCATTTCCACGGCCAGGCGGACCCATTGGCGCTCTTTTGGAAAATCCTTCAAATCGGTCAACAGACGCAAGGAATCCACCACTTGCGAGGTGCGCATGGACGGGCTCATGCCGCCCAAATCCAGCAGGTTCAACGACTCGGGGCCCAATCGGACCACCATGCCGCCGGACTGCCGCACCCACGGCACGTATTCGCCGGACCAATCGATGATAAGCGCCCGCGTGCCAAAGGAGACATTGGCCCGAGTCAAGAACGTCTTGACGAAAAAACTCTTCCCCGAACCGGACATGCCGATGACGGCGATATGCGGATTGGACAGCGGCGAGAACGACCAGGAAAACGGCACGGCCCAATGGCGGGTCCGGGCCACGCGAACGCCGGCGCCATCCGTCGGCATGAGCCAATCGGCTTTGGGTTGCGGCGGGCGCACGAAAATAGGCCGACTACGCAGGGACCCTGATAAAAGTGGCGCCGATTGGTCCATACCCAATAGACGTTCAATGACGGCCAACAAATCCAACACCCCTTTTTTTAGTTGCCAACAAGGCCCACCCGTCCTATCGTGCGTCCATCGACTATGCGGACCCCAATCCGTCGCGTGCGATGGCCACTTTCCAATCCAGGCATCGGCGCAGCGCATCCCCATCCAGCGGCCGGACCTGGGCATTGAGCGCATGCGAAAGAACGGCACGGAGTTCGCGGGCCTGCAAGCGGGCGGACTCCGCGGCTTGCTCATGCGTTGGCCCGGCGGCCGTGGTTGAGACGTAATACACCGCATCCAACGGACGCTGGCCCGCCGACAATTGGTTGAGCACGCGGGTGGCCATCGCTTTTTTCCGTTCGGCCGACGCAAGGGCCGAAGCGTCAGGCGTTGGCGATTGTTTGATGCGGCTGATGGAAAGCTCCGCCTCCAGTCGCTGCGTCAATACCGATTCCCGGTATTTTTCCAAATCAATCGGATACACCAGCAAACCGAATTGGGCGGGAAAGGACAGGCCGCAAAGGGCCTTTTCAAACGCCGCGCCATAGGAAACAGATGCTTCCGCCGGATGGCGCGACGGTGAAAAATGCACGTCGACGTCGAGATATGCCGAGGCTAAATATCGGTCGCCGTCGTGCAGGACGGCCACGTCGCGGTCCAGGACCCAACCGCCGCGGGTCTCGACCACCGAAAGGCCCTTGAGAAAATAAGGCAATAGGACGCCGCCGAAGCGCTGGATGACCACTGACAAACACAACAAAACGGCGGACAAACCGATGAGCCATGCATTGGCCAGGACCAAGGAGAAGACCAGAGCGATCAGACCGCCGCCCAAGCTTATCAAAACGGCCTGGCGTGCGTTCAAATCCAAAACACCATAACCCATTACGAATAATTCAACTCCAAAGGACCACGTCGGATGCCAACACGCGGTACAACGAACGGGTGAACAAGAAAACGACGGCTAGGTTGAACAGCGGGAAAAACGTGGTCTGGACCGTCAAATCGGCCACTAATTTGGCCAATGGGGCGATTGCGCTAAGGGCAAGGTTCCACACGCGTTGCGTAATCAGGGACGCGACAAAGGATGCTACGGCTGCCGGATTGAGAAGATCCAACGAGGAAAGGGAATATTTGGAATTGAAATCCTTCAGACTATCCAAGCGGGCATCGATGGATTCGTTGGTCTTTTCCACGGCCGCGGCATTGAACACGTACGTCAAAGGCAGGACGAAATACAGCCCGACCGCCAAGGCAATCATGAACGCGCCGACCGGCCGCGTGAGAACGAACGTGCGTAAGACCACGCCGACGGGCAAAAAATAGTACATCATCGTGGCCGAAATGAACGTGAACAACACGCGCTGCACCTCGTTGAACAATTTGGTCCATTCCAATATCGATAGGATGAAATGCACCTCGTGCAGGGCCTCGTTCAGCCCGGCCAATGGTTTGTCACGCACCTCCACCACCTCGGCATTGACGCCGACTTCGATTTCGCTCAGTGCGGCCACCACCAGGCCGAAAAGCGTCGTCGCACTGGAGATGGTTTCAATCCTCGAGTTGACCTCTTCCAGATAACGGTCGGCAAAAGCAATCGGTTCCTCGCCTCCGGACAACTCCGACGCAAAAGCTGAAATGCCCACCGCGGATACCAACAAGACGCCCACCAACAGTGCGGACACGACGGCTTGGAAAAATTCCGCTTTGGCCCACACCCGCAAGCCGCGCAGGTCGAAAATCGCACCCAGCGCGAAGACCATGGCAGCCAACAACATGCTGAACGTGGCGGCGGCAACCGCGATGGGTTGCCAGCCGTCGACAAAGTCCATGGGGCTCAGATTCCGGTGAGCCAGTTGACCAACGTCGGCGCCACGTTGCCGATGACCACGGCGATGGCGCCACCGATGCCGACGCGGTGCGCCCACGCTTTCATCCGCGCATTGACCTCATGCGAGCCGGCCATAGCGCCGAAAGCATACAGACCTCCTGCAAGAAGGATGGCAAAAAGCCCCAGCGTCGGCAACAACGTCTGCAACAAGGTCACGAGCTGATGCACCTGCGTTTCAATCCCCATGATTCAAAACCACCTTGAAACCCGTTAGCGGAATTTCCGGTAAAAAACCTTGGGTAGAAAAAAGTTCTACCGAAGATTAAAAAGGGAAAAATGGCGTTTGAATCATCTACGAGGAAAAAACACAAACGAGTGAGTTGGTGAAAACCATAAAAATCCGAAAATACGCGAATTTCCGAAAAATATAAGAAATCCGAAAACTACAACACATACATGAAAACAAAAAAAAGGAAAACACTCGGAAAAAAAATACCGACCCGGACAAAACCCATGTTCACCGACATCGTCAAACTGGGAAAGAAAGGCCAGATTACCCTCCCGAAGGAAATACGGGAGGATGAAGGCTACCGGGAAGGGGACGAATTCAAGCTGACACATATGCCGGGTGGCGACGTGCTATTGCAAAAAAGAAACGGGCAGTCACCGCTGGATTGATTGTCCGAATTTCTCGATACAGTGCCCAAATTTGACTGGAGCAAGGCGTGGAAAGAAGTGGAAGAAGAACGTAACCGTGACCGATGATGATATACGCGGTAGACACCTGGTTTATCCTGTCCATTTGGAACAAGGAGCCCAAAAGCCAGGACACGTTGAATGAAATCGGCCAAGGCAAAGCACAGTTGGTCATTTCCTACGCGGCCGTAGCGGAAGCCGCGCGGAAACTGATGCAACAAGGCAACGGATGGCAAAGTATCGAAACGCTTTGGTCAATGCTTGAATCGTTTGAAAAAATCCGGTTCGTCCAATTGGACAAGACCATCGCGCTTGAAAGTGCGCGCATCAGCATGAAGTATGGAATCCCGCTGATTGACGCCATCATCGCCGCCACGGCGAAACTTTCCGGATGCGACGTCCTTTTATCGGCGGATGAGGACATGGCGGTTTTGGCAAAGAAAAAATACCTCAAAGTCCAGTCGTGGTAAGATACAAAAAAAACATTTTCGCCAGCGCCACGGCAACCGCCGAACCTAAGACTCCTTTTTAAAGAAAACGTGCCTCAAAAGCAGTTACAACCATTCCTTCCATTCAAAATATTTTTCAGCGCGAGGTGTTAATTTCCATGCAGAACCCGACCGACATGCTCATTTTGGCCTTTGACCACCGCGGCTCCTTTAAGAAAAAACTCATCGGCGCGGCGGGCGAGAACCTTACGCCGGAACAGTTGCAAAAAGCCAAAGAGCTTAAGAGCATGATTTACTCAGGTTTCGAAAAAGCCATTTCCATGGGCGTGCCGAAGACAAAGGCTGGCATGTTGTTGGATGAGGAGATGGGCGAGGCCGCACTCAAGGACGCCCAATCCAAGGGCTACATGACCATTTGTCCTGCGGAGAAAAGCGGGCAGGACGAATTCGACTTTGAATACGGCGCCCAATGGAAAGAACACATCCGAAAAATCAACCCAACTTTTTTGAAAGTGCTGGTGCGCTACAACCCGGAAGCGGATGCCGAGGCTAATAAGCGCCAAGCCGCCAAACTCAAGGAGCTGGGTGCCTTCCTTAAGTCCATTGACAAAGGCTTCCTGATTGAGCCCTTGGTGCCCGCCACAAAAGCGCAACTAGACGAAGTCGGCGGCAACCAAGCCACCTTCGACTTGGAAATCCGGCCCAAATTAATGGTCCGCATGATGCAACAACTCCAGAATTACGGCATCACACCGGACATCTGGAAGCTGGAAGGCGTAGACCGGCCCGAAGACGCCCAAGCCTTGGTCAACCAAGCCCGTGCCGGCGGCCGAAAAGCCGGAATCGTCACGCTCGGAAGGGGCGAGTCCAAAGAAAAAGTCGCGGAATGGCTCAAAGTCGGCGCGCACATCAACGGCATCGTCGGCTTTGCCATCGGCCGCACCATTTTCATGGACGCCTTGCAGGCCTACGTAAAAGGCGCAACAACAAAAGAGCAGGCCATCGAACAAATCGCCAAGAACTACAAGGAATTCGTGGACTTGTGGCAAAGGGAGCGCAAGTCTTAAGCGCAACACGCGCTAAGTGAATAACATGCCCGACCAACTTCTCGACCACGTCGCCGCCGACGCCAATGCCGAATTGGCCAAAGTCATCGACGCTATTGCCAAAGCCTCCATCGACATCCGCTTGGAGTTTCCCTACCGAATGGGCATCGTGGAAGGGGGCGAGAACAAATACGGCGAACAACAGCTCAAACTGGACGCATGGACCAACGAGTTTTTGTGCGACCGGATGATTGAGACCAATTTGGTCAAAGCGGTTTATTCCGAAGAGCTGGAACAGCCGGAAACGGGCCTTCCGGACGCGCCCTACATCATTTGCATGGATCCGCTGGACGGCTCGTCCAACGTCAAATCCAACAACAGTTGCGGCACCATCGTGTCCATTTACAAAAATGAATTGGGCCGAGGTTCGGAGCAGGTCGCCGCGTTGTTCAAGCTGTACGGTCCGGTCACTACACTTGCATACACCGTAGGCAAAGGCACCCACCAGTTCATCCAACAGCTCAAGCACGACATCGGGTTCGTCATATCACAGGAAAACATGACGCTTTCCGCCACGGGGGGTATTTACGGCATCGGCGGCAAAAAAGAGGAGTGGAACCCCAAACTCCGGACATTCGTTGAAGGGCTTGAACCCCGCGGCTACAAATTGCGCTATTCCGGCAGCATGGTCGGGGACGTCAACCAGGTCCTGCACTACGGCGGCCTGTTTGCATACCCCAAACCCAAACTCCGCCTCAACTATGAAGCCAAACCCATGGCATTTCTGATTGAACAGGCCGGAGGCGCTTCAACCAACGGCGTGCAGAGCCTGATGGAGGTGTTGGGTGACAGTGTCGACGCCCGCACGCCCGTCTTCTTGGGCAATAAAGACCTGATTAAGGAAATCGAGAAGATGAACCGGTAAGTTGTTCCGTCATTGCTTTGGCCGCAAAAACTTTACGCCAGAAAGCCCGGAAAAGTCCGAATCCGACGTGAGAAGCTCAAGACCATTGGTTTGTGCCGTCGCATAAATGAGCGCACCCGTGGTCGACAGCCCTTTGGAATGGGAAACGCGAGCGGCCATTTCGCAGGCGTCCGAAACAAGCGGAAGCATATCAAATTGAAGTAACCGCTGGCGTAGGATTTCAAAATCCATTCCGCTTACCTTTTTGTGAAGATGGCGCAACGCTTCAAAATACGTCACGATGCTGATTCCACCGTCCCCGGACTCCAAACGTGCATCCGTTTGGGGGCTTGTCCGATTCTGGAGGTAGTCGATTAAGATAGAGGTATCAGCCAAAAACCCGGTCACGTTTATCCCTCACGAACGGTTCGGTCCCCGTTAATATGCCCTTGAGGTCCTTGATGAGCAAAAAATTACTCCGCTTTGCCAAGGCATTCAACGTCTCATCATAACTCCGAGCACCCAACGCATGCCGGAAGGCGTCAATCTTATCCTTGGTCTCTTTTTTTACCGGGATATTCACATACACAGAAACCACCATTGCAACTAATATTGCAATAGATATTACAATATTTATACCTTGGGTAGAAAAAAGTTCCACCCACGCCCGGTAAATACGACTCGCCCGGAATAATCTAAACCAACGATTTAAGTATCTTTTCCGGCAAACTTTTCTTCCATCCTGCAGGGGTGGCAGAATCCGGTATCGCGCTAGACTCGAAGCCTCTCTTTTCAACCAAACGCCCAAATGGGTCAAAAAAAGATTGCCGCGAGCCATCTAGTGTTCTTCGGAACTTCCGAGTTCAAATCTCGGCCCCTGCGTCCTTTTTCGTTATTGCAACAAAGTGCGCTTGATGAAAACGCCGGAGAGTGCCAAGTTTTTTCAACCCAAGACTTCCACGATTGAAACATGAAGTCACCCTCAATGGCCAAAACGGTCGGAATGGTGAAAGCTTACGCCGCCCAAAACAAGGACGCCCCGCTTGCGCCCATGGAAATCCGCCGACGCGAACTAGGCCCGTCCGACGTATCCATTGCCATCCGTTACTGCGGCATTTGCCATTCGGATTTGCACAAGGCGCGTGACGAGTGGGGCGTGACGCAGTACCCCATCGTGCCGGGACACGAAATCGTTGGCCAAATTGAAGCGACCGGTTCAGCCGTTGGAAAATTCAAAACCGGCGACTGGGTCGGTATCGGCTGTTTAATCGATTCATGCCTTACCTGCCAAAGTTGCAAAAACGGCCAAGAGCAGCACTGCGAAAAAGGCGCCACCTATACCTACAACTCCCCGGATATCCACCTCGGTGGCATGACGTACGGCGGTTATTCGGAAAAAATCATAGTGGATGAGGCATTCGTGTTGCGGATTCCAAAAGAACTGGATCCCGCGGCGGCCGCACCTCTGTTGTGCGCCGGCATCACCATCTACTCCCCCATGGTCCGCTGGAACGTCAAAAAGGGCGAAAAAGTGGGCGTCGCTGGCATCGGAGGCTTGGGCCATGTGGCAGTCAAGATTGCCAAAGCTTTAGGCTCCCATGTCACGGCCATCACTACGTCGGAAAGCAAAGCCCAAGCGGCAAGAATATTGGGTGCGGATGACAGCTTGATTTCAAACGATGCGGATGCCATGGCCAAAAATGTCCAAACATTGGACGTCATCATCGACTCCATACCCGCGTCCCATGACGTGGACGCCTTGTTGCAACTATTGAAACGCGACGGTGTGCTGGTCCTAGTCGGCCTGCCGGCGGAGCCGTTGCAGGTTTTCGCCAAAACCCTGGCCCGCAAAAGCCGCATCCTGACCGGCTCCCAAATCGGCGGCATAACGCAAACGCAGGAGATGCTGGACTTTTGCGCCGCGCACGGCATCGTTGCTGACGTGGAAATCATTCCCATTCAGAAAATCAATGAAGCGTATGCGCGGATGAAAAAAGGCGACGTGCACTACCGGTTCGTCATTGACATGGCAAGCCTGAAAGAATCAAATAAAAAGTCAACGGCCCGTTGAACCAAGAAAACCAATCCGCTCAATAAACGCTCATCTTTTTGACGCACGACAATCCTGACAATTCGCCCAACACTTTCACCGGCGGTTTGCGCTGCAGAACGATGAACAGTTTGGGTGATTCGAACAACTCCGGATCCTGCGACAAAATCTGCCGGATGGCCACTTTATGGTCGGCCAAAAGGGCGGTGATCTCCGCCACCACTCCGCATTTGGACGCTACAGATGCGGGCGGCTCCAATTCCAACACCGTCAGACCCAACGCGGCGGCATTCTGTACGAATAAGGGCCCGGCCGGCTGGAGGCTTTCAAAGACCGGCCTCAGGAAAGCATCGGACTCAATCCGAACCACGGTGGCTGCAACAACGCGCCGGTCCACGCCGCAGCTTTGGGCCAACGACACGTCCTTGACTTCAACGCCGCCAGAATTGATGGACCCATTTCGCACCGAAAGGCCCAAGGCCAACATTTTTTCAGCGACAGATCGTTGAGCGGGAAAATCCGCGAACGACGCCCGAACACGCTCCAGAATCATGATGAACAATAATGTACAACATAGATATAAATAGTACGTCGGCCCCAAGGGACGAAGCAAGATAAGCGTAACGGGGCAGAAGTCGAAAGCGTCGGAAAAATAAGACGAAAAAGACACGACGAAAAGCAATAGAAAATATCAATACGAGGATATGACGATGGAAAGCGGAGAGGGTTTTCTTTGGCCTGCGACACGACTTCCAGTCCCAACCCTTGGATTTGAAAGACCCACTTGGCGCGTTTGAGTCCCTGTACGACCAATGCCAAAACTGCTTTTTGTTGGAATCGTTTGAGCAGGACGGCACGCTTGGTCGGTTTTCCTATGTGGGCTTCAACCCCAAAACCACGGTGCAAGTCAAGGACGGCGTCATCCGCGTCGGCACCGAGGAATTGGAACAAGACCCCTTCGCGTTCTTGAAAAGCTATTGCACCTCAAGCTCCCGACAGGGTTTCCGCGGCGGATTGGTCGGTTACCTCGCACACGATGCCATCCAGTACGTCGAGGATTTCAAGCCAAAGCGAGGCACCTTTGCAGACATGGAATTCGGCCTTTACCTCGATGGCTTGGTCTTTGACCACCTCAACCACACGGCGCGCTACGTCACATATGGCGAAAATCGCTTGGACGAATTGCAAAAATTGCTATCCCAGGGAAAAGTTGACCCCACAATAGATCAGAACGCAACCGAACAACCAACGGCCAAACTCTTCGACCCTTTTGTCAACCAGAACGCATATTGCCAAAGCGTTCTGCAAGCACAGGAGTCCATCCGTGCCGGCGATGCATTCCAAGTGGTCCTATCCCGGAAATTTCCAGTCCGCATTCGCGGCTCTAAGATGCCATTTTACAAGCGGCTTCGTGCGACGAACCCATCCCCTTACCAATACGTGTTGAAAATGGGCCAGCGGGAAATCATCGGCTCAAGCCCCGAGATGCTCATCCGGGTGGAAAACAAAAAAGCCACCACGTTTCCCATTGCCGGCACCCGGCCCCGCGGACGCAACCCAGACGAGGACGCCCGATTGGCGGCCGAACTGAAAGCGGACCCAAAGGAAAACGCGGAACACGCCATGTTAGTGGATTTGGCCCGAAACGACATCGGCCGCGCATCGAAGCCGGGCACCGTCAAAGTCGAACGTTACGCCGAAATCAAGAAATTCAGCCACGTCCAGCACCTGGTGTCCGAAGTCAGCGGCACCCTGAACGGGACGGCCGCCGACGGCTTAAAATCCGTGTTTCCGGCCGGCACCCTATCGGGCGCGCCGAAGCTTTCCGCACTCAAAATCATCGACCGACTTGAACCGCAAGCGCGCGGGCCCTATGGCGGTGCCGTGGGATTTTTGTCCCTCGACGGAAGCGGCGATTTTGCCATTTCCATCCGCACGCTGTTTTGCGATGGGGAAGCCGGATTCGTGCAAGCCGGAGCCGGGATTGTCCAGGATTCCGTTCCGGAAAACGAGTTCCAAGAGACGCAAATCAAAGCACAGGCGTTGTTGGATTGTTTGAAACCGCAAGGAAAAGACGAAAACGAAAAAACAAAAACGCGAAACGCCAAGTTGTGAACACCATGGCACCCCGACTCCCCATATTGGACAACTTCGACTCATTCACCTACAACCTAGTCCAATTATTCCAAACGGTCGCCCCGGGGGAAGCATACCCCCTGGCCCGGCCTGGGCCTCGCCCCCTTCCGTGACGAAAACCATGGCACCCCGACTCCTCATATTGGACAACTTCGACTCATTCACCTACAACCTAGTCCAGTTATTCCAAACGGCAGGGGCTGAATGCCTCGTATTCCGCAATACCGTTTCGTTCGACCAAGTCCTTCGGTTGAAGCCGGACGCCGTCGTGATTTCTCCCGGCCCTGGAACCGTGGAAAATGCCAAAGATTTCGGCGTGTGCGCCCGCGTCATCAAAGAATTCGAAAAACCGATTTTGGGAGTCTGCTTGGGCCATCAGGGCATCGCCTACGCGTATGGCGCCAAGATCGTGCGGACCACGCCGGTGCATGGAAAAACCAGCATCATCACGCACGATGGCACCGGCCTGTTTGCGGGCGTGAAGAATCCGCTCCAAGTGGCCAGATACCACTCTTTAGTCGTAGACCCCGCCTCGGTGCCGGAAGTCCTGACGGTCACAGCCAAGACTCAAGACGGCCAAATCATGGCACTCCAACACAACGAAAAACCGCAATACGGCGTGCAATTCCATCCCGAATCATTTATCACGGAAGATGGAAAGAAAACGGCGGATAATTTCCTGAAACTGATTTGAAACCCAACCGGACGAAATTGAGTCAAACACATCAACACATCAAAAGGTTCCAAAAATGCAAACCCCACTCACCCGACTCCAAAATAACGCCGATTTGGACGAAAAACAGGCCCAGGAGCTTGCGGACGGTTTCTTTGACGGCACGTTGGACGAAGCCCAAATGAAAGAATCATTGCTTGCGCTCAATGCCAAAGGCATTACCGTGGACGAGCTCGTAGGATTTGCCCAAAGCATGCGACAACACGGAGTGCATATCCAAACGAAAACGCCGTGCGCCGACACCTGCGGCACCGGCGGCGACGGCCTAAAGACGTTCAACATCTCCACCGCGGCCGCATTTGTGGTCACGGCATGCGGCGTCTCCGTTGCAAAACACGGGAACCGCTCGGTGTCAAGCCAAACCGGCTCGGCCGACGTCTTGGAAGCATTGGGCGTGCGCGTCAACTTACCGCCGGAAAAGACAACGCAGATGATTGATACCGTCGGATTCGGCTTTTTGTTCGCCCCAACCTACCATCCGGCGATGAAGCGCGTAGCACCGGTGCGAAAAGCATTGGGCGTCAAGACGATTTTCAACATGCTTGGGCCCCTGACGAACCCCGCAAGCGCCGCGTACCAAGTCATCGGCACCTACAACCCCGAATGCCAGGACAAAATGGCGCATGCCGTCACACGCGTGGGCATCCGCCGGGCCTTGGTAGTGCACGGCAACGGCATGGATGAAGCGGGTTTTGGCATCAGCCGCATCTTGGACGTAACCGGTGGAAAAATTGAAGAAAGCAATTTGGATGCCGCCTCGCTGGGCATTACCGGAACGATTACGGATTTGACGGTACGGAATGCGGCAGAGAGCGCCACCAAAATCCGGAAAGCCTTGAGCTCCGCGGACAAAATGGAGACGCAAATCGTCTGCCTCAACGCGGCATTGGCATTGGTCGCCGCAGGTAAGGCCAAGGATGCCCATGAAGGCTTTCACCAAGCGCGAAAAGCGGTGAGCACCGGTTGGGCCATGAAAAAACTGCAGGAAAGCGTGGAGGCCGGACGCGAATGAATTTTTTGGACGACGTGTTGGATGGAGTTCGGCAAAGCCTGGTTGACGGCTACTATGAAGTCGGAAAAATGGAACCAGATGCAGAATCGCGAACGCAAGGAAAAAAATCACTCAAAACCGAATTGCAACAAAGATTCAGCATTATTGCCGAAATCAAGCCGCGCTCGCCCACCGCCGGAGTGCTGTACCAAGGCTCAGCCGCGGATTTGGCCAAAACCTATGCCGAAGCGGGAGCAGGCGCATTGAGCGTGTTGTGCGAGTCGAAGCGCTTCAACGGCCGACTTGAAAATCTGACGGAAGCGAAAACAGCAGCGACGCACTTGCCCGTTTTGGCCAAGGATTTCGTAATTTCGAAAAAACAGCTGCAGGCCTATGCCGCGCATGGCGCAGATGCCGCCCTTTTGATTTACGAGCTTTTCGAGCACAAAAAGACCAACGTGCCATTGGAAGCTATGATTGACGCGGCGCACGAATTGGGACTCGAAGTCTTGTTGGAAGTGCACGGTGCCAAAGACCTGGACGAGGCGCTCAAGAGCAAAGCCGACGTCATCGGCATCAACAACCGGAATTTGGATGATTTGTCGCTCAACATGCTTCATTTCCAGAACGTGTTATCGGAAAGCGGCGTGGACATTGAAAAAATAACGGCCGAAGGAAAAGCCCTCATCGCCGAAAGCGGATTTGTTAGCGCCGCGGACGTGCAGATGGCCCGCGATGTCGGATTGAACGGCATCCTAATTGGCACCGGCCTTCTGAAGAACAAAGACCCCGCCTTCGCATTGAAACAACTCACAAAAATAACGAAACAAACGAGGTAAACAGCAAAATGACATATTTTGGAGAATTTGGCGGACTGTTTGTTCCGGAAACACTGGTCAGCCCGCTTCAAGCGATTTCAGAGGCGTACGAAAATGCCAAAAAAGATCCGGCGTTCCAAAGTGAGTTCCAACGGCTTTTACGCGAGTACGCGGGACGGCCGTCCATGCTGTACTTTGCAAAAAACCTATCCGTTAAGTACGGCTGCCGCATCTACCTCAAACGGGAGGACTTGCTGCACACCGGCTCGCACAAAATCAACAACGCGTTGGGACAGGCCTTGCTTGCCAAATCCATGGGCAAAACGCGCGTCATCGCGGAAACCGGTGCGGGACAGCATGGCGTGGCGTGCGCCACGGTCTGCGCCCTGATGGGTTTGAAATGCGTCGTGTACATGGGCTCGGAAGACGTCATCCGCCAAAACTTGAACGTCCAGCGGATGCGCCTATTGGGCGCCACCGTGGTGCCGGTCGAATCCGGAACCAAAACCTTGAAAGATGCCATCAACGAAGCCCTCCGGGACTTCGTGGCGAATCCCGACAGCTATTACCTCATCGGCTCAGCCGTGGGCCCGACGCCGTATCCGGAAATGGTGCGGGATTTCCAGCGGGCCATCGGCGATGAGACCAAAGCCCAAATCCTCAAAGCCGAAGGGCGGCTTCCGGACGCCGTGGTGGCCTGCGTGGGCGGGGGCAGCAATGCGATAGGCATGTTTTATTCGTTCAAAGACGACCAAAGCGTCAAAAAAATCGGCGTGGAAGCATATGGCGCGGCATCGTTGGGTTACGGCCAGACGGGCGTGCTGCACGGTGCGAAAACCAAAATTTTGCAGGACAGCGACGGACAAATTTCCGGCACGCACAGTATTTCGGCCGGACTGGATTATTCCGCCGTGGGGCCGGAGCATGCTTTTTTCCAATCGGCTGGAATCGCGAAATACGTTTCCGCCAACGACGAGGACGCGCTTTTCGGCTTCAAGGAACTTTCCCTACAAGAAGGCATCATTCCGGCACTGGAATCGGCACACGCCGTGGCCCATGGCCTCAAAGTGGCCAAAACCATGACCAAAGACCAGATTCTCGTCATCAATTTGTCCGGACGCGGAGACAAAGATGCGCATGCATTGGAAGCTCTTGGAAAAGAAAAAGAGCCGTCGGCGTGGGGAAAAAATGAAATAACCAAAATAAATGCCAAAACAACGGAGGCGAACAATCAATGAAATTCTCCGAACTTTTCAAAACCAAAAAATTTGCCTTCCTACCATACGTTTGCTTAGGTTACCCCACACTCGAAAAAAGCCTGGACCTAGTGCGGGCCTTGGAACCGTACGCGGATGGCTTTGAGCTCGGTATCCCTTTTTCCGATCCGGTGGCCGACGGACCCGTTCTGCAGAAAGCCGCCCAGAGTGCCCTAGAGGCCGGTTTTAAAGTCAGCCAGACGTTTGACGCGGTGCGGGTGGTCCGCCGGTTCACGCAAAAACCAATCGCCATCATGACGTACTTGAATCCGGTTTTGGCCCACGGATTACAGCGTTTCGTTGACGAGGCGCATGCCACGGGAGCCGATGCGCTCATCATACCGGATGCGCCGATGGAAGAAATCGGACCGGTCCAGGCCGCGTGTGCCGGAAAACTGGAAGTGCCGTTATTTGTCACCCCCACCACGCCGAAAGCGCGCGCCGGGAAAATCGCCCAAAGCGCACAAGGATTCATCTACGGCATTGCAATCAAAGGCGTCACAGGCGCACGCAAAGAAACCGAAATGGACGGCATGGGTGCCGACGTCAAGGCATTGGTGGAAAAAACGTCCGACATGGGTTTCCAGATTCCGGTGGTCTTTGGTTTCGGGATTTCAAACGCAAAGCATGCAAAAGCGGTCCAAAACGCCGGAGCCGCCGGTTTCATCATCGGTAGCCGCATCGTCCAGGCCTACGAGGAAGACGGATTGGAGGGCGTGAAAACATGGGTACAATCGCTAACCTTAAAAACGTGAACCGGGAAGTAATTGAAAAGACAACGAAATCAGCGAGTTAGTTCCCATGAACCAACGCAAAAACCAATGGTCGTATCCGACGTTTGGCTTTAGCTTTGGCTATTACCAATAATCTTGGGAAAAACCCGCGCAAACTGAAAAAAAGTGTATCAATCGGTTTCAATCTTCGGTTTGCAGCCGCCAGGCCATTGCGGGTTTCTTCCAAAAACAGCAAAGAAATAAGACCAACGGAAAAAATGGGAAAAAAGCAGAAACCATATTGAAAACATCAAAATAAGAGTACAAAAACTAAAAAAATAATCCGAACGAACAGGTGTTACGACTATGATCATCGTCTTTGAACCGTCCGCGAAACACGAACAAATCCAGCACGTCTTTGACCGCCTTATCGAATGGGGTTTCAACCCGGTACTTCAAGAAGGGGAAGCCACCAGCATCGCGATTACCGGAGACACGTCCTCGCTGAAGTCCGAGACGCTAGAGGCCTTTGACGGAGTCCAAAAGGCCGTCCGCCTGACCCAGCCGTACAAACTGGTGGCCCGTGAGTTCAAACCCGAAGGCACCATTATCGACATCGACGGCGTCAAAATCGGCGGAAAACATTTCACCATGATTGCCGGCCCCTGCAGTGCGGAAAGCGAAGCCCAACTTCTGACCACGGCTCACGCGGTTAAGAACGCGGGCGGCAAAATCCTGCGCGCCGGCATCTACAAACCCCGCACATCCCCCTACGAATTCCAAGGCATCGGCGAAAAAGGATTGCCCTGGCTAAAAAAAGCAAAAGAGCAGACGGGATTACCGGTGTGCACAGAAGTGATGGACCCAAAAGTTCTGGACAAAGTCAAGGACGTCGTGGACATCTACCAAGTCGGTGCGCGCAACATGCAAAATTATGATTTGTTGCGGGAATTGGGCAAGTCCAAAAAACCGGTATTGCTCAAACGGGGCCTTTCCGCCACGCTCAAGGAATTGTTGTTGGCCGCGGAATACATCATGTCCTCCGGCAACCATGACGTGATGTTGTGCGAGCGGGGCATCCGCACGTACGAAACGGCCACCCGCTTCACCTTGGACGTCGGCGCCGTTCCCGTGCTCCGCCACGACACGCACCTGCCCATTATCGTGGACCCATCCCACCCCGCCGGCAAGCGGGCATTGGTCGGGGCATTGGCCAAAGCGGGCTTGGCAGCGGGTGCCGATGGGCTCATCGTGGAAACGCATCCAGATCCGGAGCGTGCTTGGTCCGACGCGGCGCAACAATTGACGTTCGACCAATTCGGACAACTGATGACCGAACTTCGGCCCATTGCCACAGCCGTGGGACGGACGATGGATTGATATCACAGCTAAAAAAATGAGAAAAAAGGGGCAATGAAAAAACAAAAAAAAGGAAGATCGGAAAACCAAATTGGAAAATAAAAAAACGAATGGAAAAAAAACTTGAAAAAAGGATTGAAATCAACCATGACGCATGCATCGGGCCTTTTGTTGGATTTGGGGCAATATCCCGTTTTATTGGGACGCGGCACCTTGAAGGCCTGTGGCACGCACGCACCCATTTGCAGCCGCGCATTCATCATCCACCAAGCTGCATCGAAAAAATACGCGCAAACAGTGGCGGAAAGCCTCGACGAACGAAAGACGGACTTAGCATTGGTGGAAGTGCCCGACGGAGAAAAAGCCAAAGAGCTGGACCAGGTCGAAGTCTTGTACGAAAAAGCCCTTGATGCCAAACTGGAGCGGACAGACGCGGTGTTCGCCGTGGGCGGAGGGTGCGTGGGCGATGCGGCCGGATTCTTTGCAGCCACCTACCTTAGGGGCTTGCAGTTGGTCCATGTGCCTACGACGTTATTGGCGCAAGTGGATTCCAGCATCGGCGGCAAAGTGGGCGTCAATCTGGGCGCTACCAAGAACATGGTGGGCAGTTTTTACCAACCCGAACTGGTCGTGGATGACATCGACGCGCTGCAAAGCCTACCACCCATGCAAATCAGCAACGGATTGGCCGAAGTCATCAAATACGGCCTGATCCGGGATTCCGATTTTCTCAGGTATTTGGAAAAAAACATGGACGCAGTCCAGGCCAAAGACCCCGGCGCCCTTTTGCACGTGGTCCAGCAAAGCGTCCAGCACAAAGGGACGGTAGTGGCGCAGGACGAGCGTGAAGCGGGTAGCCGGATGACGCTCAATTACGGACACACTTTGGGCCATGGCATTGAAACGGTTTGCGGACTGCCGCACGGTTTTGCCATTGCCATAGGGATGCATGCGGCCGGGATTTTGGCCGTTGAAAAAGGCCTGCTTGAAAAACAAGACCTCGAAAGGCAAAATGACTTAATCCAAGCCGCCGGATTGGCCCTGGTCGCAAAAACGAAAGCAGACGCGGAAGGCATCATGGAAAAAGTACGCAACGACAAAAAGCGCACGGCAGGGAAACTCCGGATGGTACTGTTGGACAAAATCGGCAACTGCCGCATCGTTGAAGTCACTGAAAAGGACGCGCAATTTGCGTTGGAGCAGGTGTTGGAATGAACGCATCCCGAAATAATCCGGAATCCAAAAGCAGCGCGCCGTCCGCGATAATCATCGTACCCATTGTCGCCAAAACAATCGACGGGGCAAAAGTCCAAATACACGCAAGTACGGGCGACATCGTGGAACTTCGAATGGATGCATTGGACTCCATGGAAAACGTCTCGACGGAGCAATTGCAGGAACTGGTCGCGATGGGAAAAATCATCATGACGGACCGGCGGGCCTACGAAGGCGGCCACAAAGCGCAGACGGACACCCAGCGCTTTGACGACATCCATCGTGCCATTGAAGCCAAACCTTGGGCGGTGGACATCGAAATCCAATCACCCCGCCTGTTCCGTCGGAAGCTCATCAAGTTGGCAAATCAAAACGGCGTGAAAGTCATCTCGTCATACCACAACTTTAAACGCACCCCGCCCTTTGACAAATTGGCGGAAATGGCCAAGGAGGCGCTTGGAGAATCGGATTACGCCAAAATCGTGTGTTTGCCTGAAAACGACGGTGACATCACGGCGCTGTTGGATTTGGTCCGCCAGCACCCGGGCCGCGTGGCGGCATTCGGATTGGGCGACAAACCGGCGCAGTCGCACACCCGTATCCTCTCGCTGAAATTGGGCGCGCCCTTTGGCTACGCCCGCGGCCACCAACCGACCGCACCGGGCCAGATGACCGTAGAAGAAATGAGAAAACAACTCGCCGGAATGCAATTTGCCAAAAAAGACGACAAAAAATGAGAACCTGAGAAAAGGAAAGCGTTGAAAAAATTAAAACGGAAAAAAAGATGAATCCTAAAAAAAAACGAAAAAAAAAGATTCGAGAAATAAAAAATCCGACGAAGAACGAAAACCGCCATGACTTGGATAAAGACTAACACGGGCCACGCCATGATTACCGCCAAAACCCATATCGTCGCGCTCATCGGCGAGCCGGTCAAACACAGCCTTTCACCCGCCATGCATAACGCGGCATTTGCCCAACTGGGTTTGGATTGGGCCTACGTGGCGCTTTCCGTCAAAACCCAAAACTTGGCGCAAGCGGTTGCCGGAATGAAAGCCCTGAACTTCCAAGGGTTCAACGCCACCATGCCGCACAAGCAAGCATTGGTGCATTTGGTCGATGAGTTGGACCCGTTTGCCAAGTTCTGCCAAGCGGTCAACACCGTATCCGTCCGCAACGGCAAGCTGTTGGGGTTCAACACCGACGGGCCGGGAACGCTCAACGCACTCAAAGAAGCCAAAGCGGACCTAAGCCACGTCGTCATCCTGGGCGCGGGTGGCACCGGCTCGGCCATGGCCCTGGCATTGGCGCAGGCCGGCTCCGAGGTCGTCATCCTGAACCGAGACGTGAAAAAAGCCGAGGGCTTGGCCCACAAAATTGGAAAGACCGGTGACGTTTTGATCGAAGCGGGAAGCCTGGATGAAGCCGCCGACCGCATCCGTGAAGCGACAGTGTTGTGCAACGCCACGTCCGTTGGCATGCGAACCAACGAAACGCCCATTTCCAAAAATGCGTTGCATCCCGGATTGACCATAATGGACGCCGTGTATGCACCGCGCCTTACGCGCCTCATCAAAGACGCAAAAGGCGTGGGCGCCCACGTCGTCACCGGAGACCGCATGTTGTTGCACCAGGGCATGATTGCATTTGAGCGCTGGACCGGCGGCAAGGCGCCAAAAACGGCGATGGAAAACGCGCTTGAACATGCATTCAGCATCTTGGAAACAAACGGTCAGAACGGTTCGGTGAACACATGAACATCCTTTTGATCGGCATCATGGGCTCCGGCAAGACCACCGTAGGATATGCATTGGCCGAAAGCCGGCAGATGGCGTTCGTGGATCTGGACCGCGAATTGGAAAACGTGGAAGGCCGGACCATTTCCGAAATTTTCAAAACCGACGGCGAGGATGCGTTCCGTGAAAAAGAATCGGCGTTGCTTCTGAAGTGGGCGGAACAACAGTTGGACAACACGGTCATTTCCACTGGCGGAGGCATCGTTCTAAGCGAGGTCAACCTCCAGCTGATTAAGAAAATGGGCCGGACGGTATGGCTGGACGTATCCGCGGAAGTGGCCCACCAGCGCACGCAACACGAACCAAACCGCCCCCTGCTCAATCATCCGGAGCGCGCCGAAATCCTGAGGGTCCTGATACGGCGGCGAAGAGAATTGTATGAACAGGCTGAAGTGCACGTCCAAGTGGACGATAAATCCGTGGACAAAATCGTGGATGAAATCAACGACCGCCTGAGGCAAACCGCCAAATCCGCGCTTCGGAGCCGGGTCTTATCCGCCATCGGCCAACTGGAAGGCAAGTCCATGCGGATTGAACCATCAGCCCTTCAAGGGTCGCTCAAAGTCCCGCCGTCCAAAAGCATGACACACCGTGCCCTGATTTGCGCGGCGCTTTCCAAAAAGCCGTGCCGCGTGAGCAATGCATTGGTCTCCGATGACACCTTGGCCACGGCCAGTGCGCTCAAAGTCTTGGGCACACGATTTGAAGGCGACGTGCTTGACGGAACCGAAATTTTCACCATCGGAGGAACGCTGTCCTGTGGCGAATCCGGCTCCACCCTGCGATTCATGCTTCCATTGGCATGCCTCGGACAGACACGAAACGTCCTGATGGGCCACGGACGCTTATTGCAAAGGCCCATCCAGCCGCTGGCCGATGCGTTGAACCAATTGGGCGGCCACGTGGAAACGGCGGAAGGACTGGCGCCGGTCAACACCACCCCCGGCTTAAGCGGTAGCACATGCACCCTACCCGGAAACATCAGCTCGCAATTCGTGTCCGGCCTTTTGATGGCCTTGCCGTTGTGTCCAAAGCCGAGCCAAATCCAGTTGGAAGGATCGTTGGAATCGGCGCCGTATGTGGACGTGACGTTGGACGTGATGGCGCACTTCGGCGTTCACGTGGATGTCCAACGCAATGAACACCAACAAATGACCGGTTTTTCCATTGCCCCCCAATCGTATCAACCCCACGACATCACCGTGCCGTCGGATTGGTCCAGCGCCGCCTTTTGGCTCGTGGCCGGATGCATCGGGAATCACAAAGAGGGAACCTCAAAAAGGTCAGGTGGTTCAAACGGCATCACCATTGAATCTATCCAGCCGGACCGCCAAGCAGATGCCGCGATTGTGCCGATATTGCAGAAAATGGGGGGAAAAATAACCATCCAAAGCCAGAGCAAAACCGTGCGGGCGCACGCCTCCGACTTGGTTGGAATTGACATCGACGTCTCGGATTGCCCGGATTTGGTGCCCATTTTGGCGGTAGCCGGCTGCTTTGCTGCAGGCATCACACGATTGACCAATGCAGCCCGACTGCGATTGAAAGAAAGCGACCGCCTGTCCGCGATGGCAACCGAGTTGCAAAAAATGGGAGCCCGTATCGAGGAAAAGCCCGATGCGCTCATTATCCATCAAAGCGCGCTTTCCGGCGCCACCTTATCCAGTCACAACGACCACCGCATCGCCATGGCATTGAGTATTGCCGCAACAAATGCCACCGGCCAGTCGGTCATCGACAACGCGGACTGCGTCGCGAAATCCTATCCGGCGTTTTTCAACGATTTGCAAGTCCTGGGGGAAAAGACATGAACCAACATTACGGAAAACTGTTTGAAGTGCAGATTGCCGGCGAATCCCACGGACACGGCGTCGGATGCATCATCCAAGGCTGCCCCGCGGGACTTTCCTTAAACGAAAGTGACATCCAAATCGAATTGGACAAGCGCAAGCCGGGCCAGAAACTCACAACCGCGCGCACCGAGGCCGACCGAATCCACATCAAGACCGGCGTGTTCAACGGCAAAACCACGGGCGCACCCATTTTGTTGTGGATGGACAACACCGACACCCGGTCCGCCGACTACGAAGCGCTGCAGGCCACCCCGCGGCCCGGACATGCGGATGTCACGGCGGCTGAGAAGTACGGAGGATTCAACGATTACCGCGGTTCCGGTCCGTTTTCGGCCCGCCTCACGGCGCCCTTAGTTGCAACGGGAGCCATAGCTCGAAAACTGTTGCAACAACACGGCGTGGAAATCCTTGGCCACGTCCAGCAATTAGGCGGACTTAAAATCGAAAACGCCTCCGACACGGCCATCCGCACCAACGTTGCCAACAGCCCCCTGCGGTGCGCGGATGCCAAAATGGAAAAACGCTTCGAAGCCGCGCTTCAGGACGCACTCAAAGCCGGCGACTCCCTTGGGGCGGTCATAGAATGCCGCGTCAGAGGCCTTCCGATGGGCGTGGGTGAGCCCCGCGCGCAATCGGTGGAAAGTGCCATCGGGGCCATTTGTTTGGGCATTCCAGCGGCTAAAGGCGTGGAGTTCGGCGAAGGCTTTGCCGCGGCGGCGATGAAAGGAAGCCAGCACAACGACGCATTTGAAAAAGTCGGAACCGGCGAATCAAACAAAGACCACGTAACCATCCGCACCAAAACGAACCACTCCGGCGGCACGCTGGGCGGCATAACCACAGGAATGCCATTGATTTTCCGCGTGGTATTCAAACCCACGTCCAGCATCGCCAAAACCCAAACAACGCTCAACGTCAAGACCGGCAAGCAATCCGAAATGTCAGTCATTGGCCGACATGACCCGTGCGTCGCGCTTCGAGCCGTGCCCATCGTCGAAGCGGCTGCGGCGTTGGCGTTGGTTGATTTGATGTTGCAGGCACAAAAAATTCAAAGGGTGCTAAAGTAAGATGGCGGAAGCAAAAATGCCAAAGCAGGAAAAAAAGAAGGACAACAAAATGGAAAAAGTCGACAACGACGGCCTTGACGCCACGCGCCAGCAAATCGACTCCATTGATGAGCAAATCACCAAACTGTTAGCGCAACGCATGGACCTGGCCATAAAGACACGCCGGGAAAAAGAACGCAGCGGAAAAAGCGTCGAAGACTCAAGCCGGGAAAAAAACGTATTACAACACGTGGAAGCCGTAGCGAAATCCGAAGGCCTGGACGGCGCCGTCGTATTGCGCGTGTTCGAGGAAATCATGGCCGCAAGCAAGTCGCAGCAAATCATGGACCACGCCCCCGCGCATGCCGCCACCAATCAGATGCAACCCAAAACCATCGCATTCCAAGGGGAGCGGGGCGCATACAGCGAAGAAGCCTTGAAAGCGGCGTGGCCGAACGCGCAACCGGTGCCCTGCAAGGAATTCGCCGACGTATTCGAGGCGGTGCAATCCGGAACGGTGGACGCAGGCTTGGTGCCGATTGAAAACAGCACCGAAGGCAGCATCAACTGGACCTACGACTTGCTTCTCAACTCCCAACTCACTATTGCGGGAGAAAAATTCCTCCGGGTGCACCATTACTTATTGGCCCCCGCCGGCACTCAGCTCCAAGCCGGACTAAACGTCTACTCACACCCCCAAGCCTTGGCGCAATGCCGGGATTTTTTGCACGACAAAGGCCTGCAAGCGGTGCAATACTATGACACGGCAGGTGCGGCTCGTGATTTGGCCCAAGGAAAAATCGAAACCACCACACCGACCGCGCAAGACAAAAACAAAGGACAAACCGGCGGTGCGCCATTTGCCGCGGCCATCGCCTCTCGCATTGCTGCCGAACACTACGGCTTAACCGTCATCGCCGAAGGCATCGAGGACAACCGCAACAACTACACTCGGTTCATCCTGATTTCAAAGACGGCCCCGACACCGCAGGCCGATTTCAAGACGTCCATCGTCTTTTCGACCCAGCACAAACCCGGCGCCCTTTTTCGCGTGCTGAAGGCATTCGCTGACGCCGGAATAAACCTCACAAAACTGGAATCCCGCCCGACCAAGTCCACGCCTTGGGAATACGTCTTCTACCTGGACTTTGAAGGTTCGGCGTTCCACGACCCCGCCCGCACGGTACTGGAACAAATCAAGCCGGACACCCTGATGCTCAAGGTGCTGGGAAGTTACCCGAAGGCGAAGTGAACCCGGTTTACCCAACGCCGCATCTGCGTCAACACCGCATGCGTAGGTATCGGATAGAATCAATTATTAACTATCCGATACAACAAGTAGTCATGACGGAATCGCGCATCGGAAATGAGTTGCTCGAAAGGATTGAAAAGAAGCAAAAAAACCTCCGAAGCTTGCGTCCGTTCAACCAAGGCGCCTTGCTGAAGCTGCAGGAAAGCTTCCGCGTCTCTTTGACATACAACTCGAACGCCCTCGAGGGCAATTCGCTTTCCTTGAATGAAACCAAACTCGTGCTGGAGGAAGGCATCACCATAGGCGGAAAGACGCTCAAGGAACATCTGGAAGCGACGAACCATGCCAAAGCGATGGAATTAATCGACGGCCTGGTAAAAAAAGCCCATATCGATGAAATAGACGTCCTTGAGCTTCACGCGTTGATTTTGGACCGGATTGATCCGCAGAACGCCGGCGTCTACCGGAAAGGGTCCGTACGGATCAGCGGGACGGATTACACTCCGCCGAACGCCGCGAAGGTCCCGGCATTGATGGGCGACGTTTACCGCAGGCTCAACCAGAAAAACAGGCACGCGCAAGACATCATCAAATCGGCCGCGTCCATCCACCAACGGTTCGTCGATATCCACCCGTTCATTGATGGCAATGGCCGCACCGCCCGCCTTCTTTTGAACCTACATCTCATGCGCTCGGAGTACCCGCCCGTCATCATCCTGCGTACGGAGCGCCAAAAATACATTCACACCATCATCGAGGAACAAGTCGGCCAAAACCCGGCGCCGTTTGCCAACTTCGTCGCGTCATGCGTGGACCGATCACTCACGATTTATTTGGATGCGTTGGGCACGGAAGCCAAAGAATACCTGGGCTTGACGGAGGCGGCTAAAATTTCAAAGAACGGATACGGCGCCGAATACTTGGGGTTCCTTGCAAGAGAGGGCAAAATCGGAGCGGTCAAATTCGGCCGTAACTGGAAGATATCAAAAGAAGCCCTGGAGGAATACGAAACGGAGCAAGCACCGAAAAAGTGAGAGCCGCAAGGGCTAAAAGCCAATATGGCCGCAACCATATCAAGAAAGCATTAGATGAAGCCAGTTCGTCAGCTTGACGAATTTTTCAACTGCAAACGAGTCCTTGACGGCGCCGCTGTGCCCATCGCCTGCAACGACATGCTCCAAACGATGTGCCCGGATGTTCTTGACGATTGGAACATGCCGATCTTCAATCAATTGGTTAAAATCGGCCGTAGCTTCGCGGCTGCCCTCAGGATCGCTGAAAACGGTAGAACCTGCTCTTTCCTTCGCCAATGAAGCACGCTTCCGCAATTCGCGATCGTCCAATGGAATCACTTCAATGCCTCGTTCTTCCGCGTGATATCGGATGGCTTCAAGTACCCCGAAGGTACCGTTTCCAACTTGACGCTTAAAATCGGCAAACGAATCGGCCGCGTTAACCAGGTGTGCAAGTGCCGTAGGCGGCGTTCTGGAACCATTGGCGCCCGTCCATTTCGAAATAGCCTTGGCAAGCGTTTCACGCGCCTTTGTATCAAATATCGCTAGTCCATCGCTCAGAACATATTTCTTGGGTAAGTCAGCAACTGCATACCCCAATAACGACCTTTTAGACGCCGTTTCAAGACCGATGCGTCTGGGCGAATGACGGTCAAGAAGCGAAATCGTCTTTCGTATGACGGCCTGATGGAATCGCCCTTTGTGCCCAAATTTGGAACCATGACGGATACCAATCAAAAGCTTGACAGAATGACCCTCAAACATACTCAAATCAAGGGAAACACATACTAAAAAAGCAACCGTTGCTCCGCATGCCAAAACCTTGAAAAAGCGGACCGCACCCAACAGCAAACGGACGCAAGTCAACCATGATTCAGGGTGGAACCAACATGTCGCTTTACAAGTTATCCGAACGCATCTTCGAACTGGAAAAACAAGGCAAAAGCATCGTCAAGTTGAACATCGGCGACCCCGGATTGCCGACCCCGCCGCTTTTGGTCCAAGCCGCGCAAAAAGCCATCTCCGAGGGAAAGACGCGCTATGCCTCCGGCCAAGGCGAAAAAAAACTTTTGGAATCCATTGCCGGATTGCATGGTGCCGAAGTCAAGAACACCACCGTCACGCCCGGCTCGAAATGGGCCATCTACGGCCTGATGAAAATCCTGGTGCAACCGGGAGAGAACATCGTCACACCCGGGCCATTCTGGTCGGCATTTGAACTGATGGCCAAAAATCTGGGCGGAAGCTGCAAATTGGTGCCCACCACGGCAGAAAACCGGTGGAATTTCCAACCCGATGCTTTATTCGAGCTAATTGACAAAAAAACCAAGCTCATAGTCCTGAACAGCCCGCTGAACCCGACGTCCACCGAATACAACCCCAAAGACCTCCAAGCAGTGTACGAATACGCCCAGGACCACAAAATCCAAGTATTGGTGGATGAGGCGTACCGCGACTTATCGTTCAAGTCCAACGGCTTGACCCCCTATGCCGAATGCATCAACGTGACCAACACGTTTTCCAAAGCGTATTGCATGTCCGGCTGGCGCGCCGGCTACCTAGTGGCCTCGGATGAGCTGACCAAGAAATTGGTGGAGCTGAACCAAATCACGTTTACGAACGTCCCGTTGTTCACCCAGGCGGCCATGCTCGCAGGACTTGAAAACCGCCAAACCATCACAAAAGCCACGCGTGAGGAGTGCCGCAAGCGCCTCCAGATGGCCCAAAAAGTCTTTGACGGCATCGAGTACGCCAAACCGGATGCCGGATTCTACATGTTCCTCCGTTGCCCCGGCCGGGACGGCAACAAAGTCGCCCAAAGCGCATTGGAAAAAGGCGTGGCCATTGTTCCGGGCCAAAACTTCGGCGGCTACGACGAATACGTCCGCATTTCGCTTTCTCATCCGGAAGCCGTTCTAAAGCCAGCGCTGGAAAAAGTGAGGCAGGCGTTGGACGAAACGGCTTAAGCAAAAAAAGGCAAGGAAAAGCGAAAAAGGGAAACGGCCAAGAACGCCTGAGTTTTCAAAGAAGGACAACCTCCCGCGCTCCTTTTATTATCGGCGCATTTACACCTCATCATGAATAAAAGCGCCGTTACCGCCGTCTTGATCTTTTTTATATCCATCCTACTCACCGGATGCATGACCCCGGACAAATTTCAAGAAAAAACATCGAAAGCACCGACAAAAATCTCGGGAACAATAAGTTGGGACACCAGCTGGTCCGGAAACATTTCAATCTCGGGCGATGTGACGGTTGAAGAATGGGCTACGTTGACGATACTGCCGGGAACAACAGTCACGGTAAATGCGTTTAGCGACGACCAACACGGCGGAGACGACCACCCCCGCGACACGCCCTTTCCAAAAGACCCGGACCGGAAAGAAACATCGAGCACGACCATCACAATACGCGGCACCCTGAATGCCACGGGCACGCCTGACAAGCGCATTGTCTTCACATCAGACCAGAAAAAAACGACCTATGACTGGGATGGCTTGTACATCAACCATGGAAAATTGGATTATGCAGTGGTGGAGCATGCACGGTACAACAAAATCCAGGAAACATCGGACGTAACCATTTCCAACAGCATCATCCGAAACAGCCTGGAATGCTGCCTATGCATAGGGCACTACAAACCGGTCAGCCCACAAATACTGGACAACGACATCTACAATTGCGGGCATGAGGGGATTGACAACGGCGGCGGTTCGGCAACAATACGCGGAAACTATTTCCACGTGGAAAACCCCGAAATCCAGCCGGACCCATCGATTGGCAGAAACGGGATTATCATATATCAAAATACCCACCCCATTGTCGAAAACAACCGGTTTGAAAAATTGAGCAGGGCGGTTTACTTCCTGGAGGATTCCAAGAATGCGCGGGAAGAAGGCAAGCAGGCCATGGTGCGGAACAATATAATAAGAAACAATGATGCGGCATTCGGCGTAAACCCCGGCTATTCAATGGAACTAGTTTTGCGGGAAAACAACACCTTGGCAAACAACACGGAAGACGAGGCCTTGGAAGGGCGGGACTGAGGCGTAAAGCGGCGCCATTGAAGTTGGCGCAAAGAAGGGAACGGTATGGAAAAAGCGCAACGGGCATGAAATGGAAAAACTGCGAAACGAGGAAGGTAAAATGAAAACGGTCGGAATCATCGGTTTTGGGAATTTCGGCCAATTCGCCGCCTCTCACCTCAAAGAACATTTAGACGTCAGCGTCAGCGACGCCCACGACGTCTCCATCGCGGCCAAAAAAATCGGCGTCAAAGCCGTTTCCTTAGAGCAAGCCGCTTCCTGCGACATCGTCATCCTGGCCGTGCCGGTTCAACAGATGGAAACAATTTTGTCCCAAATCAAGCCCCACGTCAAGCCCGACGCGATCGTCATCGACGTCGCCTCGGTCAAGCAAAGACCCGCCGCTTTAATGGAAGCAATTTTGCCCAAATCGGTCCAGCTCATTGGCACCCACCCTCTTTTCGGGCCCCAAAGCGGGAAGGATGGCCTCAAAGGGCTTCAAATCGCACTGTGTCCCATTCGTGCGGATGCCAACACCGTTGTCAAAACGCGTGCTTTTTTGAGCGAACTCGGCCTCGAAGTTATCGACATGACACCCAGCAAGCACGACCAATGGATGGCCCGGACGCAGGCGGTGGCGCACCTGGTTGGAAGGGCGGCTAAAGAGATGGACCTGCCGGCGGCACCTTTCAAACTGGCCACATACGACGCCTTGTTGGCATTACGGAATTTGGTCAAGGACGACTCGGATGCGTTGTTTGAAACCATCCAGAACGAAAACCCGGATGCGGCGAGTCAGCGAGAGAAACTGGAGCGCAAGATGCTGGAAATCGAAAGCCGGCTTGCGGATTCAAAAGCCAAAAAAGAAGAAACCCGCGCGGTTCAAAGCAAAGAATCCAATCCAGCCAAAACGCAAAAAATCAAGCCACCATTGAGCAAACCCGTGAAGAAAAAGCAAGCTTAAACAACCTTTGGCGCATTAGTGAATCCAAGATGAACAAAGAAATCAACCCCTGGTCCAACCAGCTCGTAACCGACTACGATTACTTGTTCGAGCAATTCGGCTTGCAACGGATGAATCCGACATTGGTTGCCAAACTGGGCAAGCATCGCTTATACCGCCGGGGCATCGTGTTTGCGCACCGGGATTTGGACAAGTTCGTGGCGGCGGCGGAAGCCGGCAAGAAAACCGGCGTCATCACCGGCATCAAACCATCCAGCGAATTCCATTTGGGCTCGCGCATGACGGCCGAACAAATCATCCACCTGCAACAACAGTTCGGCACCAAGGTTTTCTATGCCATTGCGGACATCGAAGCGTACGCGGACAATGGCTTAGGACTGGAAGACAGCCACAACTACGCCGTGGACAATGTGGCCGATTTGTTGGCCCTTGGACTTGACCCCGAAAAGACCTTCTTTTACAAACAGTCGCAAAACATGCACGTCGCGAATTTGGCGAACATTTTCGCCCGGAAAACCACGCTGAACATGTTGGAAGCGCTTTACGGCCACCAAAATTTGTCACTTTACCTCGCGGTCTTGACGCAGGCCGGTGACATCATGGCCCCGCAACTGGAGGCCTTTGACGGGCCCAAGCACATGGTCGTACCGGTGGGCATCGACCAGGACCCGCACATCCGGTTCACCCGGGATTTGGCCGACAAGTTCAAGGACGAATTTGGATTCATCACCCCCGCCGCCACGTTCCACAAGTTTTTCCGCGCCTTAAACGGCGAGACGAAGATGTCCAAACGCGACCCATTGGGCGTCATGACACTCAACGACACTCCTGAATTGCTCAAGAAAAAGCTTGCCAATACCCTCACCGGCGGCAGGTCCACGGCGGAAGAACAACGCCGCCTGGGCGCGGAGCCGGAAAAATGCGTCGTGTTCGAATTGATGCAGTACCACTTCTACGAGGACGACAAAGACTTGAAGGAAATGGAAACGGATTGCCGTTCCGGAAAGTTGCTCTGTGGAGAATGCAAAGGCATACGCCTCAAACATATCCAAGAGATTTTTAAGAAGCACCAGGAGAAGAAGAAAAAGATGCTTCCAAAAGCCGAGAAAATACTCGAACAGCCGATTGGGTTCAAGAAAAAAACCAATTAATCCGGCGCAAAATCCCCATCCAAATCAATGCCAAGAAGCAGTTTTAAAAGCGCAACTGACGTCTTTTGTTCCGGGAGAAAAAAAGAAAAAAAAATTCAAGTTTTTCAAATCGATAAAGTGGGGAAGTGATTAACCGCCGTACATGCTGATTGATTTCAGACTTGCCAAAAAACTGGTCGCACAACATGACTCGCCCCTGATGGTCATCAGCAAGTCCCGCATCCGCCAGAACTACCAAACGCTTAAAAAAGCCATGCCGCGTGCGGAAATCCATTACGCCATGAAGGCCAATCCGCACAAGGGCATCCTGAATATCCTGCGCGAGGAAGGCTCGGATTTCGACGTCGCGTCTTACAATGAAATCAAGATGTTGTTGGATATCGAAGTCGATTCAACCAACATGATTTACGCCAACCCCGTAAAAGCCATTCCCGATTTGGTGCGCGCCTACAACGTGGGCGTCGAGAAATTCGTCTTTGATAACGATGTGGAATTGCAGAAGATGGCACGGTATGCTCCGGAAAGCGACGTGTTACTCCGTTTGTACGCCAACGGCGACAACGCGTATTACAAATTATCCACTAAATTCGGCGCCCAACCTAAAGACGCCATTCGCTTGCTCAAGAAGGCCAAACGCCTGGGCCTTGACCCGGTGGGCATCTGTTTCAACGTCGGCTGCCAAGTGACCCGCTCGGACGGCTATATCCAAGCGGTGCAGGCGGCCATGAAAATTTTCAAGGAAGCCAAGAAAAACGGCATCGAATTGACCACCTTAGACATCGGCGGCGGATTTCCCGTGCGCTACGGCAACAAAAAAACCGACATGGGCGGCGATTTTGACGCCAAAACCATCATTTCCGAAGTCAACGCCGCCATCGAGGAGCACGTGCCCGAACACATCAAGATTATTGCGGAACCGGGACGCTTTATTATCGGCGACGCAGCCGTTTTGATTATGCGCGTCATCGGATTATCCAAACGAAAGGGCGTAATCTGGTACTATGTGGACGACGGGTACTACCACTCCTATAGTGACATCCATGCATCGGATTGGAAGTTCGACTTCGTACCGCAGAGCAAGGGTCGCAAAATCCGCTCGGTTTTGGCCGGCCCCACGTGTGATTCGTTCGACGTAATCGCCAAGAACATCTGGCTGCCTGAATTGGAACTTGGCGAGCTCATCATGAGCCCCAACATGGGGGCGTACACGTCGGGCATGGCGTCCAATTTCAACGGTTTTCCGCCGGCCAAGACGGTTTTTGTCGATTAAAAACAGTGGCAAAATCCCAAGACATATTAATTTCGAGATTACTGGTAAAAATATGATAATAATGAAACCAGCGGGATTCCGAGAGCCGGCTTTGCAGGACGCACACCCTATTGTTGACCAAGCAATACGTCAGGGAAATATAGAAACTCTGAAAAGAGACTGGCTAGCTCACCAACATCTTAAAGTAGAAACCTCCGAGGAGCCGATACATATTGAGCGCCATGTCATCAACATGTTAGAGCATCAAGCTAAACAAGGACAACAACTCGGCGAAATACCTCTTTTTTTCATGATGGTACCAAAAGACGACCATCAAATCGTTCGAGCAGTATGGCAAGGGAATGCTGGAGAGTATGGTAGTGTTAAATTTGGAGGCATGGATCCACACTTCAGAAACGCCTTGGGGGCTACGCTATCTCACGGCGGAACAATGCCGTTGGGACATACTCATCCTCGCGGTTATGGCCCCATTTTCTCACACGTCACATCAGAAGACGTTGGCGAAGATGGCAGAGAAAGTGCCGACTACAATGTTGCAATGACGTTTGAACCGTTTACCCATTCGCCCTACCATTTGATGGTCGCGATGAATCCTAGAAACGGTAAACCCACATTGGGAGTGCTGGAAGTAAAAAAAGGTCATAAAGTAGGCTATCATCCTTGGAAATGCATTAATCCAAAATCCGAATAATAACATTGAAAAAGTGAATAACATACATGCCTGCAAAATTTCCAAAAAATACTTCTTCAAAATCATACGTCAACACCGTACCCAACGGTTTGCTTTCCATCCTACCCAAACTGTGGCCATTGGCATTCGTGCCCATCACCATCCTCGTGGTCCAACGGTTCGGACATGACGGCGCCAACCTCCTTCTTGGGGCATTGTTTCTATACCTTTTCATCCAAAAAGCCGACCTCCGCTTGCGCCGCTTGATGATTGTTCTGGCCGTGTTCTCAGGATTATTTGAGACGGCCAACGTCGCATCGGGAGCGTACACCTATTTCGGCGCGCTTGCATCGCCGTTGTGGATTTCCTTAGGCTGGGCCATTTTGGGCTGGTGGTTCATGCAGTTGAAACCGGCGTTGGAAAAAGTGCCATTCAACGCCGCATTTGCCGCCATTTCCATCGTCATTGCCGCCGCGTCATTTTCCAATCACACGTTGGGCCTCACCACCGCCATCTCAATTGCCGGACTGTACGCCTTGAGCCTATCGGTCAAACAGCCATTCGCCATGTTCGCGTTCAGTTCCTTATTCGCCATCATCGCCGAAGTGTCCGGAACATATGGTCGCATCTGGGGCTACTTTGATTTGAACCACGCACCCGTCCCGCCGGATTTGGCCATGCTAGCCTTAGTGTATTCAGTCGTTATGGCATTTTCGATTTGGATATCCGGTTACGAAAATGCGGAGCGGGCTCAAAGCATCGGCTAGCAAAGAAAGCAAAAACAAAATCCAGTCCGCAAACGTAAATCGGCTTTTTTCACTCGATTGGTCTTGCAATAACCCGGCACGGTGCTCCATCGCCTTTGTTGATGTTCAAAGGCAGAGCAACTATGTCAACCCGCAAGCCGGCAAGCGGAGCCAAACCCACCAAGTTTTCCACAATCAGCACGTCATGGTTGAACAGCATCTTGTGCACTTCGTACGGCGGGTTGTCGGGCGTAAACGAATCCAACCCAACGAGACGGACCCCGCGTTGGATCAAGGCGTGTGCCGTGGACTTCAAAACCACCGGATTGCCATCAAAATAGTCCGCCTCGTACGCGTTGTCAGAATGTCCGGTGAGAAAAAAGACGAAATCACGGACTTGGATTTTTTGCAAGTCCGTTTCGGCCAACCGGATTTCCTTGTGGCCCCTCACGTCAAAGACCCAACCTTGGCCCACGAATGCGTCCGCAGGGTAGTCGGACAATTTCTTGCCCGTTTTTAGCATGTGGAAAGGCGCGTCCATGTGCGTACCGAAATGCGAGCTGAACGAAAGACGTTTGGTGTTCACACCAGTTTTGCCCACTTTACCCACCTGGGTGAATTCCGCACGGGAATCACCGGGAAAAACGGGGGTCCGAGCGTCCAATTGCATTGACAAATCGAGCCAAACCATGAAATGAAATAGGTCGATATGGGACTATTAAGATGACGGCGGCATATTGGAATAGAAATGGTATAAAAAAAGGAAATTAGAATGGAATTGAAATTCATCTACAATACACCGGCCGCCATCCTCGGCGACGCTTTGTTGTTGGCGGATTTGCACCTTGGCATCGAGTACGACCTCCAGCAAAACGGGTACAACATCCCCCTGCAATTCAAGGCAGTGGCCGACAAAGTCAACAGCCTGCTCAAACAGACCAAAGCCCGACAAATCATCTTTTTGGGCGACGTCAAGCACGACGTGTACGGGATGAAGGACCCGGAAGAGCGCATGCTCAACTCGTTTTTCGCACGTTTGAAGACCAAACGCATCACCGTGTGCAAAGGCAACCACGACTCTGCAATCGAGGGCGTCAAAGGGATTACGGTGGCACCAGCCGAAGGGATGCTCTTTGAGCAGACGCTTTTGTTCCATGGCCACGCCACACCTGACCCGGCTTTTTTGGAAGACGCCACCACCATCGCCTGCGGCCATGAACACCCGTTGGCGCAAATCAAGGAAGGCAAGCATATGTGGACGGAAAAGGCCTGGATTTTGGGCCAACAAGACAAACAGAAATTCGTCATTTTCCCTCATTTTGGCGATTTGGTGGGTGGACGGCCCTTTGACCCGAAAAAGCATCTGGTACGGTTTTTGGAAGAAAAGGCGTGCAAGCAAGCGAGCGTGCATTTGTTGTCGGGATTGAAATTGGGCAAAGCCGGACGCTTGATGCCCAGGTAAATAGGGAATAGGTTTATGGGTCTCCCCAACCTGTTCTAACCCATGGTTTTACCCAAAGCCTACCGGCCGATGGTCTCCAAAGTCAATGCGGCCATCCAAGCGGCTGGATTGGAAAATATCAAGAACTTGCAAGACCTCAAAGAAACCCTGGCGCAACCTCCAACCACGATAAAAATCCGTTCTCAGGGTCTTGTTGCGTTAGGCGTCATGGCCAGAGCCACGGAAAGATACCTCGACTCTATTCCGTCAGAGACACTTCACAACCTGAACCGGGACATTGAAAAATTCGTAAGGGTTTAGTTTTGTAGGTCGACCGAAAAGCGTAAGTTCTACTTTTTCGTACCTCTTTTGCTTGGGCGTCCCGACCAGGACGCCCCGCGCAAAAAAAGGCCCACCCGCCATGACAGACGAAAAATACGTACGCGAGC
>JACRGH010000049.1 GCA_016212375.1 Microcaldota archaeon
CGCCGAGTGCCAAAGCGGCTTTTTTCGCGGTTATGCGTCCGTAAGTCACGTTTCGTACAGCCCAACTGACTTGGGCGTTGGTTAATTTGGTCATAGCCAAATTAGCCGCCCAGGTGTGAAATAATTTCAGGGCTCTACAGAAAGAATCGGCAAGCGAACGGAAAAAAGAGTCGGAAACCGGTAAAAAAAACGGTTTTTAAAACCGGCACCAAAACGGAAAACGCGACGCCCCCCAAAAAAAACAGATGCGATGCTAAACCGAAGAAAAACGAACGAAATAGAAAGAGGCCCGCCCCACTTGGAGCGGGCAGGCGACCAGTTTAACCCACCTTCACAGAATACGGATTACACCAAAAGACGGACGCGTGCAATAAATAGGTTTCGGATTTATATAGGCAAAAGAGGCAAACCACACATATGAAGAATACGAGATTGGAACGCACCAATGTTCTGCGCAGACGAATGGGCAGACGAGACGTCGGACAAAAACGGGAAATTTCTGAAGCGGTCCACACCTACCTGCACGGCAAGATGATGGATGCAATTGAAAACGGCCAATCTGAAGAAGTGCAAAATATTCTATCTACGGGATTCGGACCCAATCGAATGCCAGAATCCAGCAGGAAAATGAACACCGAATCACCCATCCACATGGCCGCTACGAAAGGCAACGTGGAAATGTTGGAAATGTTTAAAAAAGCGGGAGCGAATCTGGATCAATCCATAAAAAGTTGCATTTCAGGCAATACAAGGCCCTTAATTTTGGCATGTGAACGATCCAACACACCGGCCGCAACATACCTCATCGCCCAAGGGGCGTCATTGGAACCGGAAAAAAATAATTGGGGGCCGCTGCATGCCACGGCAAGCCACGGCAACCTTGCCCTCGCAAAACGACTCGTTAAAGCAGGCGCAGATGTGAATTGCGCGGATGACGCCGGCCTTACACCCCTACACCAAGCAGCCATGGGCGCCCATCCAGAAGTCGTCGAATGGCTTTTGGAACAAGGCGCCAACCCCCACGTAAGTAATGCATCAAATTACACGCCGACCCGCCTTGCCCAACTCCACATGAACCGCTCAAATGGAGAAAAAAAGACCCGCTATCAGGCCGTAATCCGTTTACTCGAACAAAACGGAACGCACGAATAAGGACCATACTCAAACAGGCGAAAACGGCCGGATGAAAATCGTGACCCGGACCGCGGAAGCCGAAGTTCCCAAAGACCCCAGGTCCTCCGACCCATCCGCTCGCGAATCAAAAAAAAGAAAACGGGCCCGGTGGGATTTGGACCCACGACATTTCGGTTTCCATGAGCTTGCCACCGGTTGCAAGAACCAACGGTTTTGCTCTTAAGAGCCGAACGCTCTGCCAAGCTGAGCTACGGGCCCATCACTAATCGTTAGAGAAAGAAAACCTTGGCAAACGGGGTTTAAATGGCTTTTTTTGGGCCCACGGAATAAAAACCAACAAAACCGTTAGTACAACCATGGCATTTCCAAAACCAAGGCCCGAACGAACGGAAACACTAGCGCACCACCCCACGTTCAGCCCAATCCAAAAAGCATTGGCACAACGCGGAGTCTTGAGCCACATCGAGGAAACCACGCACCATCACGAACAGGACGGCGAACAGAGGAAACTCAAAACAGCCAAGCTCGTCATTCCCTTGGAAGGAACCCGTATCCAAGACACCATGCACAGCCTCAATGCAACGGAAACGCTTGTCGAATTGTTGAAGCACGCCGGAACACCCATGCCCAGCGGGAAACTGAACAAAGCGCAAATGCAGGAGTTCATAGAAAGCGTCAAAGCGGCCCACTTAGCAGCGGTAACCGAATTCTCCGAAAACCCAATTCCAATAACGAAAGCGGAAACCCGCAAAGAAAAGGAACCCGAACAAAATATCGGTTTTTTCAAACGGCTATTCGGACAAAGGGGGGAACAAACCCAAGCCATGGATCGGCCTGCGATGGCCGAACCAGAAACATCCACCGTCAAGGAAGGTGCGAGGACACCGGAAGGCCGGTTTGTAAGAGCAATGGACACTTGGATCAAAACGTTTCCAGCCGATGCCCACGCCACAATCGGCATCACCCAAAACGACCAGTATATCGAATGGAAAAATATCACGGATGATGAGGGAAAAACAACACCCACCGCAGTGCAACACGCCCGCAAAGTCATCCTATTCACCACTCGCCAGGTTCAAGAAAAATGATCACCATCCTCCGCCTTGGCCACCGAAAAGACCGCGACAAACGAGCCTCCATGCACGTCGCGTTGGTGGCGCGGGCATTGGGAGCCGATGGCATCATCATCAGCGGTGAGCCAGATGACGAACTGTTGCAACGCATTGCCACGGTGGGACAAAAATGGGGCGGCAAATTCAAAGCCGAATACACCGCATCGTACCGGACCGCGTTGAAAAAATTCAGTGGAAAAAAAGTGCACCTCACGATGTACGGCATGCCCCTGCAGGACGTGGCACCCAAGGTGGCATCAGAAAAAAACCTGATGTTCGTCGTGGGTTCGGAAAAAGTGCCCCGCGAAGTCTACGAAATGTGCGACTACAATATCGCCGTCACGAACCAGCCGCACTCCGAAATCGCGGCTTTGGCGCTGACGATGCGGGAATGTTGCGGAACGAGAATATATTCCCAGCGGTTCCCGAAAGGCAAGTTGCGCATTTTACCCTCGGAAAAAGGCAAAAACGTAGAAAAAATATAAATAGGCATACGTTGAAACCACTGAGTATGGCGCGACGTGCAAAACCCAACCCGCTAATGACCCAAATCTATTCGTTCGCCCAGGAAGTGTCCGGCGAGCGCGGATTCGAAGTCGCCCAAACGTTGGGCGATGGCGCGACCGATGAGAAAATCGAGAAAAAGACAAAGGGCAAGCTCAAAGTCGCCGAAATCCGCGCCACGCTCAACCAACTGCACCAGCACGGCATCGTGGAATACACGCGCGAAAAGAACATGTCCAACGGCTGGTTCACCTACACGTGGAAAATCAACCCCGACCGCGCCATGCGCAATCTCCTTACCGCTAAAAAGCGCGAGCATGAAAAATTGTGCGCCAAGATGGCGACTGAAGAAGGCGCCCAGTTTTACAAATGCCGAAAAGCCTGCATGAAGCTGGCGTTTGAGCAGGCCATGGAATTGCAATTCCGATGCCCCGAATGCAACGGCAAGATGGCCTACGCCCAGAACCAATCCGATGTCAAGGCCCTGGAAGACAAGATCGGCGCCATTGAGCAGATCCTCTCGTCATCCAAAAGCGGGATTGCAACGAGCAATAGCGGCTTGATGCAGCCGGCCATGGGCGCCAAGACCAAATAAAGGCCTGACCAACCCATCAATAGCATTCACAGCGAAACGGTTCCGCCGCGGCCAAACCAATAGCTCCAACTCGTTTTTCCACCCGTGCAATCGGTTTTAATACGCCCGCTGCCACAAAAGTATCCCTTCGAGCCGATAAATCAACGCCGACTATTCGTTGCGTTGCCCACGATTCCTGCCGGCTCAAAGTGCAGAAAACAAACACAAATCAAAAAGCGGGGTAGGGTAGCCAGGAGTGCCCGCTGGGCTCATAACCCGGAGATCGGTGGTTCAAATCCACTCCCCGCTATTTCATTTTTCAAACGCTTAGCGCAAGCGCCGATTGGGAACCAAGACGCGCGAAGCATTGCCGTAAAAAAAAGGCAGCGGTCTTTTTGAATTTAAAAAAAAGGAAAAGTCGGACCAGTTGTAAAAATCATTTCGAAAAAAATAATGCGGGCGAATTTCAGTGAAAGAAAAAAATACGATAAAAGGAAAAAATGGAAAACACAAGAAAAATTACAGGGCGTAATAAAAGCGCATAATCAAAACGAAAAATGCAGCGCATCAGTTGGAAAAAAACAAAATCACGCGTAAAAAAATCAAAGCAAACATCAAAAACCTAATTTTACGAGGTAAAATGCGCACGGCGACAAAAAAATTCGGAAAAAAATATTTAAAAAAAATATTTTTTGCAATCCATTTTTTCCGGCATCGTTATATACTATCAATCGGTAAGGCATGCGGTGAATCCACATGGCAGCCAAGAAGAAAGCAGCGAAGAAGAAGGGCGGCAAGAAGAAAAAGAAATAATTCGCTTTTAGTAAAGCGGACATTTTCTTGATTGTTTGCCCTCTTCCCTTTTTTACCAGGTGGAAAATAAGAACCAAAGCAATTCTAAAAAAAAACTTTTTCTAATCTTTTCAAAAACGGAGGCGTGCCGGAGGTTTGGGCCGAAAACGTATCGTTTGATTCACGTAGCGGAAAAAAGGATAATCATCCGCGGCACATATGCCCAAAATTATCCGACATCGCGCGCGTTCCGAAAAAAGCATGTTCTGAAAAACGCAAGGGGAAAAAACGAAGACACAACTAAAAATGAAAGTAGCCCGAGCCGGCAGAGGTGCAACCAAAGTCACCGGTGCTCCCGATCGGTTATTGAATAAAAAATGCCACAGCTGGAGTTTAAAAAAATGAAACCCGGGGCGTTGCCCGGAAACGTTAACGAAAATTAGAAGTGTCTGCGGTACCGTGCCGAATACGGCAAGGCTTTCTTCGGAGCGGCGTCAACCGGCTCTTCGGCTTCTTCCAGGATGGGTTGGGAGGAGACGATGATGATTTTCTCAACCGCCTTGACTGATTTGTACATGATGGTCTTTTCCTTGAAAATGCGCTTGGCATCCTCCTTGGACGCGGCACGGATGGGCTCCAGAGTCAAGCGGGCGGCCTCGCCTTTCTGTAAGTCGATGATGACGTCGTAGACTTTGCCGACAAAATCAGCTTTGTCTGTGTAGACGTCCATCCCAATCAATTGCGACATTTTCAAGGCCATACTCACTCAATCCTCCAATGATAAAACCAAATCTGACAAACGGGCGGTAAACCAAGAAGCCCAACATCCGGAATTGCGGCGGTTTGAACTTCAATTGGATGCATAAGGGAGCCAAAGGCATTAAAAAAGGTTTCCGGAACGGCAGTTCCACTAATCCAGAGGGCAAAAGGCCAGAACTCACTCAACGCGGATAACCAACCGCTTCCGGACCTGGTTCAGAACGTGCCCGTAGTCCCGGTAGTGCGCCGAAGCGAAAACGTCGACCGCATAGGTGCCGGGCGCGGATTTTTGGTTGGAAAAGACACCCGCTTTGAAGCGCTTCGAGGCACCGGGGGCGATTTCCCCCAACCGGATTTCGCGTTCGTGCGAGATGCCGGTGCGGTCCATACCCAACACGCGCGGTACGCTGATGGTAATGGAGGTCAGAAGGGGCTGGTCGTGCGCATTGGTCAGGCTAATTTCCAAATCCACGCCGTCGTTTTTGTACGCGGCAAGACGAAAGGGGTGCAATTCGCACTGCAAATCGAACAACGTGCCGGCGTTGACTTGTTTTTTGCTGAAAATGTCGAAAAGGCCCATAAAAAACTTACCTCGGAAATGCCCGATGAAACGGGGGACGCGGACGGATGCCGTGCGCTTTTGTGGGACGGGCGATTTTTTATAGGTTGCGAGAGGGAAGAAAACGGTATGCAAGAACAAAGGAAAATCAAGGTGGCGTTCACGTGCGGAAAAGGCGAACAGCGATCGCGCCTGGCCCGCTACGATGCGGAAAATGCGGCAAGGAAAATGGGTTTGGAAGGGCGGTTTGATTTCTGGCATGGCGGCGTTTTAAAAGAAAAAAACGGGCAGTACCCATTTCATAAAATCGGAGCTGGTTTTGACCCGATCCAAATCCAGCCGCCCACCCAACAACGGTTGAGCGATTTTGACGTCGTGGTCCCGGTTGCCCGAGAGGCCGAAATTCACTTGGATAGGCTGCAAAAAGGCGAACAAAAAAACAAACCGACATTGCCACGCATCGTAACGCCCCGTCGACCCAAATTCCGGGAAGGGGAAACGGAATCGGACGTATTCGAGGAACTGGTGCGGAAAATCAACCAACCGGCAGGCTGACCGGTCACACGCCCAACTGCTGCTTCAGAAGCGACAAGGCGGTCAAGGAGCGCGAATAGTTCTTGTAAATCGGCTCGGTAACGTACAATATCTCTTTCGGCGCGGCCACCAACTCCGGCACCGCTTCGTAATATTGCTGCAGCCGGCGGTTGAAGGAACTGACATCCGGATGCAAAAATTCGATGCAGACGTTGTACTGCGAGCCGGCGATGGAGGAAAACAACAGCACGTTGGGGTCGTTCTGGGCAAACGATACCAATTTGGTGAACGGCTCGCGGGGAACGGGGGGCATCTGTAACATCAAAAAACCGAACAATTTGAGGCCGAAGGCCAGCGGGTTCAGCCGGGGCAAATATTCGAATATGATGTTTTCTTTTTGTAAGAAGTCAAGTGATGAGGAAATGGTTGCCAAGTGCAGGCCCGTGTGCCTCTGGCTGGTGCGCAGGTGCGGCCGGATGGCGCCCGGCTCGAAAAGCGCCTTGATGATTTTGAGGCGCACCGCATCATGGGGCTGGATTTTTTTGTTCGCGGGCGCGGGGCCGTTGTGCGCCAAAATCTGGCTGACGGCGAAGCTGTAGCGGTCGTCCTTGTATACCGGTTCGGAAAAAAAGTACACCGCGCGCTTGCGCATCAACGGATATGATTCAGGCACTTCCTCATGGTACAACCGCACGGTGTCGCGGTGGAAATCCTCAACCGTCGCATACATGTCGCGCGAGACCAAATTGTAATCGCCGGACGCGATGGAACCGAAAAAGCGCACGTGGGGATTTTTGCGGCCCCATTCGACCATCTTGTCCATCACGGTTTTTTTGGACAAATCGAAACTGGCCATGGAAAACGCTTCCACCGGAAAGCCCATCTTGCGCCAGTTCAAGCTCGGCAAATAGGAAACGATGGCGTGTTGATTGTACAGGAATTCCAAGGACGCGGAAAGCGTGGGCCGAGACAACCCCGTGCGCTCTTGCAAATACGAGAGGCTGGGGCGCAGTCCGCCTTTGGCAAACAAAGCATCCAGTACCTGCAAGCGACGGGCATCCAACAATTGTTTGCTTCTTGGCACTTTTACAGACCCACCAAAAAATATGTTTTTTGTAAGTTTCAAACGCATAAAATATGAATTTGTAAAAGTATTCAGTACATAATTGCTTTAATAGTTTATGTAGTTGGCTAATGGGGAGAAAAATGGGGTTATTATCTGAGAATATCGTTTGGTTGTTCTGGCTGGGTAAGAAGCCGGATGACTACCGATAAAAACAACGGGCAAGACGACGACGCCAATCCGCTCAAGGAAAAAACGAGCAAACGGTTGGCGGACGTAGGGCGTGTCAAGGCTCGGTCGAAATCGGGCCCAAAAAAGCAACAGCGCATAAAGCACAGGCGCCGACAATCGGCGGACTATAAATTTGCCAACAACATCACCTAGTACTATGACAAGTTAGTTTTTTAGTAAAGTTTTTATTCTCCGGACGCCTAACCTTCAACAGGGCAAAACAAACGAGGAGGGCGTCCAATGAGAAAATTAAAACTCAAACCAAAAGAAGTCACTCGCCTTAAGGA
>JACRGH010000051.1 GCA_016212375.1 Microcaldota archaeon
ACTACGCCGGCGGTTAGGGCTGGCCTTTGCCGCAGGCCGTTAAGCCTGCGGGAAGTATTGATGGAGCGATCGTGAGCGGATGAGCAATTTTCAAGAAGGCAGTGGCCTGCCCCCACCAACACGGCAGGGGACCACTACCGCGGCGGACAACGTTTTCCGGAACCGTTCCTTATCGACCACGGTCAGCGCCGGGTGTTCGATTTCATCGGCTTGCGCTTCCAAACCCAAGGCCCTCAAAAGCGGCGCATGAAAGTGCACGATTCGATTGCAAAGCCGGAAACGTTCTTCCTCATTGGGTGCTGACAGCAAGTGCTTCAGTTCAGCCGAATCCAGGGCCGCGGCCAACAAACGAATCGGGATGCTGTGCGCATCAGTCAGTTCCAAATTGTAGGCAATGGAATTTTCCAATGACTTGCGAATCCGCTCCGAACCACGAACCCAACTCGAAAAGACTTGCCCAGCCCTTGTTAGCTTTCCCGACCACGTATTCAATAAAAGATGCAGCTTGTTCTTTGAAACGGCGTAACCTTCCTGGATGGAAGAGAGCTGGCGGACTTCCGTCAATAAACCATGGGCTGAATATAGAGGATCCCGCGGTTGGAGTGGAAGCATAAACCCAACAGGGTCCCGTCGGATTGCGGATTCGATATGGCGCGAAGGACCATACATTGCCGCCCGTAAAAGTGTCTTCAACGTCATTTTTTTATCGCCAAAGACCTTGAGTTGGGCATCCAACGTCAGATCTTCGGGAAAATAAGAATTCAGGATAGTGGCACTATCCTTTCCCACCTCATGCAAAGTAGAGCGATTCCACAAAAGAGGGTTACCAGATTGCTCATAATGGACTTTAGCGTGCGATGAAGAAAGGATTGGCGTAAGATCTCGGACCATGAAGAAAATTACGCGGGAACACTTAATATTTTCTTGCACTGGAAACAAAAAATGAAACGGACGCGCTGGACAAAAATCAACTCCCTGACGCCGCCAACCCAAATACGCCCTTGATGACTTTCAGCTTGGCAAAGTCGTGGAAAAACTCCGCCGTTCCTTCCACCACCACGGCCGTGTCGTTGATGCGCATGCCGTCAAATGGGCCCAATTGGACGAAAATCACGGCACCGGTGCAGAAGTTGGTCTGCGGGACGCAATTGACGGACGCGTTGCCCTCCACGGCGCCATAGACATAATTGGTCGTGTTGTAAGCGATTAAGGAGGAGGCGATTTCCGCGGTCACGATGGTCAAAGCGGTGTTGCGGGAATCGTTGGCATTGATGAGGTTCATCTGGATGAGGACCGGCGTTTTGGAAAGCAAGCCTTGGAGTTGGGCCTTGGCATCGCCGGAAGCAAGAATATGGACGCCGTCCAACGTGGTGTCCGTTCCTTTGGGCAATACCTGCGCCACGAAGAACACGGCGGCAAACACGCCCAATAAAACCAGGCCGATGACGATTTTTTCCATAGGCAGATTTTCAAGTTTCATCAAAACACCCTGAAACGACATTGAAATTCAAACAAATCCGAAAATAAAAAAAACACGGCAGCGCAAAAAAAAACCATTAACCTTGCTTAAACGAACCACTCCTTCCCTTCGTGCGCCAAATCCGTGGCCTCGAAAACGGTTTTGGCCTCCGCCAAGACCGGTTCGCGCGGTTCGTACCGGTTGCCGATGTGCGTCAGGATAAGTCGCTTGACGGCGGCTTTCTTGGCCAAGGTGGCCGCCTGAAACGCCGTGCTGTGTTTGGTCTCCGCCGCTTTGTCCGCGTCCTTTTCGATAAAAGAGCAATCGTGGACCAGAACGTCCGCGCCTTTCGCCGCCTTCAGCGTGGAGGCGCAGGCCTGGGTGTCGCCGGTGAAGACCAGCTTTTTGCCGGGTTGCTTGTAGGTCACGTCGGCAAGCTTGATGACCTGGCCGTTGATTGTGAGCTTCTTTTTCTCCGTGATTTCGGTGAAAAGCCGGCCCTTGATGCCACGGCTTCGCGCCAAATCCTCGTTGAACTTGATTTTCTCGTTTTCCTCCAGTACATAGCCCACGGCAATGGCGGAGTGCTGGACCGGGAACGAGGACACACTAAAAAGGGCGTTCTCAAAACAGACGGCCTTTTTCTCGGCCGAAACCTCGGTGACAGGTACCGGAAAGTCCGGCCGGAAGCCCCGGATACCAAACAGCGCATCACAAAAGGCCTTGGTGCCGGGCGGACCGAAAATGGGCAACGGGTCTTTTTGCCCCGCTAGGTTGAGGGTTTGCATCAAACCGGGAAGTCCCAAGACATGATCGGCATGCAAATGCGTGAGGAAGATTGCGGAAAGGGAGCCATACGGCACGCCGAACTTCATCATCTGCCTCTGACAGCCTTCCGCACAATCAAAGAGGTAGACGCCACCGAATTTGACGGCAAAGTGGCTGGGCACATGACGTGCCGTGGGGACCGACGCGGAAGAGCCCAAACAAACCAGACGAATCATTCAAAATCAACCAAATAGGTATTAGGGCCATACACCTCGCCGCCATTTCGAAAAAAACCAGCCGGAGCCCATTGGATTAAAAGGACGCCTCTTGGCCGTTCCGAATAGCGGTAGTAATAAACCCAGAATCAGATAATGGCTATCCGGGGTTAAAAACGTCTCATGCCTGCCAAAAAAGGGAACAAAACCAACGCCAAAACCACGACGCCCAAAAAGGGCATGAGCGCGGCTGCTACTCACTCGGATTCTGAAAACCCGAGCAACAAACGCGCAAGCTCGGAAGTCCAAGTCCCCGTCCGCCTGATTGACCAAATCGTGGGCCAGGAAAAAGCGGTCACCATCATCAAAAAAGCCGCGGCGCAAAAACGCAACGTTTTATTGGTCGGGACGCCTGGCACCGGCAAAAGCCTCATGGCGCAGGCCATGTCCGAACTTCTGCCCGTAAGCGTATTGGAAGACATATTAGTCAAACCCAATGTCGAAAACGAAAACACGCCGAAAATCGTGGCGGTCAAAAAAGGCGAAGGCAAAAAAATCACGCAACAGGAACGCATGCAGAACGTGGCCGGCGGCGGACAAATCAACTTGTTCGTCATGGTCTTTTTGTTCATCTCGTTTTTCTTTTTGCTTTATTTCGGCCGCCAGCAATTGGGCGACGTCATCACCGCCGCGTTGTTGTTGATGCTCGGCCTGACGGGCGTCGTCATGGTCTTAGGCGCACAATTGGGCCGCGGCCGCTTTGCCCCGGAGTTCATGCCATCCAAATTGCTAGTGGACAACAGCAAAAGCGCCACCGCACCGTTCATGGAAGCCACCGGTGCGCGGGCGGGTGCGTTGCTTGGCGATGTGCGCCATGATCCGTTCCAGACATTTTTCCCCTCCACTCAAGTCACAATGGTCACGGAAACCGGGCTGATGACCGAATCGATGGACGATGTTGTTGACGTGTTGATGTCTTACAAAGAAGATGTGCTGACCAAAGAAGGAAAAGAAAACTATGAAGCCATCCATTTGCGCCCAGGCCAACTTTCCGTTCTTGGCGCCGTGGAAGGAAAATCCACCCTGACGCCCGTATTATCCGTCAACCGATACGATTACGATGGAACGATGATCCGGTTGGTATCAAAAAGTGGCAAGGAACTCATCGTTACACCTGGACACCACGTGGCCATACGGACCGGAAACGGCATCCAATACAAGCCCGCATCGGAAGTCAACGTGGACGATTCCATCGTGCTGGGAATGACGCAGGAGTTGCTTGAACCGGATGCAATCGTCGGGACATATTCCACGGCGGACCAAAGCCAACACCAACGGTTCCATGCATATCAAGAAGCCAAGAAACAGCACCCGGATTGGGGTTACAAGCGGATTGCAAAAAGCCTCGGATTGCTTCAGCACCAAACGCGCTGGTGGCACCAAGGCAAACACACGCCCCACGCCATCGGGACGCTGGACTGGCTGACCCGCAAAGAACTGCTGCCTTTGGATGAAAGCGACCCCCGTATTCCCCGCATTGCTCGTGTGCTCGGGTCGTTGTACGGCGATGGCGGCATATTCACCAACCGCAACGCGATTTTCCTTTCCAGCGCGGAACGCGACGTAGTAGAAAAATTTGGCGACGATTTGGAATCCTTCTTCGGAATGGAAATCTCGAAGAATGCACGGATCATCGAAGGGGGCGAAAAAGGCCACTCGTGGTGCTACCAAAATACCCACCGTGGAATCATCCGGTTTTTCGAGGCCCTCGGCGCGCCAGTGGGGAACAAAACCAAAATACAACTCGTGATTCCCGCATGGATCCACAAAAACCCCACTTGGGAAGATGAGTTTTTCGGCGCGTTCTTAGCTGGCGAAATGGGCACGCCCAAAATCCACACCAAAGGCGTTTACCTGACGAGCCTCGAAGTCGGAATTACTGCAACGAAGGAAACCGAGCAAAACCGCATACTGTTCCTTGACCAAGTTACGGATTACCTGTCACGGCGCGGCATCCGGACAACATCCACGTACCGTGGAACCACCGCATCCGGAAAGACAATCCTGCGCCTGCAAATCGAAAAGAAAGTCGAAAGCGTACTCAACCTCCTGACGCACGTCCGGCTGGCCTACAGCCCGCGCAAGGAAAAACGCATCCGTGAAGCGGTACACATCTGGATGGCCTACAAGAAAAAACGTTTCGAAGCGCTCAGCAAAAAAGGCATTGGGGCTGAAGCTGTGATGAAGACCCTGCAATTATCCCCGCGCAGCCTGTATCAAGTTCTCAACGCATGATGGGTTACACTATGGAATCAGAACGTATCACAAAAAAGGAAGAAATCCGTTTCAAAGGCAAGATTTACAACCTGACGACGCAGACCGGCAACTTGCTAGCCAACGGAATCCTGGCCAAGAACTCCGGCGGCCTGGGCACACCCCCGCACCTCCGCGTCGAGGCGGGATTGGTCCACAAGGCCCACCGCGGCGTCCTTTTCATTGACGAAATATCCTCACTGTCCGAAAAAAGCCAGCAGGAATTGTTGACGGCCATGCAGGAAAGGAAATACGCCATTACGGGACAAAGCGAAATGTCATCCGGCGCATTGGTGCGCACCGAAGCGGTGCCCTGCGATTTTGTGTTGGTTGCCGCGGGAAACTACGAAGACATCCAAAAAATGCACCCGGCCCTTCGCTCACGCATCCGGGGCTACGGTTACGAAGTCTACATGGAAGACACCATGACGGACACGGCTGCAAACCGCGAAAAAATCGTGCAATTCATCGCCCAGGAAGTCACCAAGGACGGTAAGATCCCCCATTTTGATGCTGGAGCCGTGGAAGAGATTATTCAAGAGGCCCGCAAGCGCGCCGGAAGGAAGAACCGGTTGAGCCTGAAGTTGCGCGAATTGGGCGGTTTGGTGCGGGCGGCAGGCGACGTCGCGGTCGAATTAAAAGCCCCGGCCGTGACGGCGGAACACGTCAACAAAGCCAAAGGAATTGCCCAGACGCTGGAACAACAAGCCGCACACCAGGCCATTGAAATGAAGAAAGATTACCAGATTTTCAGGACGTCAGGAACGCAAGTGGGCAAAGTCAATGGATTGGCCGTGATGGGCGACTCCGGCGTGATTTTACCAATCGTGGCAGAAGTTGCCCCGGCGGCCTCCCGCGACCAAAGCCGCATCATCGCCACCGGAAAGCTTGGGGACATCGCGAAAGAAGCGGTGGAAAATGTGTCTGCTATCATCAAACGGCACACCGGAAAAGACACGTCCAATTACGACATCCACATCCAATTTTTGCAAACCTATGAAGGCGTGGAAGGCGACTCCGCATCCATTTCCGTTGCTACCGCCGTCATCTCCGCGCTGGAGGAAGTTCCCGTCAATCAGAACATGGCCATGACCGGCTCCTTGTCAGTACGGGGCGAAGTGCTTCCCGTGGGCGGCATTACCCAAAAGGTAGAAGCGGCCATAGAAGCGGGCATCAAAACGGTCATCATCCCAGCCACAAACCTCAGCGACCTCCTACTCAAGCCGGCCCAGCAAAAGAAAATCAACGTCATCCCCGCGGCCAACATCTACGACGTCCTCCAACACGCCCTCAAAAACAGCAAGGCCAAGAACGCGCTTCTGAAGGAAATCCAAAGCGAGTTTGAAGAGGCGTCCGGACAAGGGCATGCGAAGTTGGCCCCGGCGTTGTTGAGGGCGAAGAACCGGTAAGGCCTCAAACGAACCGAATTCGGCAAAAAACCGAGCGTAAACTACACGATAAAAAAAGATGAAGCGGCGGAGCCGTAACACCGCCGGGACCACAGGGGGAGAGCCCCCTATAGTCCGACGTTTCCCCGAACCCCCCAAGTCTAGACTAGCGAATCAAATAAAAAACCAAAAAGATGAAGCGGCGGAGCCGTAGCCCGCTTTCTGTTGTCCACGGCATTCGACTAAGCGGCTCAAAGGCCTTGCATCCCCCAGCTTGGAGCGCGTTTCATCCGCCTGCGTCCAACGTCAGAGGACTTCATCCTACGGACGCGACGGTATCGTTTCTGTTCTCCAAGGCACGCCTTAAGCGTGGGACCTTGCAGTCCAAGGGTTCCGGTATTGCTACCGAAGATGAGCGGAGCTTCCTCAGCCACCCCGGTTTTGAATCGGGGCTACCGACAGCCATGCACTCCACCGCTTCAGTACCAATGGTGGCGAAAGGGGCTTAAAAACGGTCCGAAACGGCATTCCAGGCAACCAACGAGCGCGACCGAAATAACGCAAGTGCCGAATTTTTCCAAGTTTTAGCAAACGGAGTTCAAAAACCATCGGTAGAACAAAATTCCACTCAAGCAATATAAATATATTGAATATATTGCATAAGAAATGCATGCCCGCCATCCTAGTCAGCATCAAAAATGACGTGTGGAAGAAAATGAAAAAATATCCCGAGATCAAGTGGACGCAAGTCATGCGCGCTAGTGTGGAGGACCGGCTAGACCAAATGGAAGGCTCAATGAGCATGGAGCAAATCCGGGAATGGTTGGGACCGGAATTGATTCGGGAAATACGGAAAGAACCCCGACCTGACCCGGTCGAAATGCAAAAGAAAATAAAGGAATCCGAATGGCGGCGCCTGCAATTGTTGACACAAGCGCGTATGAACAAGGCGCGGAAGGGCTAATCACCGTCTTCACCCTCGTGGAACACCCCGAGGCAGACCGGCCCTACCGCAGGGCCCTATTCCCAAGCCTGTCGGATTACAAAACCGCAATCGCAATTTCCAACGTGCTTCAACGTAAAGGAATGGGCGTCGGCGCTATCGACATCCTCATCGCCAGCATGGCACTGAACCGCAACCTCGCCGTCATCACCAAAGACCGTGACTTTGAGAAAATCCAGGCCGTGGAACGCAAACTTAAGATTGAATGGGTCCAATAGCGGCCAAACAATCGGCAACCCATGGACCACAGCCCTATTTACGGCTCACGTGTGCAAAAACAAAAAGCCCACAACACCGGATAGCACCACAACCGCCGGCACGGCCCACGCCGAGTTCCACTTTTCCAAAACCAGCAAAGCGCCGGCAAAAATCAACAGGGCGGCAACGGATTTGATGGTCACGGGCAGCAACCCGATAGCCGTAGCCGCAATCAGCCCCACCACCCCTGCGGTCAGCCCGTCCAATGACGAGCGCAAGCCGGGGTGTTCCACCGCTTTTTCAAAATACGAATGGCCCACCAAAGTGAAGGCGAACGCGGGAAGAAAAATGGCAAACGTCATCGCCAACGCGCCCCACCAGCTGCCGGTAAGGAAGCCCACGAATGTTGAAAAAATGATGAGCGGAGCCGGAAGGATGCCGGACAAGGCCAAACCATCTAAGAACTGCGCGTGTGTGAGCCAGCCGTTAGAAAAGACGGCATCCTGCTGAAGAAAGGGAATCACCGTGTACGCCCCGCCAAAGGTCAGAAGGCCAGCCTTGAGACCGGAGAAAAACAAGTCCAAGGCGGATGCCTGGTGCGTCAATGAATTCGGTAATGGCGCCGCGGCCATGACCGGTTGCACGAATACGGTAACCGAATAAAGTAAGAAAAGCCCGCACAAAGCCAATGCAGCCGAAATATGCTTGCGCGTTACGGCCACATACGCCAACGTCGCAACGCCCAAAGCGGCCACAAATGAGGCGCCCAACAACGTGCCGATGCAGGAGACCGCTGCAATGACCAAGAGCCACGCATCAAACAACGCATGCTTGCCGATGCGGTGGACCGCCCGGACAATCAACGCGGTCACGGCGGGCTGGACTCCTAAGAAAACCGCGGCAAAGGCTGAGCCTGAGGCCGTCAAACCGTACGCCACATAAAGCCATGACAGGGCCAGCATCAGAATAAATCCAGGCAAGACGAAACCAAGTCCGGCCAAAAGACCACCCAGGCGGCCGCCGGCAAGCGTACCGAAATAGACGGAAAGCTCCGTGGCTTCAGGTCCTGGCAACGCCTGGTAAACCGCCAAAACCCGGTTGAACTTCCGTGCTGAAATCCACTGCTCTTTTTCGACCAACTCATGGCGGATCATGGCGATTTGCGCCACCGGCCCGCCCCAAGCCAACACGCCAAACTTAAGGAAACGGAGGAAGATTTGCCATTGCGTTAGTTTGGGAACGGCCAAAAGAAAATCACCGAATTGGAAAAAGTATGGGCGTCCGTGTATTTAGGCCCATGGAAAAACGGGAAAACGGCAACTCAAAAACCGGAAGTCGGTAAGCGACGGCCAACAATGGCATTTTTCAATGTCCAACGACCTTGAGCCAACCATGGACTTCTTCTGGCTCCAAGTGGCCCTCTCATTTGTCGTAGGCGGGCTGTACATCGCCGTTTGCATTTGGGCCGCGGAGCGGTTCGGCTCTCTTTGGGGCGGCATCATCATCGGATTGCCCAGCACATCGTTGGTCAGCTTCGCGTTCATCGGACTGACACAAGGGACGCAAGCGGTCGTACAGGCTATTCCCATCGTGCCCCTCGCGTTTGGAATGAACGCATTTTACGTGCTTTTGTTCGTGAAGCTGGAAGCGCGACTCGGATGGAAAGCCGCATTGGTCCTCTCGCTTCTTGCCTGGGCCGCCATCTTGCTACCGGTGACGTCATTGCATCCGGATAACCTCGCCTTTACTACAGCCGCCGGCATTGCCTGCATGGGACTGGGCGTCATTTTGGGCCGCGGCATTGCCAACCGTAAAATCGACAACACCCACACCAGCACCGCCGAATTCGCCCTTCGCGCCGCCTTTGCCGGGTTGGTCATCGCATCCGCCGTCATTTTAGCCAAGACCCAAGGACCCACCTGGGGAGGCATGATGGCCGGATTTCCCGCCGCGTTTTCAGCATCATTGATCCTTATCAGCCGCAAACACGGCAACGGTTTTGCCTCCGCCGTGGCGAAGAACATGCCGTGGGGCAATCTCGCATGCATCCCCTACCTATTGGTGGCATACATCTTGCTTCCCGTCATGGGCTTATGGGCCGGATTGGCGGCTGGATACGCCGCGTCGTTGCTGGCAGGTTTGCTGATCCAACGACTCATCCGAACTTGAAAAATCCAAACGAAAATAAGCGCGCCTGCCGTTGTTTTTCACCCGATGACCGAACCGATTGCCCCATCCGCAACAGCACCAGCCGCCACGTTACCTACAAATCCAACCACCATGACAACGGCCGCCACTGGCGACTTGCAAGAAGCCTTTTTTTCCGCCATGGCACTTTTGGGAAAAGCTGATTTCCGATTGGACGCAAAATTCAAGCGCTACGCCTCGCTCCGCGCCACGTTGGAGCGCAACGGCACGACCCTTCGCGCCAATGTCAGCGACGGCTATGCCGCCGGCGGCCGGGACGTATTGGTCGGATTGGCATTGGACCTCACGGCGCGCGTCTTCCGCATGCACGTGCCGGACAACGCCTACACCCAAGCATACTACATTTTCCGGAAGCAAAAAAGCGCATCGGACCTCAATTCAGCCCTCAAAAAAAGCCGCGGCCGCAAACGGCATCTACGAGCCCAAGGAAAATGGCACGACCTCAATGACATCGTACTACGGATGACGCGCGAGCATGCGTTGTTGCAGACGCTGTCGGTGCCGAAAATCGGGTGGAATACAAAAGGGGGAAAACGCATATTGGGCTTTTACGACGAATCGGCGCACGAGATTTTAATCAACGAGAATCTGGACCAAAAATTAGTCCCGTTTTACGTGCTGGAATACGTAGTGTTCCATGAACTGCTGCACGCCAAGCATCCGGTGAAGCACGGCCGCGAGCGTCGTACGGTGCATACCGCAGAATTCAAGGCGGAGGAGCGCCAATACCCACTGTACAAAGAAGCCATGGCGTGGCTTGCAAGGAACCGGGTGGACCGGGATTGGGATTAAAACCGGCAAAGTCCGAAAAACGTAACGCACTGACAGCGACAGCTTAGCCGCGGTAATCGCTTTATACACGCACCGCCACCATGGGGACCATGAGCCGCAAAATCCCCCGCACCATGGGCACGCAGCATCCGGACAACGCGTCCAAGCCCTACTGGGCAAAAGACGCATTCATCGACACCCAAACCGAAGTGGAAGAGGCCTACCGCTGTTTTTCCGAGTTGGACGGCCAGGAATTCATGTGGGACTGGGAAGGCAAACACGTGGACGAAAGCGTGGTGGAAAAGCTCTTTGAACATTACACGGAATTTTTCCAGAACCACGCCCTTGGAAAGGATATTTTTCTCACGACACGCTTGCCAAACATCTGGGAGGAAAAAGGATATCGCCTGCCGAAAGCGTTCGTCAACGTCATTTCCGCCAACCAGATGGCAACGGACGTGGGCATGAACGCACCGGTCTTATTTGAAGCCATCTTGCCGATGACCAAAACGGCGGACCAATTGCACTTTTTGCACCAACGTTTCCGCCAAGTCAAAAAAGCCTTCGACGCGCCGGACGAATTGGAACTGATACCCCTGGTGGAAGAGACGCATTCCATCCAAGCCGTGGACGAACTACTCAAGCAATACGTCGCCACAGAAAAGCGCCACAACATCCGCGTTTTCCTTGCACGCTCCGACCCCGCACTCAATGCCGGCAACGTCGCGGCCTGCGTAAGTGTCAAGATGGGCTTGGACGCGTTACGCGGATTTTCCGAAAAAACCGGCATCAGCACCCACCCCATCCTGGGCGTGGGCAGCTTGCCGTTCCGCGGCGGCCTGAACCCGGACACCGTGGACGCCTTTTTCGCCGAGTATCCCGGCGTGCAGACGGTGACGGTCCAATCCGCGTTCCGCTACGATTACGAGCCGCCGGAAGTGGAAAAAGCGGTCCGACAAATCAACGACAAACCCCTGCAAGCCGCACCAGAGGTACCGGAAGGCACGTCCGCAGTCGTCGACATCTTCAGCCGCGAATACCAGCACCGCGTGGAAGGCATTGCCGACACCATAAACGCCTTGGCAGCCTATGTGCCCCGCCGACGCGAGCGCCGCTTGCACGTGGGCCTGTTCGGATACGCCCGCAAGATGCAAGGCGTGAGCCTGCCAAGGGCCATCGCGTTTTGCGCAAGCATGTACTCACTGGGCGTACCGCCGGAATTGCTCGGCGTGGGCTCAGCCCTGCAAAAGATGACGGGCAAACAGCGAGACGGGTTGTACAAAGCGTATGGCGGGTTTGAGGCCGACCTCATCCGCGCCGGCCACTATCTGAACCACGAAAATTTGCACGCCTTGGCCAGACAAGGCGCCGGATGGGCCGCCGTGGAATCCGACGTCAAATTGTTGGAAGAGCAAATCGGCAAGAAATTGGGCCCGCATGAAGACCACCATTTCATCCACCGCAACCTGACGTCTAACGTGCGGCTGCTTCTGAAGAACAACGCCGATATCTCGCCGGAAATCGTACGAGCGGGGCAGCTGAGGAAAAGCCTCGGATAAAAACGGAAAAATCAGGAAAAACCAAAAAGCCGGAGCAACTGGATGCGGGTTTCCATGGCTTTGGACGCGCCCAGAACCCCTAGTTTTTTTACGACCAACGCCTTCTCGACGGTGAAAAGCCGATAGGGTTTGATTTTGCTGTCGAAGGCAAGGAGTCCGGAGGCCAAGTCGTCTTGCGAAAAAGTCGGACAACCCGGTTCACCGTCCAAATGACTCGTAATCATGCAACAGACCAAATCATCATGGCGTCCGTTGAAATCCGACGTGGATAGGACTAACGCCGGGCGACGCTTGACCGAGCTTAGGTCCGAATAGGGAAACGGCACCAAGACGATTTGCCACTGCTCATACCGAGTTCCAGCGTTCATCGTCCGCATTGCTCCAGTCTTTTGCCAAGGTCCGCTCCGAGACCAACATATTGGCCAGCGATTCGCTTTTCTCCAGTAGCGCCAGTTTACGGATGGTGTGGGCCGCTGACTCCAAGATGATGCGTCCCCCTTTTTCCATCAAGACCAGCTGCTCGCCTTTTTTCAAGCCCAGATGCTGGCGCACCGTCTTGGGAATGCTGATTTGACCTTTGTCACTGAGAGTTACCGTAGTAAAATGCATACCAATCAACCACTAAAAGTAAGAATTTTCTTATTTATTATACTTCCGTTGATTGTCCCGACTCGAACAACACCAGGCCCACACGCACCATCGTGCTTCCCTCCCCAATCGCCGTCTCAAAATCATCCGACGTGCCCATGGACAGAACCGTCAGCCCGAAATCGGCCTTAAGCGAGTCAAAAAGCGCTTTTGCTTTTTTGAAATACGGACGCGAATCGCCGACCATCGGAACGACGACCATGAGGCCTTCGATTTTCAAATGGGAAAAAGAGCGCAAGGAAGTCAAAAATGACGCCACTTTTTCTTTAACAGGGGGCAAACCGCTTTTTTGTGCCTCATCACCGGCGTTGATTTGCACGAGCACGCGCATGGTTTTGTTTTCGCGTTTCGCGGCGGCGTCCAGCTTTTCCGCATGCGCCAACAAATCCAGCGACTGCACCACGTCAAACAGGCGCACGATTTTGGAAATTTTGTTGGACTGCAGCGTGCCGATGAAGTGTTTCTCGCAGGGCAATAAAAAAGGTAGCCGCATTTCAGCATCCTGAAGGCGGTTTTCGCCCACCGCCATGACGCCCGCACGAATCAAGGCATTGACCGCATCCGCATCGGGCGCGTATTTGACGGCCGCGACCAGCGTGACACCAATGGGAATTTTTTTCAAAACATCCGACAAGGCCATGATGCGATTCGGCCTCCTCGAGTTTAGCGCTGGCCCTTGATGAGCCGCAGTTCAAAGATTGCCGCTGGAACCTTGATGCCGTAATTATCTAACACCTGGGGCGACAACTCCCCGACGGTGCCCACGATTTCCTTGTTGCACACAATGGATGCGGCGCGGCCGTCGATAAATCGCGGGTGCGTCAGTTCCTTGAGGGAATACTCGACTTTGAAGCGGCGGCAAAGTTCATCCAACAACGATGCTACTTCCGTCAAGTTGGCCGAGGCATGAGCCGACACCAAGACGGCATTGACGTCGGTGCGCGTCCGGGTTTCAGTCGCCGCATCCCGTACAACGACTTCACCGACTTCGAAAACATTCTGGGGATAGGACTGACGGGTGTTTTCCGACAAGGCCCCCAACACCGAAGGCAGCAACATCGAGCGCAACGACGCATACTCCTCACTTACCGGGTTGCGGATGCGGACCACCTCGGCGTCGGCAAAAGCGCGGGCCGCTTTTTGTGGGGAAAAGAACACGTGGGTCATGAATTCGACGAAACCGAACGAAGATAGGGAATCACGGGCCAACTGCACGGCATACGTATCGTCACTCTTGGAGCCCACGGTGAACACGGAGGGGTCCTTGACTTGGAATTGGTTGAATCCATGCGCCAAAGCCACTTCCTCGACCAAATCGACTTCGTGCAAGAAGTCCGCCCGATACCTAGGCACCAGACAATCCAACACGTCGCGACCCACGCTGACCTCGAGGCGTTGTTTGCGCAACAGCTGGACCACGGCTTTGGGCGACAGGGCGGTGCCGAGCAACTGGTTGGCCTTTTCCACACGCAGGACCATCTTTTCGGGGCGGCTGTCCGGGGTGACCAACTTCTTGCTTGCGTGATGAATTTCCACGGTTTTCACACGGCCACCCATGTCCGCAAAATCCTGGCACAAAATATTGAGGCTGGCATTGCAGGAATAGAAATCCGTGCCGGTGATGTCAATGAGGATATTCTTGGTCTTGGCGGTGACAGCCGAAAAGACGCCGTTGATGATGTCCACCAAAGACAAAATCTCGTTCTTGGAATCCACCAACATCGGATAGTGCTTGCCTTTGACCAGATGCGCATAATCCTTGCCCGTCGGGTGCTCCTTGAGAATCTGCTGGACCGTCATTTTGGCACTTGCTTTCAAAGGGTGGAACGCCGTGCTCATCGAAGCGTTTTTCAAATAAAATGGGCTTTTGAGTTTGTCCAAATCGTAAAGACCGATGGAACCTTTCTTGCGGCGGCGGCCGATGGTCAAATCCAATTTTTCCTGCACTTGGAACAGATGCTGGATGGACCCCTCGTCCAACTTGAGCCCCTCCACCACTGCGCCCACCAATACGGGCCGCAACGCCTCGGCATCCGGCTCGACAAAAAACTTGATACCGGAACTGGGCCAATCCGCGGCTACCAATCCGGTTTCTTTTCCAAAGTAACCCTTCAACGCGCGTGCCGCACCGTACACGGACAGCAAGTCGGGCCGGTCGCCGGTAATTTCCACGGTTATCGCATCGTCCACATTGGTCTCGACTCCGGCCTTGATGTTCGGCAACGCGTCAAGGACGTCCGATTCGGACAAACCGGTCAAGGTCAGCAGTTTTTTCTTCGGATACGACGTTGAAACCATGGAATTTCACTTCCTCAAGAAAATATCATATGAATGTTGGACGGGATTGGACGGCAACGCGGAATTTCAACTCGGCATTTTTCAGTCCCAAATGATTTGGAACCGCTCCGGGTTTTCCGGATACCGGAACTCAAAATAGTCCTGTACACGGCCAGGACCTGCCAAACGGCGGGCCAACGCCGCGTCATCAAAATTGGCGAACACCACTTTTTGGACATCCTGTTTTCGGGCAAAGCCGACGGCATACGCCACCAATGCGGCACCGATTCCCTTGCCTTTGAATCCAGCTTTCGAGGCGTAAGGGGCTTTGGGGTACGGCAAAAGTACGGCCTGTTGCTTGAGAATCCGGACCTGAAGCTGGCAGGCCAACTTTCCGCCGGAATACGCGGATAGGACGAACCAATTCACGCCCCGCTTGACGGCGTCAAAAGCCAATTTCAGTTCAGCCATGGCTTTTGGCCACCCCGCTTCGCAAATAACCCAAATCATGAGAAAACAAATCCCGAATGTCCGTAATACCCGTGGACACCATGGCCAATCGGTCGATGCCCAAACCCCAGGCCAAGACCGGGACATTGATACCCAACGCCTGAGTCATTTCCGGGCGAAACATTCCTGCGCCACCAACCTCGGCCCAACCCCGTCCGGGAATTTTGGCGTACAGTTCCACGGATGGCTCGGTGAACGGGAAATAAGAAGGTGCAAAACGCACGTCTTCGGCGCCGAAAACCTCGACGGCGAACCGTTTAAGGTAACCCAACAACTCGCGCAACGACATGGACGGGTCCATCACGATGCCCTCGCATTGATTGAATTCGATGAAATGCTTCCAATCGATTTCGTCGGGGCGGAACACGCGGCCGATGCTGAACATCTTTAGAGGCGGCTTTTGACCTTTCGCCAAGGTGCGTGCCGATACGGCCGTAGTCTGAGAGCGCAGGCATAGGCGCATGGCGATTTCAGGGTCCCATTTGTAGCGCCAACCCTTCGAGCCGTCCAACCCCTCCTCGTGGGCTTTTTTGACCTGCTCCAAGGATTTGGAATCTAAAATTTCGCCACGAGCGGGGTCCTCCAAAAGGAACACATCGTGGATTTCACGCGCCGGATGATCCTGCGCCATGAACAACGCATCGAGGTTCCAAAACTCAAGCTCCACCAACGGGCCATGGGCTTCCTGGAAACCCAAGCCGATGAGCTTGTCGCGGATGCGCTGCAGGAATTCCTGGTACGGGTGTTTTTGGCCGACGGAAACGGGTGCAACGACGGTCTTGAGGTCGTACGGACGGAAAGTCTTACCCTTCCACGAACCGGTCTTGAGCATCTCGGGCGTCAGGGACGACACCACAGCGGAGCCGGAATCTGCGGAATCGCCTTTGAGCGCCGCCTTTCCAGCGGATGAAATCGTAGCAAAAACGGATTTATCAGTCAGCTCACGGGCCAATTTTCGTTGGACCAATGCGGCGGCGTCCATTATTTTATTGCCATCGGAAAAAGACTTGAGCGCGGCTTCCACGTCGCTAACCTTGTCCATCACAGCGGAAGCTTTACCGGCATCAATCTTGAGCCAGCCATTTTTCTTGGCCCACATCAAAGCAATGCCTTGTTCGGCAGGACCTAAAGCGGCTTTTTCAAAGGCATCCGAAAGCGCCAAGGCTTTTTTGCCCAATGCCTGGATGAGGCGTCGTTCGGGCAGTCCTTTTTCCAAATATTCGCGGCCTTCGTCCGTAAGTTCCAGGCGTTTGTCTTCGACACGGCGCAAGACCAACAAGCCGTCAGCCTCAAGTCCGGCCAGAACGCTCATGAGCGTGGCGTATGGCACGCCGGCTTTTTCAGAAAGCTGGGCCGCCGGCACGCTCTCCTTGAGTTTGGCCAAGGTTTCCAATATTTTTCGATCCAGTTCCTTCATGAAAAACAAACCCGGAGTATCCGAGGAATTGCTTGAAAATCCGGTTAAACCCCACATGCCAAATGAGCGGCACCTAGGGAAAAACGAAAATTGAATCCCCGTTACTCACGGATTGCTTTAGGACGGCGCTTTCTTAAAGATTGCTTCAAAGCCGAAAACGAATCAAACCTTAAAAGCGCAAGGCTCCTAATCGAAACAGGTGGTTTTGACAATGATTGAATGGATTATCATCGGCATCGTCGTGCTGCTCGCAATAGTTGCAATCTTTTATTTCAACAAACTGACCGGCTTGAACAACCAGGCGCAGGCGGACTGGAACCAAATCGACCCGCTACTCCAACAACGCCTGGACACCATCCCGAACCTCATCACGATGGCCAAACGGGTCATGAAACAGGAAACGGAGTTGTTCACCGGATTGGCCAAGGCCAGGGAAGGCGCCATGAATGCGAAAGACATCAAAGGCAAAGTAGAGGCGAACCAGCAATTGGGCTCCCTCATTGGAACGCTGTACGCCCGTGCGGAAGCGTACCCCGAGATGAAATCCAACACCACCATGGCTACAGCGATGGAAGCCCTATCGGGAATCGAAGATAAAATCAAGTACGGCCGCCAGCGCTACGGCTACACCGTGCAGGAATACATCAACTCAACGAGCCAGATTCCGGGCGTCCTGTTCGCCGGATTATTCGGCTTTTCCAAGGACAAATGGCCCTACTTCAAGGCCGATGACGCCGCACGCAAAGCCATTGACGCGGGCAAGCTTTTGGAAGATTAAACGCCGTTTGAAAAACAAAAAACGCGGGCCGCGCGCGTATAAAAAAGGCGGCACTTTTTCTTTTTTTCAAAAACCAATAAACGCAACTAAGACAACGACGCGAACGCATCATGGACGAACAAAACCCCGCGATGGAATCGAATTTCCGCACCAGTTTCCAGGCCGAAATCGCGTCCAATCAGCGCAAAAGCTGGGCATTGATTGCCGTGGTGCTGGTCGTCCTTTCCGCCCTCATCTACATCATCGCCGCCGTCTACACCGGGGGCACATCGGTCGCATTCCTGATTTTCGGATTATTGTTCTCCGGCATCTACATCGGCACCACGTATTTCTACGGCGACCAAATCGTCCTGAGCACGACCGGCGCCAAGCCCATCAACGCGCGTGACCCCAAGCATTTGTTACTCAAGAACACCGTGGAAAACCTGGCCTTTGCCGCCCGCCTGCCGAAGACCCCGGATATCTACGTGATTGAAAGCGACGCGCTGAACGCCTTTGCCACCGGCCGCGACCCACAGCATGCCTCCATCGCTGTAACGTCCGGACTTCTGAATACCATGGACCGCAACGAACTGGAAGGCGTCATCGCCCACGAAATGTCCCACATTTCCAATTACGACATCCGCTTTTCGTTGCTGGTCGCCTGCATGGTCGGACTTATCGCCATCTTAAGCCACATGTTTTTGCGCAGCATGATGTTCAGCGGCGGCAACAGTTCCGACCGCAAAGGCAACATCCTACCCCTGATTATCATCGGCGTGATCCTAGCCATTTTCGCACCCATCATCGTCCGCATGGTGCAGGCCGCCGTGTCCCGCAAGCGCGAGTCATTGGCCGACGCCTCCGGTGTCAAGCTCACCCGTTATCCGGAAGGCCTTGCATCGGCGTTGGAAAAAATAAAGAACCAGGAAAACCGGAAAGACGCGCCCAAACTCAACGTCAGCGAAGCGGAATCCCACCTCTTTTTTTCCGACCCGGTCAAAAGCCCCCTGGACGGCCTGTTTGCGACGCACCCGCCGCTAGAGGAGCGGATTAAGACGTTGCGGGCGATGTGAGTCTCGTGCAGCTATTGCTGGATTTCAAAACCACAATAAACTACATAAATGAAAAGCCTGAAAGTGTCATATGGAACCCGCGGTACCATTAAAGGAAAAAATACCAGGATTGTCAAACTTCCTAAAAAGAAAACAACGCCAAACTAGCGCCATAACCGCAATTGCAAACCTTCTTTCCCGCGATGAATGGTTCCACACCCATTTCCAAAAGAAAGCGTCGGAAGCAGGGATTACCCTACATCCGGATACCATGCGTTTTGTTCAATCAGAACTGAATAAAGACCTCGCTCGCATCCTCCAGAATACAGATGAAAGCGGATTTACCAAAAACGCACTAAATGTACGAAATGAAATATGGCGAAAAGTTCGCACAAGGATTGAAAGCGGGGATTTACCAGGAGAGCCAGAACTCGGACCATGGCCAAAAAGCCATAACCAAAAAAACCGTATTCAAATCAAAGGAACGCGCGCAAAAGCGCAAGTATGGGCGGAAGCAATATCCGACCCTGACGCCTCCGAGGCCATCCATCTTTTACGGAAACACGTACAAACCAAACTGGAAACCGCACTGAATGAACTCCGATCGGATGAAAAAATTAGTGCGTTACTCCAAAAACACCCGCACTGTTCCGCCATTTTGCGACTTGGACTGCTCAGTGGTGAAATTCCGGGAACAAACGGTTCAAGCGCCGCCTGGAACATGCTTCAAAAAGCAATGGTTTCTTCGGACTTGACAACAGAACTGGAACAACGGGTTCCATTAACCAACCAAGCCACACCATCGGCACGTAGATTACAGAAACGATTATGGGAATCCATTGAACGATGCGGTCCGAAATGCCTGACCGAACCATCCTTCAGGGTATTCGCGCACCGTATGGGGCATGAACTGCGCCTATTAGGTCGCAAGCCTGAAGAACTGGAAGGAAACCCGGCAACTGCAAAAGCATTCGCCGAACATGTGATTACTGAGTACGAACTTTTACGCGAACTTCAGGTGTCACCAACGATAATAAAAAATTACGGGCACGTGATTTCCGCGTTCCATGCAGATTCCCTGATTAACAATGCGATCTTAGAATTCGGAACCGACGAGAAATCAAAACCCCTTGCAAAAACGGCCTTCAATTTGGTCGTTAATCGGCGTTATCCGGATATGAAGGCTGCAAAAAAGGCCTATGACGAATGTCTTGAATTTGCCAAAAACGTTTTCGGCAGCCAAAACCAATCCGCGGCCTTTGTCAGAACTGCCGCCATGGGCGTCTTTACCGGTCGGTTCAAAGATGTCAACGAATTCAAAGAAACCTACGACAATTTTCATAAGCGCTTGCAAACAGTAAGCGGTCCAGGCCTTCAAAATGAGTACGACCGACGCAGGGCGGCGATGCAATTGGCCATTGGCAACATCCGGACGATTAAAGAAGCAGAGAATCTAGCACCGAAATATAATCAACGGGTTGGGAAAACAAGTGCAGCATTGCAAATGGAGTTACCTGCCATTAACGGCCTTGAGCGTAATGAGGCCTTTGAAAAAATGATGCCAATCATTAAAGATCTTGGACGCCGGTTTATGTATTCAGCACTTGGTCGGGAAGACGCCGAACAAACAGCCGCATTGGCAGCATTAGAATCGCTTCACCAAGGAGAACGCAACGTCGAAACAATATCGGCCCAAATGCTCCGACGGGTGTATAGAGAAGCGAGAATTTATCGTTCTTGGAAAAAAAGAATACAGTATGAAAGAACAGGAATTGGAAACCGCATGAAATGAGAGTTTTCGAACAGGTCAAAACCCTGCAACCGCCAGCGGGAAGTTGATCGTTGCATCCCCGTACACGGTCACATGGGCGGCCGTTTCTTTTACTTTGCCCCACGAAACGGCTTCCTTCGGACGCGCGCCGCTCAAGGAGCCGTCGTATTCCTGGGCCGTGGTGAAGTATACTGCGGAATCCAGGCCGCCGCGAAGGAGGTTGCAGCCGATGGTGAAGTGCTTGCTGGGGCCGCCACCCAAGATGACGGCAGAGGTCTTTTCCGCGTTCAATACCAGATTGCCGACCGGTTTGAGGTCCGCCGTGGCGTCCAGCACGAACTCAGGATGGTCCTGCTTGAAAAAAAACAACTGCAAACCCAGCGCCGAGTCAATCAAGGCGGGCGAGAAAATAGGCACCTTGCGGTCGCGGCAAGCGGCCAGGATGGAATGAGGGTCTTTTGCCAAGGAAGGCACCGAAGAGAGTTCAGCAATGAACTCCGAGGGCGCCCAGACTTCTTTTTTCGCCAACATTTTTTTAAAAACGGGCTGGACTTTCTTTTCCAACGTGCCGTACGCTTTGTTTTCCACCAAGACGTTGCCGATGCGGTTGGTGCCGGATTTATGGAGCCGCACGTCATCCGCGTCAAACGACCCGGCACCATAGGGCATCCAGGATTTGATGAGGTCATGGTCGATGCTACCGCCGGACGTCACCACGGCGTCGACCCAGCCCTGGCGGATGACCTGCGCCAAGACGCCCCGCAAGCCGGACGCCACGAGGTTAGCGGTAAAGGCCAGAAAAACGGTCCGGTTTTGATCTTCGTTCATTTCCCGCATCAAGGCAACGGCGTGCGCCAAATGCGTGGCTTGGAATCCGGCGTTCTCAAAGCGTGCCAGAAGGTCGCCGACGTTTTTTGAAGATTGAAAATCGCGAATCATTTTTTTGGCCATGGACAATAACAACTCCAATTAAAACAAGGCGGCGGCACAATAAAAACAAACCCTGAAAGAGGCAAACCAAATCGAAAAAATCCGAAATGGAAGCCAAGCCAGAGGAAAGCGCGAAATGGAAAAACAAGAAAAAACCATGCCATTTTTGGGACCTAAGGTAAATACCGGGAATACATCATGAAAATCGTCCACGTCAACGAAGTCGAACACGTCATCAAGCTTGAGCCGCAGTGCCCGGAAGACTTGTGGTATCTGCACAAGATTTTGGAGCCCGGAGATGGCGTGGAAGGCGTCAGCTTTAGGCGATTCAAAATCGAAGGGACGGAGGGCGAATCGGGCGAGAAAAAAAAGGTACACGTCCTAGTGCAGGCCGAACAGATTGAATTCGCGGAAAACGCATTGAAATTGCGCGTCACTGGAAAAATTCTATCTGGGACGCCCGAGGAATTCGTCGCCAAAGGGGCCTACCACACGCTTGACATCGAAATCCACGAACGCGTCAGCCTCCACAAAATATTGTCGGTATACCATTGGTCCATCTTACAGGAAGCAAAAGCCAAGAGCCAGCACGTCAAGGCGTTTTTGGTGGTCATGGACGAACACCAGGCCACGCTTGCGGAACTTCAATTGCAAGGCCTGCGCTTCGTGGCGGAAATCCAGTTCCGCGGGACCAAAAAGGACCCCAAGGCATTTGAGGAAGCGCAAAAATCATACTTTTCAGAGTTGGCCAAAACCATCGAGGCGCATGAAAAGATCATCATCGCAGGCCCCGGATTTGCCAAGGACAATTTCAAAAAATACGCCGAAGAAAAGCATCCGGCCCTCTTGAAAAAAACCAGTTTCGAGTACGCCTCATCCGCCGAAAAAACCGGCGTGTACGAACTACTCAAACGCGGCGTCATCGAAAAGGCCATGGGCGAGCAGCGCTTGGCCAAGGAATTCGAGCTGATGGAAAAATTCAAAGCAAGCGTAGGCCGCGAGGACCATCTGGCAGTTTACGGCTTTGCGGACGTACAGGAAGCGGTCCAAGCGGGCGCCGTGTCCGAATTGATGGTATCCGAATCCTTGATGAAAGACAAGACGGCCCAACACCTAATGGAAACCGCGCGAAAACTGGGAGCAGAATTGCACGTCTTTGAATCCGAAAGCCAGCCTGGAGGCGAGCTTAAAGGATTTGGCCTTGTCGCGCTATTACGCTACGCAATTTGGAAATGACCCCACCTGCGCCCGAAAAAGAAAAACGGAAAACCCACCTCATCCCGCACCGATTACAACGTATTTTGTTTTTATCTGTGGAACGGGCATGCCCTCCGCTCGCCTTGCCTAAGGACAAAAAACCGAAAAGCACGCCGAAATCATCCGACCCACGGCAGGCTCAAGCGGGCGGGGCGGTACACGAAGGCAAAGCCTAAAAACGCCAAGGTGAAAAGGGCCACGTTCGGCTCCATCAGGAACGCATAGACGGCCAAAAGGAAAAAACAAGCCGAAAGCAAATCCATGGAGACGCCTCCGCCGGATGATAAGAAAACCGGGCTTGAACGGCCCTGGGATTCGGCCACGTCCAACACGGAAAACGAGTTTGCCATCATGAATCAGACCGGTTGGGTGAAAAGAAGTTCCGAAAGCAAGTCCCGGTGGTCCACGTCCAAGCATGCCAATCTGCAAATTTTGCAGGGCATAAACGGAAGAAACCTCCGATGTACGGTTGTGGCGCGGCGCTTGCTTTTAGAACCGATTTGTCCGCCGGCATTGGATTCACCGGCAGCTTTGACCTCCCCATCGATTCTACGGAGAGCAACTATATAAAGTTTTTTATTTATCACACAAATGTTAAAAAAATAACAAACACATTAATTAAGCCGGATTACGTCATAGCAATACCATAAAGCAACCCGACAAAAAAGCCGAACCGATACAGGCACAAAAATCGTGCGATGCGTTCAGAACACCCATAAACAGCGCAACCGGTTTCGGCTTTGCCACGGCGTGCCGACAACACGGGATGAAAACAACCATGACCCAAGCGAAGGAAAAGACGCCCAAATTGTCCGCCGCCATCCTCCGGACGATCCAAGCCTACGGATTCCTGAAAACACCCATTGAAATGGGACTCATCAACTATAGTGCGTTGGCCCGCAAAATCAGGCCCGCGCTTGAAAAACAACTCCAGGAACGGCTCACCGTCGAGGCCATCGCCATGGCATTGCATCGGCACGTCAAAACGGATGCCGATTTCCAAAAACCGTCCAACCTGGCGGCCCTAGGCGTGATTGCCCAGTGCAAAGTCCACATCCTTTCCGACATGTCCACCAGCCACTACCCGTACGACCGGAAACTCCAGGAAAAACTCCACCAAGCCAAGGCAATAGTCGAACACCAAGGCGGCAACCTCTACGTCATCGAGCGGGCCAATGAAATAACCATCATCACCCAGAACCAATACCGCGCAGTTGTAAGCCGGCTGACCCACAATGCCAAAACATTGGACGATTACAGAAACGTATCGGTGCTCACGGTCCAATACCCCACCGAAGGGGTGAAACAACCCGGCGTGTTCAAGTACTTGGTCCGTGCACTCAGCGACGCGGGCGTCAACTTGCTGGGCGTATTCAGCTCCTACAGCAAAATATCGTTCGTAATAGCGGATGCCGACGCGCCCGCCGCCTACGACGGCCTCACGCGCGCGATTCAAAACGCGAATACGATGCAATAAACCATCCGTGAAAAACCGACTTCCAAAACTCAAAAATAATCGCTTACCAATACCACTCATCCAAAAACACCAAAAAAAACCACACCATTGATTTCAGTGCCATCCCACCCGCCATACACCCGCATCGGCATCGTATACGGCCATGGCGGTTTTTACGAAAACCACTGGCAGACTTGGCTGGCACGTGAGTGCGAAAAAGCGGGGCTTGAAACGCACTACCCGGATTTGCCGGAACCAAAAAAACCAATTCTGGCGGAGTGGATTGACGCGCTCAAAAAAGACATGCCGGTAGTGGATGACAAAACCGCGCTTGTCGGCCACTCATTGGGGTGCGCCGCCATCTTGCACTGGCTCAAAAGCCCCACAATCAAAACGGTCGGCTCCGTCATCTTGGTCGGACCTGCGGCCGAAGGCAACGTGGCCCAAAGCAAGCTGTCGTTCCTGACGCCCTTCCATCAAAACCTCGACTTGCAAGTGGTGCGGAAAAAAGCCAAACAAATCGAGTTGTTTGCTTCGGACGAGGATATCTGGATGTCGCTTGATGATTCTAAAAAGTTGGCCCAGGAATTAGGCGCCCGATTGCACGTGTTCCACAACGCGGGACATTTGAGCATCAACCATGGGTACACGAGCTTTCCGGAAGTGTTGGAGCTCATCGTTGGAAAAACAAATGAAAAGGCAAACCAGTCAGGGAACGAATCCCACTGAACGGAATGAAGACGCACTTTTCGATTAACCGCTTTTCTTCATCTTCCCGACTTCTTCCGCCACCGCCTCATCCTCGATTCGTGCGAAAAGCGGTTTGACGTCCTGCAAAGTGGGGCCCGCTTTGAACGGCGACAAATCGGCCCAGCTTTTGGGCTTGACCCCCAATTGGGCGAAGACGTCACCGGAGGAGAACGGTAAATAGGGCGATAGTGCGAGGGCCAATGCAAAAACGGCTTTGGCACTCAAATGCAAAACCGTGTCAAGCTCGGATTGGTCCGTCAGCTTCCAGGGCGCGCGGTCGTTGAAGTATTTGTTGGATTTGGCGGCGAAGGCCATGATTTTTTCCAACGCCTCCTTCACGCCGATTTGGTCCAAATCCTTGGCCACAACATCAGAAAACGTGGAAAGCTCTTTTTCAAAGGCCGCGTCCAGTTCAGTTTTCATTCCAAGCGGAGGAATAGTACCCCCTTTTTTGACGATGAATGACAAACAGCGGTAGACAAAATTGCCGTAGGCGCCAATCAGCTCCGAATTAACTTTCGCTTGGAAGTCCGCCCAGGCAAAGTTGCCATCCACCGTGGTGTTCGGCGTGATGGTGCACAGATAGTACCGAAGCGAATCCGGGTGGAAGCGTGCCAAGACGTCCTTGACCAAGATGAACGTGCCGCGCGACTTGCTCATCTTCTCCCCTTCCACGTTGAGGTAGCCGCGCGTGGGAATCCGGGTTGGCAAGGCAAACCCGGCGGTGTCCAGCATCGCGGGCCAGAACAAGTAATGGTGGTAGACGATGTCCTTGCCAATGAAGTGCACGATTTCATTTTTTGAATTCCACCAATCGGCAAGGTCTTTTTGGTTCGCCGTGCACCACGCCTGCGTCGCCGCGACGTAACCAATCGGAGCGTCAAACCAGACGTAAAAGAACTGGTCCTTGCGTCCGGGAATGGGAATGCCGAAATAGGGGCCGTCGCGCGTGATGTCCCAGTCCTTCAGGCCGGAAAGCCAATTGCGCACATACGCGACCACGTCGGATTGCAAGTTGGTTTCGGACAAGTACCGATACAAAAAGGGCCCGCAGGCACTCAACTTGAAAAATACGTGCTCGGTTGTTTTTTTGGTCGGCACGGTTTTGCATAGCGCGCAATGCGGCTCCTTTAGATCAGCAGGCGAGTAGACTTTGCCACACTTCTCACACCCATCGCCGTATTGGTCGGCGGCGGCACAAAACGGACAAGTACCCTTGACAAAGCGGTCGGGCAAAAAGCGCTCATCTTTCGGACAATACGTCTGCTCGACCGCCTTGGTAAAGAGGACGCCTTTTTCCTGCGCCGCGTCATAAAACCGTTTTGCCAAGACGTGATTTTCCTCGGAATGCGTCCGATGGAAGACATCAAAGGACATACCCAGTTTCTGGAAATCCTTTTCCTGACGGTCATGGTATTTCTTGACAAACGCATCCGGCTTCATCTTTTCCTTGGCGGCGTTAACTTCAATGGGCGTGCCGTGCTCATCGCTCGCACACACATAAAGAACGGGCCTGCCCTGCAAACGGCAATAACGCGCGAACACGTCCGCCGGTAAATACGTCGAGCGGATGCCGCCCAAATGGAGGTCCCCATTGGCGTATGGAAGCGCGGCCGTGATGAGCATTTTCTTTGAATCGCCGGAAGCATCACTGACGCGGACGCCGGACCCGTTTGACGCAACAGCGATAGAAGCGGCCTTTGGGACTCCGGCTTTTTTCACGGATTTTGAAGCAGTCTTGGCGTTGGAAGCGTTCGTGGCAGAGGACGCGATAGGAATACACCTTGGAATTTGGAAACGGATTGGAAACCAAAGAATGGGCCGACCAGTATAAAAAAAGGCCGAAAATAAGTCGAAAGCACCAAAACGTCCGAAAACGGACTTAAAAGGCCCATCCGCAAATTTTTAAAAGGGGGCCGCCAAGACAATAACGCTGGTTTTAAGCGAAAAATTGGGGGCTTAAGCCACAGGCTCCTATGAAGGCGGTTTTTGCAAGACACAAGAAAGCCGCTTTTATCCAACTCTTGAATACAGCAATACAATGAGGTGCACAAAGTATGTCGCAAGGAAATCTGAACGGACAACAAGTACTCTACCTGCCGGAAGGCTCCAGCCGCGTCTTGGGACGGGACGCCCAACGCACCAACATCGCCGTCGGCTACGCCGTCGCATCCGCCGTCAAATCGACATTGGGCCCGCGCGGCATGGACAAGATGATGGTCTCCGAAATGGGCGACATCGTCATCACCAACGACGGCGCCACCATTTTGAAGGAAATGAACGTCGAGCACCCGGCCGCCAAAATGATGGTTGAAATCGCCAAGACCCAGGACGAAGAAGTCGGCGACGGCACCACCACCGCAGTCGTCATCGCAGGCGAACTGCTCAAAAAAGCCTTGGAATTGTTGGACCAGGACGTCCATGCGTCCACCATCATTTCGGGTTACAAATCCGCCTCGGCCCAGGCCATCCAGACGCTGTACGATGTCGCGGAAAACGTGACCATGGACGACAAAGCCATGTTGCAAAAAATCGCCGCCGTTTCCATGGGCTCCAAGACCGTCGCCTCGGGAACGGCCAAAGAGACCTTGGCCAAATTGGTCGTCGACGCCGTCACGCAAGTGGCAGAGAAAAAGGACGGCAAGTGGACGGTGGACAAGGAATTCATCAAGATTGAAAAGAAACAAGGCGGCGACATCCACATGACCACCTTGATTGGCGGCGTGCTCATTGACAAGGAAGTCGTGCACCCGGCCATGCCCAAGAAACTGGAAAAAGCCAAGATTGCGTTATTGGACGCCGCGTTGGAAATCGAAAAAACCGAAACGGACGCCCGCATCAGCATCACATCGCCGGACCAGATGACCGCCTTCTTGGAACAGGAAGAAAAAATGCTCAAGGACATGGTCGAAAAAGTCGCCGCGTCCGGCTGCAACGTGCTGTTCTGCCAAAAAGGCATCGACGACGTGGCGCAACACTATTTGGCCAAGAAAGGAATCCTGGCCGCCCGCCGCGTCAAGAAATCCGACATGGAAAAACTGGCCCGTGCCACGGGTGCCCGCGTCACCACGACGTTGGAAGACATGTCCGGTGCGGATTTGGGTTTCGCCGGATTGGTTGAAGAGCGCAAAGTCGCCGGCGAGCAGATGGTCTTCGTCGAAAAATGCAAAGAGCCCAAGAGCGTCACCTTGTTGGTCCGCGGTGGCACCGAACACGTCATTGACGAGGCCGACCGTGCCTTGGTTGACGCCATCGGCGCCGTTTCCTCGGCAATCCAGGAAGGCAAATACGTGACCGGCGGCGGCTCCATTGATATGGAACTGGCCATGCGCCTGCGCAAGCACGCCACTCAAGTGGGCGGACGCGAACAATTGGCCATCACGGCATTTGCTGAAGCCCTGGAAGTTATACCCCGCACGTTGGCGGAATCCTGCGGTTTGGACTCCATCGACACCTTGGTCGACCTGCGTGCCAAGCACGAAAAAGGCCAGAAAACGCTGGGCATCGACGTGTTGAAAGGCAAAGTCGGCGACTTGAAAGCCGCGGGCGTCTTTGAGCCCCTGAAAGTCAAGAAGCAGGCCTTGCAATCGGCATCGGAAGTCACCGAGATGATTTTGCGCATCGACGACATCATCGCCTCCCGCGGCAAGCCCGGTGGCGCCGGAAAGGGCGGCATGGGCGGCGGCGAAGGCATGGACAGGGGCATGTAAGCCCACGTCCGCCTAGAACGCTTGACAAAACCGACGGCCTGAAAGACGGCCGTATTTTTTTCTTTTTCCAATAAGGGCGAAAACGCCCCGTTTTCTTTTTCTTTCAATGCTTTATTTTGACCACCGGCCTACACCTGCATCGCGCAAGCGCTTTAAACCTGCGCGAGACTAACCCCTGATATGCACGAATTGCTCGTCCAATTGCGTAAACACTTGAATCGGAGTATGAGCGCAGCCGAGCTTCCAACGATTGGCACGGCATCCCTTGGAAGCATCGGAGAGGAAAGGTTCGAAGGCACACGATGGGGCTATCCTGGAACCATCAAGGCCAAAAGTCCGGCGGGCATAAGCCAGCGAATCAAATACATCAAGGCGGCACTCCGGAAACACCGCAATGCGCTGAAAAAAAACGAACTCCACGTCAACATCCTGCACAACGAACGAACCGGACACGTAAGCATCCGCATCCACGGCCCCTCCGAGTATTTCCGGGAAGAAGCCTCGAAGTTGGAAGTCACTTGGCATACCGGAAAGCACTTCAGTGAAGCGCCGGCTTGGAAAAACCACATCAACAAGACACAACCGAAGTCGGGACAAAGCGGTTAACGCAATGGAAACGATGCTCAAAGCGATCATGACCGCCGCTCAGCCAATTCACATAAGCACGCAAGAATTCCTGGGCGGAACACACTCGATAGCCAAAGAATTCGCTAACCACACAAAAGAGCATGTGCGTTCCAGACTAATTGACCGAAGGGGAGAATTCTACGGCGAACTGTTGCCGGGCAGGAATATCCAGGAAATCATTAAAATAGTTGCCAAAGCATTCCAAAAAAGACTCCCAAAATACAAAGACAACGAAAGTCCGGTAATCCACATTGAAGTCCACCAAAAACCGGCGAATGGAAAAACCGTAGTTGGTATCCTCATCAAAACATTGAATTTTGAACCGTTTGACCCAAAAAAACTGGAAAGCATTTGGCATGGAACACCAATGGCCATCGCGGACAGGCAAAAACAACAGATGCCGCTTGAAACAACCAAAACCGATGCTCGAAAAGAAAATAGGCCGACCCCACCGATAATCCGACCGATTAGCCCGCCTCGAAAACCCAAATCACCCAGCTCAACGGACCGACGGGGCCATTTTTTCGACGGAAGTGCCTGAACAAAGAGTGACTAAAAAGGAAAAAAAACAATACGCCAATAAAAATGTGACACCATGTCCCACGACGTTATTCAAGTCATCCGCCGAATACGTAAATACGTCGAGCACCCGCTCGTGCCCAATTCCCGCGGCACATTAAACCCAACCAACCGTCTCTTTCACAATACCGTTGAATCACATGCCCATGGCGGAAACATGCCCATCATGCCCAACACAACCCTTTCCGCTCGCGTCGATTCAAAAACAACGGCACTACTGATCGCGCGGTTGCTTCAGAAAATGCCAAAGAAGCTCATGGGATATTATTTCGAAGTCCATTTCATCCACACAAAAGGCGACATTCCGCAAATCCATCTGAACATCCAGGGGCCCAAAATTGCACAATTGCAAGCGCAAATACATGAAGAGTGGAACCGAGAACTGCAAGCCAAAAGAGGGCCAAAAACGTAACGGAACTTGCCATTGTGCGCGGCAGTGCCGATAGCGTTACTTAGAGCGGGCCCGGCGAGATTCGAACTCGCGACTTCCTGCTCACTTCAAACCGATTGAAACTCATCAAAGCGGTCTTTAGAAGGCAGGCACTCTATCCAGGCTGAGTCACGGGCCCAAACGCTTGAAAAAAACAAGTGCTAGAGAGTGTGCCTAAACAGTATTTTAAAACGGCCCATGCCGTCATGATACAGAATTCAAACAAGGTGAAAACGCAAATGGCCAAACTACCCAAAATCGCAGCCGCAGTCCTAATCCTCCACGGATTGGCGCAGGCGCCTGCAGGCACGCAGGAACACTGGGAAACACCGAGCGGACCGATCGACCCAGCCGCCCATACCACCCTGATGAAAACGGGGAATGTAAATTTCGTGAAAAGACACGGGCAGGAATACCGCATCGTACACTCAAAAGGACAAACCCCGTCCTTGATCGTCATGCAGTGCGCCGATTCGCGCGACGACTTGGTAACCCAGGCGGAACTTCCACCCGGGTATGTATTTGCCATGGGAACCAACGCCGGCAACATCATCAATCCAAAAGAGACCTCGCTTTTAGCCAACGTCGCGTACCACTTGAAACACCTCAAGGGCAAAAACCGCGCGTATGTGGTCATGGGCCACTATGGCTGCGGCGGCATCAAAGGATTGGACGAATTGGAGCACTTGGAACCGGAAATCGCGGACCACCTCCGACTCGCACTTCCGGCCAAAGAATTCGTAGAAGGGCAATTACGCAATCGCAAGCTTAACGTCAGCGTGGAAACGCGCCATCGGATGATCGTCGAGGCGAACGTCCTGGCCCAAATCAAGAACCTGATGAGCATCAAACAAGTCCGCAGCGCGGTCGAATCGAAACAATTGGCCGTGATGCCCGTCATCTCGGACATCAACACCGGAGAGCTGCATTTCGGGCTCCCAACGCTGCAACAACACGGCATGTTGGAAACGGCCAAAGTGCAATTCGGCATCCAGAAATGGCTTTTGAACCAACACCGGTTGCAGGATCAACAACAAGCCCGTATTCAGCAGCAGCCCAAACGGACACAACGAGAACGTCTTGCTCAAGTATTGCCAAAAGAGAGCCGACGAACCAATGGATTCAGGCGCAACCGCTAACAAGCCGGCAAAAAGCAAGCACACAGCTCAGGTCGCGCCTAAAAACTTGCTCAACAACTGGTACACCCCTCCCCACTGGAAAGCGAATTGGACGATGCTGACCAAAAACAGTGGGATAGCGAACCACTTGATGTTTTCGTATTTGGTCCAAATCAGGTACGCAAGCGCCGCCAAAGGTGAGACGATGGCCCACAAAATAAGCACCCGGACCTCGTGATCCGTCACCAACGAGCGCGCCTCGCCTGCAACGTTGGACAGATAGGACAGGCGCTCCACGTCGTCCCCACTCAGGGTCTTTTGCTTGACGCTGACCACTCGGGGAAGGCGGGGTTCCAACATAGTACGCCTCAGTAAGTTCCGGGCGAATAAAAGCGTATTTGGGGAAGGGAGGTCCGGAAATGAACAACCTAAAAAAAACGAGGCGAAAGTGACTACGACGAATTGATTCAGACAAAAGACGAGTCCTTCGGCGTTTTCGCTTTCAAGAAACCCTAAAAAAGCCATCCGGCCACTAATTTCTTCCGTCTTTTCATTACCTCGGCACTGAAAGTCAAAACGCAAATTGGGGGATTGGGGTAGCCTGGCATCCTTCGTCCTTGGGGTGGACGTGACCTGAGTTCGAATCTCAGATCCCCCATTTTTTCTCACCTATTTTTTAAGAGCAACGAATACCTTCTCAAAATCCACGACTTTGCCGTTGCGCACGTGCACGCCTTCCTTTTCCAATAACTGAATCTTATTGCGCGAGCCCGACGCAAAACCACCCAAGCATCCGTCCGAACCCACCACGCGGTGGCAAGGCACGGTGCAGTCGCCGGTGACAAAATCGTGCGTGTTCTTGTTCAAAGCATTTCCGACTGCACGATAGGCCTTGGAGCGCAAGGCGCGGGCGAGGTCACCGTAGGTCGTGATGCGGCCTTTGGGCACTTTGGAGCAGAGGGCGTAGACACGGGAGGAAAAAGAAGCCATAAATACAACACAACCTCATCTGAAACGCATGGAAGATATTTTCGGTACGGGTAAAGCGCTGAAACGCCAACAACGCGCAATAAAGAACCAATTAGCATTCAAACCAATAAAAATCGATACTAGTGCGGCGCTAAATCCATGGGGACAAAAACCGGGCCCTGAAAGGGACAGTAGAAGAGCATTTACAAAAACACAGAGGAACGAAATCCTATACCAACAAGACAGCAAATGCGCGGTTTGCGGAGATAAACTAGATCCGCGCGATATTGAATTAGACCATAAAAAACCATGGGCCGCAAAGGGAAGAACAATTACTGAAAACGGCCGCGCCTTATGCGGATTTTGTCACAACAAAGTCACGCATAAACAAACACTAAAAAAAATAGACAAAAAACCGAAAAACAAACCATCAGCCAATTTAGGATTTGGCCAATCCGCCTTTAAGCTCGATAATTCTTGGTAAAGATGCTCCGCTAGACCCTTTTCAAAATAAAAAAAAATTCGAATCAAGCGCGGAAAGTGTATTTTTCGAGCGGTTGAAGACAGAGAACGAGATCCATACCGGCGTTAGTCACCGAGGAATCAAAAGTTGGCCTTTAGTAACGGTTCGCTGAAACCATCGCCGAAGCTTTGGCCTTACACGTCCGTCCTATCAAACCCGTCTGCTACGGGCGACCTAAGCAGTCTCGTTTTGGGAATGGCTTCGCCCTTAGATGCTTTCAGGACTTATCCAAAAGAGCGTGGCTACCCGGCGTCCTTGTAAAGAACCGGTAAACTAGAGGCTCCGATTCCCCGTTCTTCGAGTAGACTTTCCATCTCGAAAAAACGGAGCGTAAAGTTCCATCTCTCTTAAGCCGTTTCCTCCAGGCTGAACTCCGCACAACTGTTGACATTCTTTCATCCGATAAAGTCGGAATGCCATCCGTTGGCGTATCAAAACAACGCGTTAGGATAACGCGCGTCGCCTGTAGAAAACGTGTACTTAGGGAACCTTACCCTCAGACTGCAATGCACTCCTAGGAGATGCCACCGAACTGTCTCGCAACGTTCTGAACCCAACTAACGTGGGTCTTTAATGGATGAACAACCCAACCCTTGGCGGCTCCTGCACCGCCAGGATGACCCGAGCCGATAGCGATGTACCAAACCGCGTGGTCGATATGTACGGACTTTTTCTTTCCCGTTGGAAAGAAAACCTCCACTAAAAGAAAGAACGGATTGGTACCAAGTTTGGCTTTCCTTTCTTTCCCTAGCTTGAACTCAAAAGAATCTTTTCTTTCGGTTTGAGGCTCTTCTTCATATGACTGAAGAAAAGGTCAATGAACTCTCGCACGCGACAAGCCTGTTACCCCCGGGGTAGCTTGTCTGTCAGAACAGGGTCCCATAAACGGACACACTGTTGTTCGTTAAGCCCCACTTTCGTGCCGGCGGCCCATTTTGTTAGGACCACCATCAGTCCGACGTTTGTCTTTAACCCTCTACATCCGATTTCTGACCGGATTGAGTCGAACTTTGGGCGCCTTTGTTATTTTATCGAAGGCGTACCGCCCCAGTCAAACCGCCCACCTGCCGCTGTCCTCCCCCGAAAGAGAGTAAGCAACGCAGTCAAAAAGTAGCAGTGTCACACTTTCGCCTATCCGGCCCCCGGAAGGACCGGCCTAACGGCTACTGCTTACGCTTTGACCTTCCAACCGTGTCGCAACAACAGGCTGCGGTTAAGCTCCACGGGGTCTTCGTTTCCCCCTAGGAATCCCCGGCATGTTCACCGAGTAGTAGGTTCACCAGGTTCAAGACAGGGACAGTGGGACGCGCGTTACGCCATTCATGCAAGCCGCCAATTAAGCGGCGAGGTATTACGCTACCTTAAGAGAGTCAGAGTTACTCCCGCTCTTTACCAGTCCTTTGCTCCCTTGAAAAGGAGTTTGAGATACTAGCAGTGAGCAGGCGTCGGCCTCTGTACACAGCGTTTCCACGTCGCAGAGACCTATGTTTTTGGTAAACAGTCGACGTCCCCTTGTTACTGAGACCTACGAATCCTCCGCAGATAAATCTCCGGAAAAAATGTAGGCACCCCTTCTACCGAAGGCACGGGGCTAACTTGCCGATTTCCCTTGTCTTGATTCTCCTGACACGCCTGAGCTTTTTCTGCTAGGGGCACCTGTACTGGTTCTTGGTACGGTCAAATCTGATCGAACATATACCCTTTTCATGGACTTTGGGATTCAAACCAACCTTGCGGCCATTCGCCATTTGCGCCAATGCTCCTCGCAACGAGACTTCTTGGCGGTATTTGGCTTGGACAGAATACATCTGCTGGATTTATCCCCAAGTGTGGGATGTATGCCTTGCGTTGCCGCGTCTACAGAAATGGTAGGCGAATGTTAACGCCTTTCCCTTTCCCCTACACGGTTACGTTACGGGTTAGGACCGACTAACTCTGGGCCGACAAACGTTGCCCAGAAACCCTTGCCCTTCCGGCGTCCAGGATTCTCACCTGGAATAGCTGCTACTAGCACCAAGATCTTCATTACAACCCGGTCCCCAGGAATTTACACCCCTGGTTCTACCCCGGCCGTACGCCCATCTACTCAATTCGTACCTTTCAGGTACAATGCCCACGTATCGGTGACTGGCTTGAGTCCCGACAGTTTACGATGCTCTGAATCTCAATGGATCCGCTGTTACGCGTTGTTTAAAGGATGGCAGCTTCTGTTCCTACCTCTCCACTGTCTACGATTCGAAACATCTTGAGTTTACACTTAGCCAGTACTTTGGGACCTTAACGTGAGTACGGGTCGTTCCCCCCTCGTGACGCGCGCTTAACTCGCGCCACCAACTCCCACCGTCTACGGCAGCATGCTCTTCGGAGTTTGACAAGGTGGTGAGGCCTTTCGGCCCCGCTCCACCAAATCGGTGGCTCTACAACATGCTAGCCTCGGGTGAGGCTGAACTGCGGTTCACTTCGATGGGAACCCGCTATCGCCAAGCTCGAATGACCTATCATCCCTAAGCGCAAGTCACCCCAATGGTTAGACCAATACGGGTGTCGGGCCTTCACCGTCCGGATGGACGGCTGCACCCTGCTCGCGTTTAAATCGCTTTGGCTTCGGGTCTTAAGACAGTGACTGACCGCCCATGAAGACGGCTCCCCTGGACCCTTGCGGATTTGCGGGATATTTGCTTTCGCTGTGCGCAATGCTTGCCACGGCCTTAAACTCCTTGGCTCTTGCTTCAAGAAGGATGACACAACACTGATTGTCCTTGCGGACCCTTTGGTGCCGTGTCTTCGCTGTCACTATCCAATTTCAGGCACTTTGAACTGCGCTTTCGCGCTGCTTTTCAGTTTTCCCTCGCGGTACTCTGTTCGCTATCGGTCTTGGGGTATATTTAGCGTTGGAAGTTTATACTCCCGCCTTTATGCGCCCAAACAAGGACACATTACTCTGGAACGTTCTCCACGCCTGCACGACTTCGCCTACCGGGCTATCACCGTCTATGACGGAGTTTTCCAACTCACTTCGGCTCGTCGACTTGCGTTAAAAAAAACGCCCAAACACCACATCTCTACTTGCCTTGCGGCAAGGATTCGGTTTGCGCTATTGCGCGTTCGGTCGCCCTACTGACGCAATCTCTATTGATTTCTTTTCCTCTTCCTACTAAGATATTTCAATTCAGAAGGTTTCCGCCTCTCTCGAGGCCATTCGGGGATCCCCGGTTCGCCGGATGCATGCTCCTCGCCGGGGCTTATCGCAGCTTGCCACGCCCTTCTTCGGTACCCAAGCCCAACCATCCACTGGATAGTGTGTAGCTTTACTACTCCTCGTGAACTAATGCCAATTATGCATTTCGTTCTCTGCCTACAACCGCTTCACGAAAACACCCCTCTTGAGCGAAGCGATGGTTGAAACCATCGCATCCACCTTAAAGAGGAAATCCACGCTCGATTTCAGACCTCTTCCCCAAGCGGGTGAAGGTTCGTCCAAAACTGCAAAAAGCAACTCTTTGCCGCTTTTCTTTTGCCCAAAACGGATTTGAACCCGTTATTGGCATTTGATATTTTGATTTCATGCGGGTTTTGATTCGCGCACATGAAGGTTTTCTTTTCCATAGGCCGGTTTTTCTTTTGTGAAAAGAAAAACGGGCCATGGACTCGGCGGGATTCGAACCCGCGGCCTCGTGATATTTTGGAACGCGCATCGCGTTCTTGCAAATCACGCGCGCTACCACTGCGCCACGAGCCCGCCTGGGTGCTCAACCGGCGTTTGTGGGCCGATTGACCCGGAACAAAAAAAAGCCCGACAAACCATCGGGCCTATTTCCGTCCACTGGCTCATTTGTGCCCAGTGATGAAATATTTGCAGGCATTGAAAATTGCAGAGAACTTAAAGGAAAGTTCCCTCCAAAAGTTGGGTTCTCCCAACCGATAGGAGGTGATCTAACCGCAGGTTCCCCTACGGTTACCTTGTTACGACTTAACCCTCCTCACCTACCTCTAGCTCGACTTTCGCTCATCACGGAAGCCTCACTAAAAGCAAGCTTGGATGGCTTGACGGGCGGTGTGTGCAAGGAACAGGGACATATTCACCGCGCGATGATGACGCGCGATTACTAGCCATTCCAGCTTCATGCGGACGAGTTTCAGCCCGCAATCTGAACTTAGACTCAGTTTCGGAGATTGCCTTCGCCTTTCGGCGTCGGAGCCCATTGTCTGAGCCATTGTATGCCACGTGTGGCCCAAGAGATTCGGGCCATACAGACCTAGCGTCGCCCCCTCCTTCCTCCCGCTTAACACGGGCAGTCTTCACAGAGTGCACCCCGGATCGCTCCGAAGTTCGCAACTGTGAACGGGGATCTCGTTCGTTTCAGGACTTAACCTGACACCTCACGGCACGAACTGACGCTGGCCATGCAACACTTCTCGGCTTGTCGGCTAAAGTCGTTAGCTTGAGCCTCATTCTGCCGTCTCTCTTGGTGAGTTTCCCGGCGTTGAATCCAATTGAACCGCAGCATCCACGGCTTGTGGTGTTCCCCCGCCAATTCCTTTAAGTTTAAGCCTTGCGACCGTACTCCCCAAGCGGCAAACTAAACGGTTTCCCTACGGCACTGCACCCGCTCAAGGCAAGTGCAACGCCTAGTTTGCATCATTTACAGCTAGGACTACTCGGGTCTTTAGTGACTCAAACGACAAAACCCAATCAGAACTGGCCCGATTCCGTAATTAGTTATCAAGCAAAGGAACCGTGCTCTGAAATTTATCTTGGTTTTGTCTTACTGTGTTTGAGTCAAATCTAATCCGATTTGCTCCCCTAGCCTTCGTCCCTCACCGTCGGACGTGTTTTGGTCAGACGCCTTCGCCACTGGTGGTCCACCAAGGATTACAGCATTTTACCGCTCCCCCTAGTGTACCTCTGACCTCCCCCACTCCCTAGCCTGGTAGTATTCCCTGCACGCCTCTTGGTTGAGCCAAGAGATTTCACAGGAAACTTGCCAAACCGGCTACGGACGCTTTAAGCTCAATATTCGTGGACACCACTCGGGCTACCTGTGTTACCGCGGCGGCTGGCACAGGATTTACCCACCCCTTATTCCCCAAGTGCTTCAAACTTGGTAAAAGATAGCCGTTAGGCTATCACTCGGATTCCCCCCGTCACGCTTTCGCGCATTGCGGAAGTTTCGCGCCTGCTGCACCCCGTAGGGCTCGGGCCCTTGTCTCAGTGCCCGTCTCGGGGCTCCTACTCTCATAGCCCCTACTGATTATCGCCTTGGTGGGCCGTTACCCCACCAACTAGCTAATCAGCCGCAGTCCCATCCTAGAGCGGAACGCGCTGCAATCCGCGCGCCCATTTGGACCAAGGTTCGTTCCAGAACCCCTGGCCTATCGGGGATTACCCTCAGTTTCCCAAGGTTGTCCCCGTCACTAGGGTAGGTTGACTACGTGTTACTGAGCCGTACGCTGCGGTCCATCACATGGACCGCAAAACTTGCATGGCTTAGTCGAAATCCGATAGCAGTATCCTCCAGCAGGATCAACTGGTGTTGAAATCGGCCACCCTCTTGGGAGAAGATGGACCGATCGTACTTGGGTCGCAAGAACCCAACTTAACTGCTTTCAAGGCCTGCATCCAACCTGAATGAATTACCCCTCGACGGGGCATTTTGTTCAAGTGATCATTTCGCGCTACCGTCTGACAAAGCGAACCCTCATTGACAGAATGCTCTGGGTCCGCACGGAACGGTAGCATAAGAACGCGTCTTCGACATGAAAACGCGCTTTCTAATCTTCTCGAATCCCCT
>JACRGH010000053.1 GCA_016212375.1 Microcaldota archaeon
CGCCCAGGCGTTTCAGCGGAAGATGCCGCCGGAAACGCTGGTCGGTTTGTTTTTGAAGCAAATTGACGGACTCGGAGGGTGAAATTTTTATGGAAACCTTTAAGGCAAACCAACCGCGAAATAATAACCGGGCTCAACACAAAAAACAAAATCGATACCCATATTAAGCCGCCTCGGAACAAGAAGTTTTGTCAATTTTACCTCTCTAGCCGTAGGGCTTTGGGGAAAGGGTTTTTAGCCGGAAACGTGCTCGTTGTGCATAAACCGGATTTTGCCATTGGTTTTCATTGAAAAAGATAGGAATAATGAAATTTGCCGTTTAATCCTTGTGGAAAATGAAAAAGGTCATTAGATTTATGGATGAAAAACTCAGCCAGATGCTTGCAGGACGTAACACCGTGGACATGAATATGAGCAACGTGTCGGAAGAAGACAAGGCCCTTTTGGAATTCATCGCACAAAGCAAGCCCAAGATTTACGTCATCGGAACCGGCGGTTCGGGTTGCAACACGTTGGTCCGCATGCAGGAAGTCGGCGTCAAAGATGTCACCTTGATTGCCATGAACACCGATGCGCAGCACTTGCTCAAAGTCAAGGCGGACAAAAAAATCCTGTTGGGCAAAAAACGCACCCGTGGCCTTGGAGCCGGCTCGAATCCCGCCGTAGGACAAGCGGCTGCAGAAGAAAGCGAAGCCGACATCAAGGAACTCCTAAAAGAAGCCGATTTGGTCTTTATCACTTGCGGCTTGGGTGGTGGAACCGGAACGGGTTCTGCCGCCGTCATCGCCCGAGCTGCAAAAGATGCCGGTGCCTTGTGCGTCGCCGTCTGCACGCTTCCATTCACGTCCGAAGGCTCCAAACGCATGCGCAACGCCATGGAAGGTCTTGAACGTTTGAAAAAGCACGCCGACACCACCATTGCCATTCCCAATGACAAGTTATTGTATTTCGTCGCCGACTTGCCACTGAACGCCGCGTTCAAGACGGCGGATTTGGTGTTAACCAACGCCGTGCGAGGCATCACCGAATTGGTGACACGGCCCGGATTGGTCAATTTGGACTTTGCCGACGTGCGCACCATTTTGGAAAAAGGGGGCCAGGCCATGATCGGCCTCGGGGAAGTATCCCGGCCGGATCATCAAAACCGCGTCATCGAAGCGGCCGAAAAAGCCCTGTCTTCACCCTTATTGGATTTGGACGTGGGAGATGCGGACCGCGCGCTCATCAACATCACCGGTGGCAAGGACATGACCCTCGGGGAAGCTGAAGCGGCCGTGAACGCCATATCCAGCCGCATGGCCAAAGAGGCCCACGTCATCTGGGGCGCCACGGTGGATGACAATCTGGAAAAGAACACCGTCAAGGTGCTGGCCGTGCTCTCCGGCATCAAGACCAACGTGGTTCCGGCCATGAGTTCACCTGAAAAAGCCAACGAGGAGTTGGACTTGGAGTTCGTCTAGTAAGCGTGTTGAAACGGGGTTGTTTGGATTATGAACGTTGTTGAGGGATTCAAAGGATTCATCGCCCAAAGCCAGCGCGTCTTGGCCGTAACGCACAAACCCCGCGGACAGGAATACCGCCAGATGGCCATCACCACGGCACTGGGAATCACCATCATCGGATTGATCGGCTTTGCCATCAATTTCATCGCCCATGCATTGAGAGGATAACGAACACCATGTTGCTTTACGCGTACCGCGTCACCGCGGGCCAGGAAAACATCGTCGCCGATTTGCTTTCGGAAAAAATCCGCAAGACGAAGTCCACCGTAGGCGCACTCATCGTCTCCAGCCGTCTGAAAGGCTACCTTATCGTCGAGGGGCCGGATGAGGTCGAAGTCAAAAAACTCGTGACCAACGTGCCGCACGTAAAAAGCGTATTGAACCGCCCCATTGCCTTTGAGGAAATCAAGGGAATGCTTGAGAGCAAGCCGCAGGAAGTGCTGCTGAACCGCGGCGACATGGTCGAAATCACCTCGGGACCCTTTAAGGGAGAGAAGGCCAAAGTGGTCCGTATCGACAACGACAAGGAAGAGCTGACCGTGGAACTGGTCGAGGTCGCCGTGCCCATTCCCGTCACGCTGAAGCTGAACACGGTCAAAGTGTTGTCGTCCGGCTCTTCGTAAGAACTAAGATTGCGGCAGGGGCGTTATGGCAACAGTGCCAGAAACGCAAGCCCGCACAAATAGAACCAAGAACGACGAACGCGCAACGTCTTAGTAAAGAGGATTGTTTTCATCCATGATGCGAACGCACTACAAAAACCAAGTGACCGCCGAGTTGGATGGAAAAGAGGTCACGCTGGGCGGTTGGGTCCACGAAACCCGCGACTTAGGCGGCTTGTTGTTCGTGCTGTTGCGCGACAAGACCGGCGTTGCACAGGTTTTGTTCAAGAAAAAAGAAGTGCCCGCCGAACTATTGGCCCTCGCCTCCTCGCTGGTCAAAGAAACCGCCATTTTGGTCCAGGGCAAAGTCAAAGCGTCCAAACAAGCACCGGGCGGATTTGAAATCATTCCCACCACCCTGACGGTCCTCGGTCCGGTCCTCAAGAAAGTGCCGCTAGACGTCACGGGCAAGGTGCCGGCGGAAATCGACACCCGCCTCGACGCTCGGTTCATTGACTTGCGCCGCGCTCAGCCGGCGGCCATTTTCCGCATCCGCTCCGCAGCCCAAACCGCGTTCCGGGAAAAACTGCTTGCGTTGGAATTCCAGGAAATCAACCCGCCCACCATCGTCAGCGCATCAACCGAAGGCGGCTCCGATTTGTTCCACGTCCAGTACTTCGAAAAAGACGCCTTCTTGGCGCAATCCCCCCAACTGTACAAGCAATTGGCCGTGATGGGCGGATTGGATAAAGTGTTCATGACGGTCCCCGTCTTCCGTGCAGAAAAGCACAACACCATCATGCACCTCAATGAAGTGACGCAGATGGATGCGGAATTGGGTTTTGCCGATGACAAAGACGGCATGGACGTTTTGGAAGCGGTGTTTTTGCACATACTTCAGAAAGTCCATGACAACTGCCAGGACGACCTCAAGACGCTGGAAACCACCGTCACACCCCTTGCAAAGCTGAAGCGCTTCACCTACGACCAAATCTTGGACGCTCTGAAGCCGAAATACGAGCTGGAATGGGGCCAGGATTTCAGCAAAGAAATGGAACATGCCATGCCCGAATTGCTCGGTGAAGAAGCCTTTTTCATCACGGACTGGCCTACCGCCGTTCGCGCCTTTTATTCCATGCCGCACGAAGCGGAACCGAAAAAGTGCAAAGCATACGACTTGATGTACCGCGGCTTGGAAATTTCCTCCGGCGCCCAGCGCATCCACATCCCCGAACTATTGGAAAAAGCCCTGCGCGCCCGCGCCTTGGATCCGGAAGACTTCGAAAGATACATCGACGCCTTCCGTTACGGCGCCGTGCCGCACGCCGGTTGGTCCATCGGTTCGGAACGGCTCACCATGCAGCTGACGAATCAGAAGAACATTCGGGAATGCGCGTTGTTCCCACGGGATAGACATCGGTTGTTGCCTTAGGAAGTGGTAGCGTCGATTCTTTATTTAGTCAAAGGAGACCGGCTCGTGTCGGATTTGCGCTTACGAATGTTCTTAAAAATTTCATCTAATTCAGGCGAGTCCTTCGCGATTCCGGCCAATTCCAATAGACTTTCCACTTGCGTTTTTCGGCGCGCCAAAAGCCTTAAGAAAAAATCGGAAAAGGATTCGTTTTTTCCTTTCAAAGCCACTAACTTGTCATAGACATCATCATCCACTGGAATTTTTACTGCCATTTTTAACCCACCAAATCCTCAAACGTCAGCCCCACCGCCAACTCGCTTTCCGTCAAGGAATAGCCCGCGGGAGTCTCTTTTAGAAGGCCCAAGGGAAAGAACCGCCAGGGGACATGGGGAAATTTCCAAGCAATATAGACCGGCAAACCCGTTCGCTGTTCCCATTGCTGGTAGATGACTACTTTTTGTTTTTCAAAGTGCAGGTTGTTCTTCCACGCTTTGCACTCCAACGCGAAGCGTTTGCCCATTTTCAGCACGATTAAGTCCGGCGAGATGCCGTCGGAGCCGGAACCGGAGGCCCGCGTGACGAAGAAGCCTTTATCCTCAAGCATCTTCTTGAGCTGCCGCTCGTAGAGGGTTCCTTTGGCTTTGCGGGAATTACTCATACGCGCACTCTCTTGGTTTTGGGCGTCTTTTTTTCCGGAGAAAAAAAGTGCTTAGGTTTGCGGGAATTCGGCATAGGATTTGCGTCGCCTGCTAAGCCGGCATAACGGTCCGCAACGGAGGCTTTTTGGCCGCGTAATCGGATGCACTGACCTCCACGTCTTCTGCGCTTGCCAACTCCATCATGATCCGTCCGGGTCCGGCCACGCATAGTTCCACCTTGTCCCCGATGCGGCCTCCCACGGCCTCGAGAAGTTCAGCGGGTAAGTAGATGACGGGTTTCTTTCCAGCCGCGGAACTGATTTTGCGAGTGAGTCGAATGGGGGGAGCCAAGGAATAAATGATTTTCTCAAGATTCCTAGCCTGCGGTGAGGTGAACGCTTCCAAACCGCATTGGGGGCAGCGAAGGCCTTCCGCATCCTTGACAATGACGCCCCGTGCCTCGTAATCCATTAAAACAGGGTCCATCGGAATTTGGCATTTGTAACAGCGAATCGTTCGTCGGTCCACAGCGTTCACCCTCTTTTTCGCACCACGGTTATGACCCACACGCCGAGCTCGTCTTCGCGACAAACCGCGATTAGCAACGCGTTTTTGATTCGGCATACGATTTTGAACTTGTTGTTTCCCTCGGGAATCCGAGTGCCATAAGACAACGCCGTCTCCGCCTGCGATGGACTGAGGCCCAAGTAATAGAGCTTGTCGCTGGCGTGACGTGTCCAAAGGAGAGGTTCCAACCGAATGCACCGGAAGCATGTACGTATATTATACGTACACAAATAAAAACCGTCCCGCTTAGGCAGGCACGGGTTTCAATTGGACTTGCTGCCGTCCCTTCCAGGCCTCCAGCCGGCGATGCGCATCGAATTCCATCACGTCAGTGGCATACCGATTCAGAAGGGCCGACAATTGGAACGCATCATCCATGTCCAGATACACCGGCACGGGGTCGGCGCCATCGGGGTGGACGCGCATGCTCAAACTGCTGGGAAAGGCTTTTCCGTCCTTTTCCCGGCCTTCCCACACCGATACGTCCAGCTTCACGTTCTGCGGCATGAAGCGGAACTGGTACGATTTGATGGGTCGTTTGCCTTCGGTTGGTCGTTGGCCGTCTGCGATCGCCTTCAATTCGGCCACGTATTTTGTCTCACTCCGGTTCAATCCGCCTTTTTCGTCTTCACTCATACTACTCAACTCCTGCCTTCCGAAGAGGTGGGCGCAATTTTGGAATAAAAAGGCGGAGACAGCAGCTGGCCGGTGACTATGAGCAAAACCATAGACCCAACAACGTACGCGTTGTTGCTCGCTGGACTTGGCTTCCGTCAAGTCTTCGCGCCCTGCCGGGTACGATGGCAAGCTTCGAACCGATGCCGGCTTACCTTTGGTCGGATGCCGTATTGAAAACAAAGGCAACCGCGCAGGTAAAAAAACAAGCACCTCCCTCAACCGATGCATGCCGAATTACCCACAAGCATTGGCGCACATCTTCAGCAAGGAACCTCGCCTAAGGACCCGGCAGGACATCCGCGAGGTCGTGCAGCATTACCGGGACCACGCCTTGCGGTTGACGGAAAAGATGATGGAAGGACGCGATCCGGAAAGAAGGATCGATTGTGAAAAAATCGCATTGATCGCCATCGAAGATACCGCGCGCAACCATTCGGAACACCATGGAACCACCGCATACCAGCGATGGTATGGGATGGCCCAGCGGCGCATCCTGGCATTTTTAAAAATACCGACCGGAACGCAAAGACGCCGGATCGGAGAAAAAAAAGATGACGAACAACAGCTCAAAACCGAACTGCAAATGGTCCAAGATTTCAATGATGCAAAATTGCACGCATTATTCGTAGAGGCATCAGAATTGATATTGCGCCACGTCCGGAGCAGCCGACTGAACCGTCAAAACAAGAAGGCCCTTGCACGGATTTACGGAAAAAATGGCACAAGGGTCGAGCCGCCCAACAAGGTGGCCGCCGATCTTGATATGAACCACCAATTAATCAGCCAAGCCGAAAAAGCGGTGCATCACCGCGTCCGGAGGCACCGGCAGTTCGGCGCCTTGGAAGCCCGATGGCAAAACGAGATCCGACCGGCATTGGAAAAACGAGCTCCCATGGAAAGGGGGAGCCAACTGCGGCTCAAACGCGTCCGGTTGGAGCGACTGTTCAAACAGGCATAGGTAAAAACGAGAACCGATACCGGCGACACCCGCCCACCAATCGGGCACCTCGTCGGCAATTGCGCATCTTACGCCACGGTTTTTATCCAATACCGTCAAGAGTAAGCATCCTGATGCCCCAACTTTGGACCACCACCCATGCCCCCGCCAAGCTTGACGACATAGTGGGTAACGCCGAGTGCATAACGGCTATACGCACTTGGGCGCTGGATTGGCAACGCGGCAAACGCCAAAAACCATTACTGCTCCACGGACCGCCCGGTTGCGGAAAAACGGCCGCGGCACGGGCGCTGGCAACCGAAATGGGCTGGGTCTTATTGGAGACGAACGCCTCGGATTTGCGGGATGGCGAAAACGTCAAGAAAATCGTCGGCTTAGCCTCGGCTACCGGCACGCTCTTTGGGGAAAAGCGCTTGGTGCTATTTGACGAAGTGGACGGCGCGTTTGACCGTGGGGAAGTGCCGGCGTTAATGAAAATTTTAACCGACGCCCTGCAGCCCATCGTCCTGACGGCCAACGACGTCTGGGAGCCTAAATTGGGCCCGCTTCGCGCATCGGCCATCCGTGTGGAATTCAAGAAAGTGGCCAAATACGACGTCAAAAAAGCCCTGCAACGCATCGCTGAAAAAGAAAACCGGACCATGGAAGACTTGACGCCCTATTTGGATTCGGCCAACGGCGACGTTCGGAGCGCTATCATCGACTTCCAAAGCGGCCACCCATCCGAGCGCCAGCGCGAGCAGAACGTCTTTGACGGAATCCGCCGGTTGTTCAAAGCGAAGAACTTCCAGGAGGCATTGGGGGCGCAGGACGATTCGGCCATTGACTTTGATTTGTTTTTCCGATGGATTGAGGAGAACATCCCGATTGAATATGAGACCGCGGAGGACTTGGCCCGCGCCTTTGACGCCCTGTCGCGCTCTTCCGTCTTCGGTGCCCGCATCCGACGGCGGCAGGACTGGGACTTACTGAAATTCCAACGCGCCATGGCACTTGCGGGAGTAGGGTGCGCCAAAGTGGAAATCTACCGAAAATTCACGCCCTACCGATTCCCCGATTACGTGCGGAAGTTGTCCGCAAGCCAAAGAAACCGCGCCGCACTCAAAACCGCCTCGCTCAAAGTGGGACAAAAATTAGGCTGTTCCGTGCGCAAGGCCAAAGAGGACATGCCGTACTACCGGGCGTTTGCCGAATACTTCGAATGGGACGAGGATGAAAAGGTGGCCGCGGGCGTGGAAATTGAGAAAAATCCGAAAGCACGAAAGAGCGTGAAAGCCGAAGCCGCGTCAAGCACAGGGCCTAGCCAAACGATGACAACGGCCACCAAGACCGAAGCAAGCAAAGGCACAGCCACCAAAAAAGCAACACCAAAGAAGGCCGAACCCACCCAGTCAAAACTATTCTAATCGGACGGCAAAAAGGCCGGAAAAAGAGGTGGGACCGTAGGTTGACGGTCCGGTACGTTTAACGCCGTGACAAAAAGATTTTGTAGCCCACCACGGCCAAAGCAAATGCCAACAACAGCCAAAGCACCGCACTTGAGGCCAAAGTCGTGTAGCTTTGGACGAAAAACGCGTTGACCTCATCGGCCATGCTGATTTCCCGGTCGAATCCGACCTGCCAGGTGCCCACCGTAGGGCCGACCCAACGGATGATTTTGCCGTCGCGGGAAGTTCCGGAATCCGGAACCACTGAAATCCGAACCGCATCCTGTGGCAAACGGAGTGAGAAAATCGTGTTCTTGCCCAGACGGAACTCGCCCGGAGTGTTGCCCAATTGCAACTTGGATGTTTCCACCCGGTACGCCGTGGTGCGGCTGGATACGGGTTTGAACGTCGTCAGATTATCCACGTCGTATTCGATGGTCACGGAACTTGAGGAAAACGACGTGCCGAACTCGCGGGTCCCGACCAGGCTGACGTTGAAGACCGAGCCGGAGACATGGTAGCGGATATTTCGGCTGAATTTTTGCCACCCGCCTAAATTGGTGTCCCCTTCGCGCACCACGAATTCGAATGCGTCAATCTCGCTTTGCGTGTCCAGGTTCAACAAGGTCTTTTCAACGACGTGCGCGCCGCCGTTGGGCTTCAATTGGACGTCCAGCCAGTAGGCCCGGTCGGTATAGGCGGACGCAAAGCCTGAAACGGCCAAAACGACCATCAATACGGCGAAGACACTGACCGACAAAATCATGATGCGCGCCATGGAGAACATCAAGCCGAACTGCCAATAAAAGGCTGTGGGAAAAAACCGGGAAACGTCCGGAACGAAAGAAAAAAACCCGCCCAATGGTAAGGCAACAAGGGAAGGGGAAAAAAAACGGTCAAAACCAAAAGGCAACCCAATGGTCGGCCGCGTCAAGATGACCGGTTTAACGCGCGATTGCCATCAGACGGTAATCCGGCACTTGTTCACGCAAGCGGTGCGGGCATCCTCGGCCTGCCGTCCAAGACCTACGCAGTACTTTGGATTGTTCGTCGATGAATCTTTGCCGCAGACGACGGCATAGGCTTTGGAATTCACCTTGGCATCGATGTGAGAGTCCGTAACGTCCAACACATCGGAACCGCACGTGCCGGATGAGTCACAAGCAAAAGCCACTTCTTCAGCCCGAATGGGAAGACCGGCAACGACGGATTCGCGCAAAATCAGCGTTCCTTTGTCAAAAACGACAGATTTAGGCAAAGATACTCCAAATCCGGCGGAATTGATGCTAGTCAACTCGGTTCGGATGACGTCCAAAGGCTTATCAAATGGTTTGGGCGTTGGCAGAATGCTCAACAAAATCCCCAAAATGGCAACGGCGACGATGACGGAAATGACCAACATCATCGTGTCAAAGGCCTGGCCGCGCATTTTTTCAAACGTCATGAAAACACCAACTGGACCACGACGCCGCGCTTTTTATAACCACTCCAAAGACAACCGCACGCCTGGTTTTTCGAATCCCCAGGTTGGACCCCTGAAAAAAAGACGGCATCAACACGCCAGCTTAACCGCACGCCACCACCACATACGCCGCAGTCATGCCAGTCGGACCATCCAACGTCTTTTGTTGCACCAACCGGACCGAGCCTACACAGTTGCCCCCCTCGGGTTGGGAAACAAAATCGACGCAGCACCCGGTTTTTCCCCTCCAATACGTCCGCCACACCGCCGCCTGCACCGGGTCGGACTAGGCCGCGTCAGGAGTGTGCCACGCGGATTCCAATACGCGAGAAGTGGAAAAAAGAGAAACCGGAGCCGACGGCAGCAACACGGCGGACGAAAGTTGCGTCCAGAACCAAAGACCCATCAACGCTTCCAAGACCAACATCAGGAACCGGACGCCTCCAAGGGAAGTGGCGTTGCCATTGTAACCGGGATTTCAAAAACCGAATGGCCCGAAAATCCATTTGGGGTGGCCGCGCTTTGCGCCAATGACTGCCACACCACGAAATCAGCCACCAACTGCGCCAACGCTACGCTTGAGAGGACCACGGCCAAAAAAATCGCGGAGGCCACCAATACATCAGGAAGCAATGCGCACCACCTCCGGACGCCAAGAATATCGAGCCGGCGCCTCATTGGGACACGCAGCCGCAAAAGACAGATTAGCCGCCGGATTGCGCAAAATGACCAAACCGGAAGAGGCCAAATCCGCCTCAAGCGCACAGAAAACCCGCGTTTCAGAATCGTTCAACGCGGCGTGCACGCGGGCAGACTGGGCCGAGACCCAACTGTTCAGGCCAAAAAGAAAAGCCGTACAAAACGCGAGGTACGCCGACAACAATATCAAAAGATGCAACCCATTCACATCCGTTTCATCTCCGCGTATTTCAATTCCTAATCCGGACCACGTTGAGCCACGTGCGTCATCCCAAGCACCTCGACGCCCAACACGTTCCCGAATTGAAAGACGGCACCCAACACGGGCCGACCAAAAGTCGAAAACGGCAAGGACCCGCGATGTAGGCCGTTTTTGGACACGGTAACGGAGCCGCCGTTGGCCGAGCCGTCCAAGATGTTGGCAACCGGCAAAACAGGAAAAACGTCCAAATTTGGAGCCGCATCCAAACCTGAACCATCCATCGGACCAACGTCCATGCACCGGGCGCATTTGACTATTCGGCCCTTTTTTCCCATGCGGTCCAACCAATCGTCCTGTTCCGCATCGGAAAGGAAGCCGAAAAACACATCCAACAAAACGCCTTGGCGGACATAGGACGATTCCAAAAACGCCTCGGCCTTGGAAAGCCGTAAGGCGGCATCCGCCACTTTTTCAGCCGGACTTCGTCCTTGGGCACGAACCAACGCCGAAACCAAAGTGGCCCGCACGTCCGCGCCAATAAGCCGCTTTTCGGAAAGCGCAACCATTGCAACCTGGGCATCGTCCGCGTGCGCCTGGAACGCGGCTAGGGCACCGAGCCAGCCCAAAGCGGCGGAGGCCAACGCCAATGACCAAAACAGTGCAAAGCCCCGCATGTCAGGTAACCTCCAACCGAACGCCGGAGCCGACTAAATCGAAAGGACGGAACACGTGGACGTGATGGACGCCAGCAGAAAGCGGCACGATTTTTTCACCGGTTAAGTGGCCCGACCACGTACGATTCAAAGCCGAAGACTTGAATTCCAATTGCGTATCGTTCCAGGATAGCGTGGCGTTTTGCGCCAACACAACGTCCTGCTCCATGGAAAAACCGGGCGCCGAAAACGATGCCGCCTCCAAGGAAAAGCGGATTTTTTCAAACGCGCTTTGGGCGGCCAATTCTTGCGCGTTTTGCATCGCGGCTTCCTGCAAGGGCCATGATGCGGCGCCGATAACCGCCACGAAGGCAAACAATCCACCCAGAAGGACCATGGATTCCAATGTGGCTTGCGCCCGGAAAGCCGAAAAACGACGCGGGGGGAAAGGGCCGAAAAGCACACGGAAAAAAACAGTGGACGCACCGGATGAATTTGAATGCGCCGGTTTGAATTTTTTTGGACGAGGGCGGAAGAAGTGCCGATTCAAAAAAGTGGAACGTGTCGGGGCCATCAGTTGATCTTGCCGATTTGCTTGAACGCCTCGGCCGCCTGCTTTGACAGCACGTCTTTGCCCGTCTCGGCGGTGTGCTGCAACTGCGTCACGAGCAACAATGCGACGGCCACTAAGGCGGCCGTCAGGATGAGCATTTCAGCGGAGACCTGGCCGCGGCGGAGTCGGGAAAGGCAATACCGGAAGCGGGAGCCAAAAAACCAAATCCAAGGACGAAAGGACGACGTGAAAACCGGGTGCAAAAAACGGAACATGAGATTCCCAAGGCCCGATAGGGCAGAAAAACCTTGGGTAGAAAAAAGTTCTACTTACAACGATAAAATTCGTGCACATGACCGAGGGGAATCCGGAGGAACGTCAAACTGAAGGGGACACTTCCCCTGCGGTTCCGGGGTAGAAAAAAAATCAACTGACAACAAGAAAAACAAAACGGAAAACAAACGAAAAAATGATGAAAAACGCTACGGAAAAGCGAAAGAAAAAAATGAAAAAAAGGGCGGCGTGTCCGATTTTCATTTCGTTTGTTTTTTAGCGGCCCGCTTTTTGACAACGGGGCCTTGACTCCACACGACCTGGAAATCAATCACGACCTGAAACACGCACGGCGCATACGGACGCACCACGCGTTTTTCAAGGATTTTGCATTGAACGCCCTGACGCGATGCTGCCGCCTCAACCAACGCAATGCTTGAGTCAAATACACCTTGGCGCTCATCGCCGAAGCCGTAAAAGTGTACCACACCGCCGTCTTTCATCGCGGCAATGACGTCGTCCAAAAAGTCGTAACCGGTGTGCGGAAGCGGCATGCAGGCGCGGTCCGCCCATTTGGGGTATTTTTTCAGAACGGCACGGACGTCGCCTTGGATGGGAAGGACGTTGGCCGTCTTGTTCAGGCGCACGTTTTCCACCATCATCTGTGTTGCAGCCGGATTGAGCTCCACCGCCACCACCTGGGCGGCGGGTTGTTTTTTGGCGATGACCAACGCAAACGGCCCAACTCCGGCAAAAAGCGCCAACACCCGCTCGCCCGGCTTGACCTGCGCGGCAATGCGGTTGCGCTCCGTCGCCAAGCGGGTGGAAAAATACGTCTTTCTCAAATCAAAGCGCAAAAGGCAGCCACTTTCATGATACTCCACGGCATACGTCCGAATTCCGGCCAGCCACTTGAACTGCCGCACGCGGAACTCGCCTTGCATGGCGGATTCTTTTTTCAGAACGGTTTTGATGTTCCGGTTCGAATCCAGCAAGGCACGGGCAATTTTCGTCTGATACGTTTCCATGCCTTTTGCGATTTCGATAATGGCAGTCGTACCGACGGTGTCGTAGCCCGCGATTGCCTCATGGCCCAACTTTTGCCCGAGCGTCGCTACCAAGGCTTCACGAAAAGAAGGCGTGTGCACCACCGACTCGAACTTCTTTTGAACAAAATTGCCCGGAATGGATGCCGACACCTTCGCCTTTTTCACGACTGGAAAGAAGACGAAGTCCCCCTCGCGCGAGGCGTGCATGTGCGGGGCCAAAAGATCGGTTTTCCGAAGGTAGTCTTTTGCCGCTTCGGCGTTTTGTTTGGAAACTTTGAAAGCGAACATGGGCCAGAAACACCTATTTTTTGGCCAATGAGTCAAGCCAGCGCGCGATGCCGGGATAAACCGTACGGGCTTTTCGGTCATTGCCCAACTGGTTGACTTTTTTTATTTTTTGGGCGTGGCTATTCCGAAACGATGGGGGCAGCGGTTCCGGCAACGCATCAGCCAATTCACGCGGAATATGCGAAAGAATCTGGAGAACCAAATTGGATTCAGCAGGGACGGCGTTCATAAAGGGCTTTTTTCGGTCTTTTTGGAAATGACAGGGTTTTTCTTGGGAAATAGGTTCAACATGAAAAGCCGCTTCGTGGCCATTCTCATCGGTAATCCGGACAAACGCGTGGAGGTGGTCATGAACGTCAGAAGGCTCCAGCGTCCGGCCCACGGTGACAAAGTACCGGGTGGAACCGGCGGTTCCTTCATGGGTCCAATGGACCATCATGGCCGAATCGGATTGTAAAAAATGGCGCTCAGCCGGGCCGAGTCCATCGGTTTGGATTGCACGGAGCATGCGTTGAATCGAGCGGGATAAAGGTGCTTCACCAACCCGTAGGACCTGCTTGAGGATGCGCACCATGGACCTACTTTGGCCCAAGCCTACTTATTTTGATATGGGTTTAGGAAGTGGCATGGAAAAACCCAACCGCGTACTCCAACGCCTCCGCACCGTCTTCGGCCCCAACACCGCGTATTCCGGCAGCGAGACCACGCCGTTCCGCATCCTAGTGGGAACGCTTTTGTCGGCGCGAACCAAGGACTTGACTACGGCCCGGGTGGCGCACGCGTTGTTTGCGAAGTATCCGGACGCGCCCTCGCTTGCCAAAGCCTCAATTGGCGACATAGAGAAAATCATCCGGCCCATCGGGTTTTTCCATGCCAAAGCCCGCTATGTCAAGACCCTGGCCCAAAAGCTTGTGGCGGAATTCGATGGGCAAGTGCCGGACACCATGGACGCCCTCGTCAGCCTTCCCGGAGTGGGCCGAAAAACCGCGTCCTGCGTGCTGAACTATGCATTCCAAAAGCCGGCCATCGCGGTAGACGTCCATGTGCACCGCATCTCCAACTGGCTTAGGCTTGTCAAGACCAAAACGCCGGAGCAGACCGAAATGGCACTCAAACAAATCTACCGGCAAAGCCAGTGGCGCCACGTGAACAACGCGTTTGTCCTACACGGCCAAAATGTTTGCCTCCCGGCAAGCCCCAAGTGCAGCATTTGCGTGCTGAACGAGTTATGCCCCAAGAGACGCCAAGCGCCGGAAATGCCCCTCAAAGCACGGTTTTTGGAAAGCCGGAAGGTGTTCAACCAAAGCTGGCGGATAAAAGGCTTCCAAGACGCGAACAGGCCGGTGCCCTTGGTGGGAAAACAGATTGGAAGGGAAAAGAAAAGGATAAATTCAGACGAACCGAATGGAAACGTGAAATAAATGCCTTGGATTACGCAACGCACGGAAAAAATGCGGCAATACCGCAAGGCGCTTTCGGAACGGCTCCCTCTGGATGAACGCAACCCTTACACGGCAAGTGATTTTAACAGCCCGGCTTCTACGCTTGCCGGCAAAGTGGCCGATTGGGCGTATGATAAATTGACTGAACGGCCGAGCAGCCAACCGTACACCCAGGAACAAGCCGAAAAAATAGGAGGAACGGCCGTCGAAATGTTTCGGGATACGGCAGCAAATTCCGGACTTGGTTTTGGCCGAAATTGGCAAGATGGAAAATCGGGATTCCATTTGAATCGCCCAAGCGAAAAGCCGTTGAAACGAAGGAATGACTTTTTATTCCACTATCGCTTGGATCCAACGCACCGGAGCATTTCGGGCCACCCCAACGCGATTCGGGCATACGTCACATTGCACCCGGCGGTCGCTCCGCGCGTTAGCACCATTTTCATTGATTTGGTCAGGGGGTTGCGCAAAGCGGGCGTGGAATTTGACGCCAAAGCCGCGGCTCCGGACATGGTCAAAACGCGGTTGGACAATCTCGTGTTCTATCTTCCGGACCATGCTGAAAACCAGAAAAAAGCCAGGGACGTCATTTGCAATTACCTGGATGAAAAAAAGGTGGCATCAGCGGATGCGATGAGCGCAATCCGAGGAAAAGCAACAGGCCTTCATTGGGCGTACGAGCCGGACCAAGCCGACGTCGCCATTGCCCAGAAAATCACCGGAAAGGAAAAATTCAGCCACACGCAATTGGTGGCCGCCGCGATTGCCGGCGAATACATAAGGAGGCTGGCAAACGCCCATAAGGCTAGGGGCAACATACCGGAAGCCGAACGATTGCAAAAGGAAGCCGAACGGGTAGACGCTATCCTCTGATGAGCCTCGTTGGCTTGAACAAAACCGCCTTAAATCGCGCTGGACAACGTCCTTGCCATGGCCGATTTTTTCCAAACCTACTTCATCGACCCCATCATCCACCAGGCGGATAATGCGCCGTACAACGTCTACAACACCACGGCCTACGCCGTCATCGCCTTGGTCGCCGTATATCTGATTTACCGAGGCCTCAAGAAAGCCGGTTTCAGTTTCAACCAGGCCTTTTTCGAAGCCATCATCCCCTACGTCATTTTCGGCGGTATTTTCCGGGTTCTGGAAGACGCCCATGCGGTGCCGCGCATCGTCAATATCGGCGGCATTGAATTGTACCCGTTCGTCACGCCCCTGGTCTACGTTTTCATCTTCCTCGTTTTGTCGGTGACAAGCGTCGTGGCATGGTTTGCGACCAAAAACCGCGACAAGACGCTTGCCTACGTAAAAAAAGCCGGATTCCTCTACGCGGCCTTGTCGCTTTTGGTGTTGGTGCCGCTGTTCAAGAACTGGATGTTTGCCATCGGCATGCTAGCCCTTGCCGGAGTGGCCTGGGGCGCTTATCGGCCATGGGTGCAAAAACGGGGCTTGCCGCAAAACCGGATGCTGTCCTGGATGGTCTTCGGCCAAGTACTCGACGGCTCGGCCACGTTCATTGGTCTCACATTTGCCGGCTATTCCGAACAGCACGTGGTGGGCAACTTTTTGATTGACACCGGCGGACCCGCGTTGTTCTGGCTGGTCAAAGTCGCATTCGCCATAGCGGCCGCTGAAGCCTTGAGGAAGGAGCCGAATGAAAATGCCCGCAACTTCGTCGCCCTTCTGATTACCATTTTTGGACTGGCCCCCGGCTTGCGCGATTTGATAAGGATATTGGCGGGCGTGTAATGAACAACCCTGAATGAAAAAACGAACATCCATGCCAACAGCCGGATGCGTCAAACCAATATGAAACCGGCACCTAAAAAAAGCCCTAAAAGGTAAATCAGCCTATAATGATTTTCGACCAAGCCTGGCTTGCATTTGCCGTTTTTTTAGAAAACTACGAATACGTGGCATTCGGAATCATCATCATCGCGGCATTGGCCCTGTTGCCCCGAAAGCGGGTGTTCGCCGTTTCAGCGGGCGTAACGTTGGCCGCCTCCTGGGCCCTCAAACTGTTTTTCCACCAAGCCCGCCCATGCCTTACGCAAGCGGCATTGGTCGCATGCCCCCCGGATTTCGGCTTTCCATCGGGACACGCCGCGCTGTCCGGCCTGTTGCTGATTGCAGGCATGGGAAGTCCCTGGACGTTGCTTTTTGCGCCCCTTGGATTGCTAATCGGTTACTCGCGCGTTTTCTTGGGCGTGCACACGCCGGAACAAGTATTGGCCGGATTCGCATTGAGCCTCGTTATTTACTTGCTAATCTGGCGCGTGTCACCATGGGAGAAAAAAGGGAAAAACGATGGACGAAAAAAATAAGCAATTCGAAGTGGGCCGCCAGTGGTTCCACATCCTGTTCGGCACAGGCTTGCTGATTGGCTCGGTTTTATTGGGTCCGCAAAACACGCGCACCGCGTACTTTGTGGCCATGCTTATTGGATTGGCTATTTTGCATTTGAAATTATCCGGTATGCGTTTGCCGCTCATCGACCCGGTGCTTTCCCGCTTTGAACGATCATCGGCATTGTTTCCAGGCCAAGGCGCGTTGATGTATTTTGCCGGAGCCTTGTTCGTCCTGTCCTTCACGCCGTTTCATTTCGCCCTAGGCGCGATTGCCATCGTGGCATTTGGCGACGGATTTGCGACGTTGGTGGGCCTGTATGGCAAATGGAAACTGCCATGGAGCCCAAAAAAGACCACCGAAGGCCTGGTGGCATTCATTTTAAGTGCAGCCGGCATTGCCGCATTGGTCATACCCCCATTGCATGCGCTTTCCTACGCCATTATTTTGGGCGTTTTGGAAACCGCGGACATCCCGGCGGATGACAACTTGATTCTGCCTGTAGCCGCGACGGTCCTGTATTACCTGGCGCCGTTTGCGGTTTGAAAAAAACGCAACGAAAAAAGACTTCTCGACAATCAAGAAAACCCTTAAAGCGACTATTGGCCAAACGGACTACCATGACCGGAAAACTTATCGTGCTGGAAGGCCTCTCAGCCGCAGGGAAGCACACCCAAGCCAAATTATTGTTGGAAAGCCTCCAAAAATCCGGAAAAAAAGCCTCCCTTTATTCGTTTCCGGATTACGACTCGGAAATCGGCCAGCTCATCGCCCAATACCTCTCCGGAAAGTGGGGGCCGAAGGAGGACTTGGTGCAAACCGCGGTCATCTTGTACGCCTTGGACCGCTACCAGAATGCGCCGAAAATCCGCAATGCCTTGCAGGACAACGACGTCGTGATTTTGGACCGTTACAGCCCCGCCAATTACGCATTCCAAGGCGCCTTGGTTCCGGAAGGCAAAGAAAAACAAGCGCTGTGGGCCTGGATTGACGCCGTTGAAAAAAACCTGCCGCAAGCGGACGCCGTCATCTTTTTGGACGTGCCCCGGAACCTGACGCAACAAAACTATGCCGGCCGGAATGCCAAGAACCCGCTTTCAAGCAAAGGCCAGGAACAGGACATCCACGAAGCCGACACCGCATTTGAAAACCGGGTGCACCAAAACTATCTGGAATTGGCTAAAAGCCGTAAATGGGCCGTGGTGGACTGCGTGCAAAATGGCAAATTGTTGCTGGCGGAAAAGATTCACGGGCGGATCCAGGACGTGTTGGCCGAAAAAAACATCGGATAACCCCCCCCTCATAATCTGCCGATGAAATCGAACAAAATAAACCGACCTTTTTATACCTTGATTGCGTGATTCATGGTTAGACACACCCCATGCCACCACACCCATCCGCCGCGTTAGGGCGTTCACAATTGAAAAAAACGGACAGCGTAGGCGTTGGGACGTCCACGAAGTCAATCCGGAATTCTCCGAGGAAAAGCCATGGCGGATGATTACACATTGGTTTTCTTGGGCGAATTGGCCGCCGGCTTGCTGATTTTTTGCAGCCTCGCCGGATACGCCTACATCCGGATTAAGACGTACAAAAAAAAGGTGGGCACATTAACGGACCGGCTCAAAGCCGTGGAAAAGAACATGCACGAATGCCGCAATTCCCTCGATGGAACGCACAAGGACTTGGAAGGCCGCCTGTCAACATCGGAAATGGACCACGCCATCTCACTATTTTCCATGCACGTGTTGCACCAGGTGCACAACCAACGGCAACAACGCGTCACGGTAAGGCGCCATGCCAATAAGCCGGTGACCGGAAGAATACGAAGATAAGGAAAACGAAAAACATGCAAATCATCTCATTTGAATGGGTCGTCGGCGCCGCCGCAGTGGTACTGGCACTGATGTTCTGGGTCGTGCACATCCTGCTGGACGTGCAACGCGCCATGCGCCAATCCTTGGCGTCATTCGAGGACAAATTGATCCAGTTGGAAGACGAAACCCGACGACTCCACCACGACGCAACCGCATTGAAAAGCACGATGCAGACCAAAGTCGAATCCCACACGCTGAACCAACGCCTGGAAGGGCTTGCGACATTGTTGGGCCTGACCAAGCTCAAGCGCTAAAAAGACTGAAAAGCAATAAGGACCACTATGGCCATGACCGAACCGACCCCACCACCGGTCCTGTTCTTGCTTGCCTTGACAATACTGGGCGTCATCCCGTCCATCGGCGCCCTGAACGTGACGTTGAACACGACGTTTTCCTGGCAGAATACGACGGCCTGGGCCTTGAATTTCACCGTCGGAGGCAACGCGTCCAACTGCGCATTATACACCAACGAATCCGGATTTTCACCAGTTGCCAACACCAGTTCCATCAACGCATCCGGCAACGGGTTCACCCGCGCATTTGCAGAAGGGAATTGGCTCTGGACACTGGCATGTACAGACGCCAATGGCACGGTTTTTGCGCCCACCAACGGAAGCGTAGGCGTGGACCTGGGCATGCCCAATGCACCCAATGTAAGCATAGCGGAGTACAACGTCTCATGGTCCAACCAAAGTTCGGACGCACTTTCCGGCATCGTTAGGTTCGAACTGTATCGGAACACCACGTTGATTCTGAATACCACGAATGCCTCGGTTTTGCACGTATTGGACTACAACGCCACGGCCAACGCCACATATGCATACCGGTTGGACGTGGTGGACCAGGCGGGCAACCGCAACAGCTCAAACGCATCGTTCGAACCGTTCAGCACGCTTGCCAACCTGACCGTGGTCCAAATGGCCCCACGCATCTTCAACGTATCCTGGCAGACCGACGTGCCGACCAACGAATCGGTCGCATTCACGACGTCCAACGGCTCGACCAACACCTACGCCAACACCTCGTTGAAAAAACAGCACAGCCTGAATTTGACCACGCCTAGTTTCGGCACCATCAACGGAATGGTCACTTCCTGCTCACGGCGCTGCCTCAACCAAACGTTCAGCCAAGCCGTTTTACCCACCATCAATTTTACATTGGCGTTTTACAATGCCACATTCAACAATCAGACCGCCGTATTCCAATTGCGTTGGGACAGCCTCTACGGATTGACCTACGTGGCATTGTACAGCAACAACTCCGGGACGGACCAATCCGTTTTTTCCGCCGCTCTGCCCAAACCGTCGTTTTTCACCCAGAATCTCACCTTCCAAATCAATGACACGGCAACCGCCGTTTCCTGGACGGCGTTGGCAACGGATGCCTTGGGGGAAACGCTTCCGCTAAATCCGATCTTGTTTTATTTCAATCCCAACGTGACGCAGCCGCAGGAACCGCCCAGCCCCAACGTGACGTACGCCGCATTGCACATCGGCGAGACGTTCAACGCGTCCAACGGATACGGAATCCGGCTGTTGGGCTTATCCAACGTACCCATCGGTCCGTCGCAGTTTTTGACCGCCGTTTTTGAATCCTTTGCACCCGACGGACAAAACGAATCGCGCTTTTCCATGGAGGAAAACGGACGGTACAACACCAGCAAATTGGCCGTGGCGCTGTACCGCGTGTTCGTGGGATTGGGAAACACCTCGTACGCCCAAGTGTACGCCGAACCCCTTCCCACACCCACGCCAAGCCCGACTCCCACGCCCGAAGTGACGCCGGAGCCATCGGTGCAATCAACCCCAAGCCCGACGCCAAATGCCACCGCATCGAATCTGACAAATGCCAACGCAACGCAAAACGTGTCCACGTTCTCCGGCATTATCCAGGAAGCGCATGCGATAATGGCCCTTTTTGGCGGCTCCGCCTTAAGCGGATACGTATTGGCATCGGATGGCACCAATCCGATGGCATTCAACGCGACGTACGCCCACAATGGAAGCGCTACATCGGTCTTCTTTTTAGTGCGCATCCGGGACGGAATCACCAACAAGACGGTGGGCGTTGCCCGCTCAACTGCCAAAAAAGCATCCAACGGAAAGACCTTATCGTTCAGCACGGATACCATCAACTTGGCAGCCGGGCCGTACAAGGCGGACGCCATCGTGGCGACCGAAGACCAAAACGTGGTGCTGGATTCAAGACCGCTGACATTTACCGTATTGCAACCCGGAGCCAACGAAGCCGTGACATTGGCAGGGGCTCTTGCCGCATTGGCATTGGGCGTGTTTTTGTTCATCCTTAAAATCAGCCACCACAAAAAAGGCATGGCACCATGACCAATGGGACATCGGAAGATACGGGAAAAAACAAGACCAGACTGACGTCCGGTCGTGCACCATTTACGTCCGCTGAAATTACCCCAAAACACGCCACGATATGCGTGGCACTGGCATTGTTGGTCCTATTCATCCTTCCAATCGGGGCGGTAGGGCCCAATACCGCGGACGTAAGCGCCGGAGGAATCTTCCATATCGACGTGACCATCGACCAAGAGGCGGACAGCTGGATGGCGTTTTACGGATTGGCCAACCCAACAGGTACGGAAACCCAGACGTCCATCATCAGCGGACCGAACATCCAATCAACCACGAAGGCGGTCCAACCACGCGTGTACATGATTACCGCCCGTTACGCGCCGCCCTGCCTGACGAAATCCGATTGGTTGTTCATAACGGAATCGGACACAGTCCGCTGGGATGCATTGGTTCCGGCGGACTTGGCGCGACTGAACGACGCGGCGAAGGTGGAACCTGGAACAATCGAGGATGCCGGCCGGTTTTTCATCCCGAACGGCTCGGTTTCAATCGCATCGATATTCTACCCGAAAATACCCCGGATAGAACTAAGGACCCAACCTGGAAAACCACCGTTTGTCGAATACGCATTGTGGGATTATATCAATCGAAAAACCGTGTTTGCCGTGCCGCTGGTTTATCCGTCGGTTCCAGGTTTTGACGGCTCGCCGGTCAACTTCGAGGCGTTTTTGCCGCGCGGACCGACGTACCGCTTCCTAAGCCATCCTGGATTGTGCTTGCCAAAAGAACCGGTATTCATCGGCGGCGGAGGCAGTAGCGCGCCTGCGACGTCGGCACCCGTAAACCAGCCCGTAATCCCGCCTAGCACGATTAAAAAACCGGCCCCGTCCAACGCCCCCCTGCCGGATGCAAGCGCCAAACCGGACAAACCCACGTTGCCGAAAAAGCCGGATGAGACGAAAAAACCACCGATTCCAATTGCGGACGTCCCTCCAATTGATAAAAAACCGCCGATAAACCCGGAAACCGGCCTGCCGATAACCGATGCCCCCATTAAACCGGGATTAACCCCGCCAAAAAATGCGGCCGATGTGGTAGCGGATGCAAAAAGCGCCGACGAGCAAGCCAATGCGCCACTTCCGGGGGCCGACAGCCAAGACGCCGAAACGGTCGCTCCGATTCCACCCTCATTGGTACCTCCGCTGGTCGTCACGGCGGTGGAAGCCGAGCCAGTCATTGCGGCCGGCCAAACGGTCCAAGTCAGCGGCACGCAAAGCGGCCAAAGCGCGGTGAGCGCCGAAGTGACGACGCACCAAACAATATTGGACACCGTGGTCACTTTTGAGACGGCTGGCGAGCACACCTTGGTCGTGGACTACCCATTTCCAGCGGAATACTTCGAGCAGGGAATCGTGTCCTTGAATCTGGAAGTGGCACAGGATTCCGGGAACACCGTGAAGGCCGCGCCGCAAAACCGGCTTGATTTCGACTCGGAACCAAAAAGCAAATACCGTTTGGAAAGGATTGGCAACGCCACCCGCGTGGTGTGGTTGGTCAACGCCGAAATCGGGGAAGTATTCAAGGCCCGCGCAACCGTACGGAAAGCCCTGACGCCGGAGCGCATCAAAATGACGGCAGTGCACCAGTTCAAAGGGGACCAGACCAAAAAGATTTTCCCCACACCCCTTCCGCCGCCACGGCTCAAGGTGCAAGCGCAGGCATTACCATCCGATGGCCTTCTGATACCCCTGGTCGTTTTGGCGGCCTTTTTGTTTGCCGCAAGTTGGCTCGTGTGGAAACGGCCTTGGATGGTGCATTACCTCACGCCCGACCGTTGGCAGTACCTGTACTATTACGCCACCCACAAACACCGCGGGTCACGCTGAAGCGATGCGAAAGGGCAGCGGCAAATCAGCGGCCCGTCCTCGGACAATAGCGTTACTGGACCTATCAACCGAGCGGGAAGAATGGGACCGCGAGTAAACCGGATAGACGGGCAAATTCATGCAATTTGCAAAGGCGAATGGGGACAAAGCGGAGGAAAAACCGGAAAAAAAGCAGGTAACCGTTTAGTTTCGTAGGCGGTTTTCCGCCAAATCATGGACAAACTCGATGAAGTTTTCGTTCTGCAAACGCGCCGTCTGGAAAAAACTCATTAGCACGGCTGTATCGTTCGCGCCGTGCTCCGACTGACTCCCAA